>MHPU01000001.1:0-3375 GCA_001820485.1 Candidatus Staskawiczbacteria bacterium RIFOXYD1_FULL_32_13
AGCGGGTAAGACATCTAAAAACTATGCAGTATCGGATCATTCTGCCAAAAAGCGTACAAAAGGACCTCGAAAAGCTTGATAAGAAGATCAGAATGCGGGTGATCATAACCTTGCAGGAATTAAGCAAAGATCCTTTTGCCGGAAAAAAGTTGCAAGGAGAACACGCAGGCCAGTGGTCGGTACGCGCTTGGCCATATCGGGTCATCTACAGAATAAACAAAGGCGAGCTCGTCGTACTTGTTATCCGCATCGCTCATCGGCAAGGAGCGTATTAAAGGTACCTGACCATATTAATGCGTGGTATACTTTAATATATGGATTATTTGCAATTTCAATCTAAAACTCCACGCGAAGAGCTTGAGCTGATTCTTTCTGGCAGGGGTGATTTCCCGATAATTCAGCAGTATCTTGAGCCACTCATTAAGAATGCGCTTCAAAAAAAGAAGTTTGGGTTTGATGATATAACCAGAGATCGTCTTTATGCGGAAATAATAGGCGATATTCCTGTTGCTGTGGAAAAGTTTCTTTCGAATAAAAATCCAGTCGATAAAAATATAAGCTTTTCGACCTATTTTACTTGGTATATTGGTCAGCGTATTAATGCTGAGCTAAAAAAGCATAGCGTATGGGAAAAAATAAGAGCCGCATTGCGCGGCTCTTGGGACTGACGGGAGCATGTTAATCTTTGCTCCCAAAAACGGATTTGAATATGGAGTAGAGGAGCGACCCACCCTCCGAATCGCTCACCTTTCGCTCGTTGCGCTCTTCCAGTTCGCCACCCGAAGCTGCGTCGTCTCTGGCGCTATGCCATGCCCGAGAAACTTCTTTGTTCGAAGAACCGGTATCTTTTGCGGCATCTTTTTCCGTGTAGCTCATTAGTCGTCACCTCCTATGTTGGTCGTTGCTACATGTTCTGGTGGTATTGTTGCAATGTCCCGTGCAACTGTCAACTTATGGAGCTGGTACATGGCCCCATTTACGGCCGAGCTGGAGGAAGTGTATAAAAAGAAGGGGAGTATGCTATTAACCCCCGCCCAGTCCCTCCTTGGGCCCGGCTTTACGTTTGAGGAGCTACGGGTGGCAAGGTTGTTTTTGAACGATAGATTGTCATCCTGAACTTGTTTCAGGATCTTATCGAGCTGTCATTCCCGTGAAAACGGGAATCCAGAGCTTCCTTGACCTGTACGCAAGCGGGGAAGGCAAATCAAAGGTACCTGACCCCTTTAGGCCCGGTTTATAAATGTGGTGGAATTTGGTAGGATTGAGTATGTTTAACCCACGAACGGATAAGCTTATAAAATTAGGAAAAATATTCCCACAGACTATTATTGAGCTGGAGGAAATTTTTGATGGTAACTCTAATATTTATATTGACTATGCTAATGTCATTCATTGGCAGGATCGTCTTGGTTGGCATATTGATTTAAAAAGATTAAAACAATTTCTCGATTCATTCGACCAGGTAAAAGAAACAAAAATATATTACGGAACATTAAATGGAGATCAAAGATCCGAGGAGTGGATACGAGCTGCAAGCGAATTGCGTTATGGTTTAAAAACGAAGCCGGTAAAGATAATGAACATTTCCATCGATGCTACGAGTATCCAATCAAATTCGCCAGCGCTATTAGAACATTTCATTAAGAAGGCTTTATTATTAAAGCTTTCTGTCGAGACTATAGAATTCCTTAATCGAAAATTATTAGATCTTAATAAACAAGGGATTTTTTATATTGAGGATAAAAAGTGTAATTTCGATGTTGAGATAGGCAGGGATATGCTTTTTGATTTTGGTAATAACCATACGAAGAGCTTTATTTTATGGAGCGGTGATAGTGATTTTGCCGATCCAGTCATCCAGCTACTTAATGACGGTAAAAAAGTATTTTTATTTGCAACTGCTCGGAGGGTTTCGGTTGAGCTCGCCAATTCGGGAGTCCCTATTTTTGATATTAAAAAGATTCGAGAATTTATCTGTTGGCCAAGAGAGATCCCCCAAGGCATTCAGGATAAAATTAAATAAGCCTTTATTAAAAGACCACATCTAACAGACGTGGTCTTTTAAGCCAAGGGGACTCCTTGCGGAGCCCCCAAGCTACAGAGTTCTTGACCTTTCGATCAATTTAAGTATAGAGCTTAAGCGTAAATAATGTCAAGAGAAGGCTCTTCAAGTGCTGGTATGTTGCCTATAGGCAACATACCAGCACTTGAAGAGTTTGTCAAGATCGTAAAAATGCCTGTCAGTTGTATAAACAGGAATATTTTTGCAGATATTGAAGTGAATGATTTGTTGGAAAACATACGCCTTTTAATGTATTATATCAGGAGGCGGAATAAAAAGAAATATATGCCACACGCTTCAGTAAAAACAATACGAGATTTGATCTATTGGGAGTATGCGAAATTAATCGCAGGGAGTGCGGTTGGGGATCGGAAAAATTATGGGTTTGTGATGCATACTTATAAGAAATTAAAGGATGAGCATATTAAGCCATCCCAAATTTTGCGTGAAAATAAGATGTTTGTGGAATCTGATAATGTATGCGCATATTGCGATAGTTTAGAAAATCTTGAATGGGAGCATATTATTCCTAAAAAGAAGATAGATTTAGATACTATCGATAATATGGTAAAGGCTTGCAAGAAATGTAATTTGGAAAAGTCAGGGAGGGATCCTTTTGAATGGTATAAGAAAGAGAAACAATACGAGGTTCCGCGTATAGTTTTGGGTAAATATTTAAAATTGATATATGGATTGCATGAGAAACGAGGAACGCTTGATAGTACCGATTTAAATAATGACGGGAAGCTGGATATTTATGATTTGGGCGTTATCGGTGATATATAGATTAAATGTGCCGGGAAAATCCATTATCCCCGCGTGATTTTTTGTTGGTTTATAAATGGGGTGGGATTTGGTAAGATATTAAGATATATAAATTGAGAGGCGAATTGAGGGAAGTTCTATTCTATGGCTAAGCAAAAAATACAAGAAATTAAACTTGATGATCTGCATCTTTGGTCAGAGAATCCACGGGATCCAATTAATGTAGATAGCACAGATCATGAGATTATTAAGAGGGCAATAGCAGGGAATCCTACAAAGTGGAATTTGCAAAATCTTATATCTGAGATGGGTAGTTATTATGATTTTAGTGAACTTCCAACTGTAGTAAATGTAGACGGAAGATTTGTTGTTTACGATGGGAATCGTAGAATTGCAGTACTAAAGTACCTACAGAGTGAAGATTTGTATGCATCTCTTGGAGGGGGGTTATTTTTTAAACTTGAACCAAACGAGTTAAGGGTACTAACTAAAATTCCTTGTAATATTTGTGATGTAAATACGGCCCTGACTAATATCGAACGAAAGCA
>MHPU01000001.1:3403-6886 GCA_001820485.1 Candidatus Staskawiczbacteria bacterium RIFOXYD1_FULL_32_13
ACAATCCTTTACTTAATAAAAGATTTGTAAAGGATGAAGTTTTAACGAAAAGAAATCTTAATCAGATAGGTTTCGATGTGGATCAAGAAAAGGGTATCGTTTCTAACTACTCTGAGCAAGACGCAAAAGAAATTCTTGGGAAAGTCCCAGCACTTATAAAAGATAAAGCCGTAACAACGCGTGATAACCGCGGAGAATTGAAGAAAATTCTTTTAGAGAAATATCCTGAATTAGAAGGGAGGGTGGTTCAATTTGATGCGGCAAGAAAGAATATGGTTTTGGATATTCAAGGCGATCTTCAAGAGAAAAGGATTCGGAAAACGCCAGTAACAAAAATGTCCAATGAGTTATTTGGTCGGGCGCTTATGCTGAAACCAGGTAAGGTTAATGATTTATACCGCGCATTGGTGGATATTGATACGAGAACCAAAGAGGATGACGCCGTTCTTCCGTTTATCGGGATGGCACTTCGCTTATTGATTGAAGTTGCTGCAAGGATGTATTATCAAGGCGCGGTGGAGGATGATCAGGTTGCGTCAAAATTTTTAAAAGAAGCTAAAAATAATTTAAATCAGACCGATAAAAATAGCTTATCACTAACAAATGATTGGCTTTCAGACAGGATGAATTTAAATGCTATTTTGCAAAAATATGCTCATGGAAATATTGAATATACAAGGGAGGGTATTTTGGCCACATCTAAAATAGTTGCGGATATTTTAGATCATTATTTTAAAAAATAATCATGGCCTTCTATTCCCCTTTAAGATATCCTGGTGGTAAAAACAAATTGGCAAAATTTGTTACTTTAGTTTGTGAAACCAACAATATTAGTGGGCATTATGTTGAACCATATGCGGGAGGGGCGGGTGTGGCTTTGTTTTTGTTATTAGAGGGGCATGTTTCAAAAATTACGATTAATGATTTTGATCTCTCTATTTACGCGTTTTGGTATGCAATATTAGAGCATACGGATGAATTTTGCGATCTGATTGAGAAAACTGAAGTTAGTGTTAAAAATTGGAAGAAGCTCAAGCAGGTTCAAAGGAATAAAAAAGATGCTTCGCTTTTGGATCTTGGATTCTCAACCTTTTTTCTTAATCGGACAAATCGATCTGGCATTCTTGATGGGGGGATAATTGGAGGTCTATATCAAAAAGGATATTATAAAATGGATTGTCGATTTAATAAGACAAGCCTTATTGAGCGAATTCGAAAGATCGCAGCACATAAGGAGAAAATAAATCTCCGCCATCTCGATGCGCTTGAGTTAATCAAAGAAATTCAGAAAGTATCTAAAAATTCTTCAACTATTTTTTATTTTGATCCCCCATATTACTTAAAAGGGGAATCTTTGTATATGAATGCTTATGAGTATGGTGACCATGAGGCTGTTAGTAATGCGATTAAGAAAATAAAAAATATTAATTGGATAGTTTCCTATGATAATGTTTCAGAAATAAATAATTTATACAGCGGTTGTAAGAAAATTGAATATTCATTTTTTCATACAGCTCGCGAGGCAAAAATAGGGAAGGAGGTATTATTTTTTAGTAGGGGGTTAAAGGTTCCAAATATTCTTGAGCCGACAAAGGTTCAGTTATAAACCCCCGCATTTCTGTGGGATTTTTTGTTTGTTTCAAAATGGGGTGGGATTTGGTAAGCTTAAGAAAGATGTTGCAATTAGAGAGGGGTAATAATTAATAAAATATTTTTATGTATGGATATTCACAATAATTTTTTAAAAGCAATTGCGGAATTAAAATTTGTGAAGCTACGGTTCAATTCACAAGAAAAGGGGATTATTGAAAGAGAATGTATTCCTTTTGATTTTGGGCCATCAAGAAGAAACCTATCAATAAATCCTGACAGATATCATTTCTATGACCTTGATAGCCCCGAGGGAACTCATAATTTATCTATTTTACCAGATCAGATAATTTCCCTTGAAGTTCTTGAGCAAAAATTTGAACCTGCTGATTATATTACATGGGACCCTCCTTATGATTGGTTTATTCCACGCGATTGGGGTAAATTTTCCTGAATAAATATGTATCAGGCTACTCAAATTTGTTTTCTAAATAGTAAGTAATTGTTAGAGTACTCAAAGTGCTAATTAATGGAAACCAACCAGACCCCCCCGCATCCCTGCGGGATTTTTGGTTGGTTTCTTAATGGGGTGGAATTTGGTAAGATTATAAAACTTAAGTTGAGAATGCGGGGTTAATTAACAAATTTCATGATAGGAAAAATTAATAAAAATGAAGGTTTAATTTCTCTAATGGGACTGGTTGTGGCAATTGTTTCTTATTTTTTCTCGGATTCGAAAATATTAGCAATTATTATTATTGGATTGACCTTGCTTATAGCATGGGTTCTTTCTCAGTATGAGAATAAAATGCCAAAAGATTTTCATGATGTGCAAAAAATTGCTAAAATCCTTTTTATCGATGATAAAGATTGTCAGATTGTAACAAATTTGCGTCGGAATAATTTTGAAGTTCGAAAAATCGATGATGTATTATCTCTTCAAAAGAATGATGATGTGCAGTGGGCTAATATAATTTTTGTTGACTATAAAGATATTGGTAAAAAGCTTTTTGGCAAAAAGGAGGGGCTTGGCCTTATTAATGAGTTAAAGCGCGTTTATAAAAATAAAAAACGCTATATTATTTACTCATCTGTGCAGGATTTCGATGGATTAGTCGGGTTTCCTTATATAGAAAAAATGGGTCATATGATGAATTTATCTCATTGATTTCTAAGGAAGTTGCTAAATTGTGATTTATCTAAGGATTACAAATAAAAATAATGATATTTTAGTAAATACATTCCCTGCTGATTTTATTACCCCTGATCAGGAAAATGAAAATAGAAATAAGACTCGTTACAATCGTAGAAATGTTGAATTTGGAACTTTAGAAGTTTTGATAGCGGATGAGGAGAGGATTACAAACAGTAATAAAGTTTTTAATACTTTCATTTCTGTCATCGAAATAGTATTGAAGGATTTTGTAGCGCAAACATCGCATAAAGTTAAAGAAATGACGGATGATTACTTGCATAATATAATTAAGATTCATGGAAATCAAAAAAGCATCGTAGAAAGATGTATTTTAGGAGCTGAAGGACGCGAGAATTACGGTGAATTTATTCAGTCGGTAAAGAAAAATATACAAGAGAACCCTGATGATTTTGCGGAAGATATTTGCGCACTTTCAAAAGAGATTCGTTTAGTAGATTATCATATCGGTGGATATAATTTACTTCGCGATACTACCTCAATACTTGCTATTACAGATAATCATAATCTCAGGAATTTTTTACTTGGTCTCTCTCATTTGTTTTTTGATTTACTAAAGAAAAAAGGCGTAACATTTAGCTTATATAATGTGGGTGAAAATTTCCAATGTTCTTTTGAGTATGAAACATTTAATATCGCGATGCATAGCTTTCTCGAGAATATAGTTAAGTATTCAAAAC
>MHPU01000002.1:0-5074 GCA_001820485.1 Candidatus Staskawiczbacteria bacterium RIFOXYD1_FULL_32_13
AAATATTGAAAATTTAGAACAAGGTAAAGAACCAAAAGATCCAAATGAAGGTAAGGAACCAAAGAAAGGTAAAGAGCTAAAAGATTTAAAAGATTTAAAAGAAGGTAAAGAACTGAAGGAATCAAAAGAAGGAAATCAGAGAATTGATTCTGATTATTTTGAAAAATTATGGCAAAGAAGTTGGACATATATAAGAACTGTAGTAGATGTAGTCAGAGAACCTGTTTTAGTTTTAGATAAAGATTTTAAAGTGCTTGTAGCTAATGAGCCATTTTATAAAACATTTCACGTGGAACCAGAAGACACAGAAAGTAAAGTTGTTTATGAACTTGGAAATGGACAATGGAATATTCCTGCATTAAAAAAACTTCTTGAAGATATTTTACCTCAAAATACATTTTTTAAAGGTTTTGAAGTAACACACGAATTTCCTTTTATTGGGAAAAAAGTAATGGTTTTAAATGCTCGCAGAATTCATTTTGACAAAAAAGATGGTACCGATGAAATGTCTTTTCCGCCAATTGTACTTTTAGCTATTGAAGATATTACAGATATGATGGTTGTAGCTGAAACTCTTGTAGACCACACTAAAAACCTTGAGAATAAACTAACAGAAAAAACCCAAAAATTAGAAATTTATATTAAGAAATTAGAAAAAGAAGTTATAGAATTAAAAAATAAAAAATAAATTAACAAAAAAACGTAAAAATTATGATGTCAATAATCACGAAAAAAATTGTATTACTTGAATTTATACAAAAAATTCTTTTGAGCTTTGCCAGAATCCTATCATAAAATAATGACAAAGGTCGAGAAAAATAATATTAAATATTTGCTAAAAAATGAATATCAAAACATATAATAGCAAATACAAAAAAATGAATACAATTAATTTAATCAAAAAGATAAAAATGTTAGCGTTTTTAAGTTCCTTTGCATTGCTTCTGCCTTTAGCATCTATTAGTGCTGCGACATCTACTGTTTATGTGTATGATAACAACTATTCTCCTCAAACATTAACAGTTCCAGTAGGTACAACAATAATTTGGGTAAATGCTGGCAGTTCATCACACACAGTAACTTCGGATACTGGACTATTTAGTAGTGGATCATTAAGCCCTGGGTCTTCATTTAGTTTAGTACTTGGCACAGCTGGAACATATCCATATCATTGTAATTTTCATGGGTCTAATGGATCTGGCCAATATGGATCAATAATTGTTACTGACTCATCAAACTCAACAACTGACACATTAGTTGGAACAGTTCAAGCTGGATCTCCAATTGTTATAAATCAAATTACTCCAGTACAAACTTCAGCTAAAGCTGACGGCACATATACAAATGGATGGAAGTGGGTTTTTGATATAACAGCTCCAGTTAATGAAACAACCTTAATGATGAAATTTTCTAATTGGTTAAGTACAAATAGTTCTGCGACAATTCCAGTTTCAAATAATATGAGATTTTATTCTACACAGTCCTCTAATGCTTATAGCGAAGCAACAGCAGTTACAATTGCCTCTAGTAATACTTATAGCTCTGGAATGTATCTTACTGGTGATTTAGATAATGTATCTAGCACAAGAAAAGTACAAATAACAGTACAAATAAAAATTCCTGTAGGAACCACTGCGGGATCATATTCAACTAGTTATGGAATTAAGACTCAATAGAAAAAAGTTATAGGTTCGCTGGCTAATAAAATAGGAATTTTAGCCAGCGATTCCAGTAACTAAATAAAATGAAAAATAAATTAAATAAATTTTTATCAATTACATTATTTTTAACTTTTACAGTGTTTATTGCACAAAATTCTTTTGCTTCAGAAATTACAGGTACTCTAACAACCGGCGAAAATCCATCACAAAACACAAATAATACTAATGAAACAAACAATTTTCAAATATTAAATGGACAAGTTACTAATCCCTCAAATAGCCAAGTAGGCTCAACTCAAAACAACATGATGGATAATTTCATTTCAAATTTACTAGGCAAAAGTGATAATCCAGGAATAATGCTAGAAGGCATATTAATTGGCGTGCTTCTAACATTTTTCATTGGACTTATAATTTTTATGCTAATTCGCCTTATAAAAAAAAGCTATAAAAATAATATCAACTTATCATAAAAAAATATGATTTCAATAATATCGGCATAAGATAAAATAATAATGAATTTGTATTCTAAGAGATTAGTAAAAAAGTTTGAAACAAAAAGACCTTTATATGAGGATTTTTGTTTGGCAATGGATAAATTATTCCGCGATCTTTTAAGCGAAAAAAACTATAAATGTCAATTATTTTATAGAGTCAAAAGCATAGATAGATTAAAAGAAAAAATAATAAGAAAAGCCAAAGAAAAGAAACTGTATAAAAATTTAGAAGATATTAATGACCTAGCTGGAATAAGAATTGTTTTCTATTTAGAAAGCGACAAAGAAAAATTTATACAAGACTTGCAAAAAGAATTACCAAACATAATTAGTATTGAAGAATTTGAAAAACTTAATGGATACAATGCTAAACATATTATAATAAAAATGGACCATAAAAGATTGCAATTAAGCGAATACAAAAAATTTAAAGGTTTAAGATGCGAAATACAGCTACTTTCAATATTTAATCATGTTTGGGCAGAATTAGAGCACGACTGGCTAAAAATATGTACGGATTAAAAAGCAAAAATCCTAGTAAATATGAAATTATAAAAAAACAAATGGACGATGTATTTAAAAAATATGTAAAAAAGTTAACCTCTAAATTTGAAAGCATCGCCAAACAAATTAAAAATTAGTTAATAATATGATTAAAAAATCACATAAATTAATAAAAATTTTAAAGCCTGCTTTTATAATTGTAATCATACTTATTATTGCTGGGATTTATAAATATATTGATGATCAAAATATGGGCATTGATTTATTAAAAAGCAATGACTGGTCAAGCTTCCCTGGAGCCACACTAAGCGACAATGGCGTGCATTTTCAGCCATTAGGACGTATAATTGTTCATCAAGATGGATCGCAAGGTCAAGAAAACCCACCAATAAACTTAAGTGGAGAGTATCTTTTAATAAAAGGGGATTTTAAAATTACAGCTAAATTATTAGAAATTGACAAACAGGCCTCTCTTAGATTGTATTCAAGCCCTCCAATTATTTATGATCAATGGAGAAGTGAAACCCCCAGTGTTGATATTAATATTAATCTTACAAAAAATATTTTAACCACGCGAATTTGGGATGGAAGCTCTTCTAATTCAATAGATGTGAGAACTTTTAAAGTTCGATTTCCCTCTAAAATAACAATTTCTATTGAACATATAAAAGATCAGATTATTTTTTTAATAGATGATTATGTAATTGGCAATATGCCAGATCATAGCATTTTTGAAAATGATACAATCTGGTTTGGAACAGATGGAGATCCTAACAGCTCTGGATGGATACTTGCCTCATTAAATGCAAAAGCAATTAATCAGGGAAGTGTAAAAATCATTAATGCCCCATTATTTGCTATTAATCAAAATAATTTTAATAGTTTACGTAATTTAGCAGTAGCTAATTATCTAAAACTAAAAATTGGATCGGCTATAGCTTTAGAGCCTCTTTTAATTAATCCTAAATATAGAGAATTAGCTTTAAGTCAATTTAGCATAATAACACCAGAAAACAGTATGAAACCATCATTTATTCAACCCTTGCCAAATACTTACGACTTTACCAAAGCGGACTCACTTGTAGATATTGCCTTGAAAAATAATATAATTGTACACGGACACGTTCTGCTCTATGATAAAAGCACACCAGATTGGATGACAAATAGTTTAATAAACGACCGAGAAAAAATTATGATTTCACACATAGAAAATGTAGTTGGTCGCTATAAGGGCAAAGTTGCAGAATGGGATGTAATAAATGAATTTTTATCAAATAAAAATTCTCTTTATGAAAATAAAGGCACAGGGCTTAAACCAAATATTTGGTTTGAAGCACTGGGAGAAAAATATATTGACCTTGCATTTGAAATAGCTCACAAAGCAGATCCTTCTAGTAAACTTTATTTGAATGATTATGGTCTTGAAAATGATGGCCAGCGTTGGGACGCCCTACTTTCTTTGGTCAAAAGACTCAAAGAAAGAAAAGTACCTATAGATGGCATAGGATTTCAAGCACATATATATGGCGACGGAGATTATATAAACAAAGATCAACTAAAAAAACATATGGAAATTTTAAACAAACTTGGGCTCTTAGTTCGTATATCAGAGATTGATGTGATTGCTGATGATCCAGAAGAGCAGATTAATCAATATACGACTGTTTTAGATGTTTGCATCAATCAAAGTAACTGCACCTCATATACAACTTGGGGAATCACAGATTTATATGGTTCTACCACAAAATCAGATAGATATCCTTTAGTTTATGGCAATAGTTTGTTGTGGGATAAAGATTTAAAACCCAAACCAGCTTTTTACGCTCTGCAAGAAAAACTCAAATATTAAAAAATCTTAAATGAATCAAGATATCACTAAATTATTAGTGATTTTTTGTTACTTGTAAGATTGTTTGTAAAATTTCGGCATATGTATTACAACAATCATTTTAAACAATTTAGCATTATATTTTTATGATAATAGAATATGTTTTAAACAATTTAATAACTCTGGCAAGCTTGATTATTGAAGAATTTGTTTTGGTTCTGATGACTCCAGCTGGTTTTATTACCTCAATTTCATTAATAATATTTCTTGAAGTTTTAGTTACAGAAAGTATTGCAAGCGACATAAAAGAAATAGGTTATAAAATAAATCTTAAGAAAATATCAAAACAGACCAAAATCGAATTAAGCAATGCAAAAGAATTAGCAACAATTTAAAAATTGCAAGAAACTGATTATTAAAACGACAAAAGAAGTATATGGATACAACAATTGTTACAAATATTTTATTTATGACCTTAAGTATTTTTCTGATTACTGTTATGATAATTTTTGGATTTTTAATAACATACTTAATTTCTACCATCAAAATCTTAAAATCATTGGTAAATACAACTGAAAATCAAA
>MHPU01000002.1:5089-23231 GCA_001820485.1 Candidatus Staskawiczbacteria bacterium RIFOXYD1_FULL_32_13
TAAAAAGGTCGCAGAAGATATAGAGAACATAAAAACCAAAGCAAAATATAGTCAATTAATATTTGCCTCGGTTATTATGCATTCTTTATCATTCATTAAAAAATTATTAAATAAAAAAACTTATGAAAAATAATTCTATTGCAAAAAATATATTAGCTACAGCAGGTATCGCAACTTTAATTGCTGGAGCAACTGGAGCATATTTTCTATATGGAGGCAAAAATGCACAAAAAAATCGCAAAAAAGTAAAGTCCTGGTCACTTAAAGCAAGAAGGGATATTTTAGAACAAATAGAAAATTTAACTGATTTAACTCAAGAAAAATATCACAAAATAATACAAGAGGTTTCAGATAAATACAAAGTTTTAAAAAATATCGGTCAAGAAGAAATAGCTGAATTTGTAGAGGAGCTAAAATGTCATTGGGAAGATATCTCTAAAAAAATCAGCAAATCAAACAATAAAAAAATATTAATAAATTAATGACCTACGATATAAAATGGTCGACATATCGTAAATTAAAAAATAAAATTAAATATAAATTAGCCCAATCAAATAATTTTATTTGCAAAATTAAACTTTTAAGAAAAAATTATTTAACCGGGTAAAACTTATGAAAAAAAATATTACAAAAAAAATATTATCAACATTATTAATGCTACCTTTGCTTGCAATGTCTTTCCCTGCACTAGCCATACCATTGCCCCAATATAATGTCTCAGGAGTTTACGTTGTCGGCCTAGAATATCAAAGCATAATTTATCCCCACGATATGACCTTAGCTCAAGATGGCTTAGGAAATCTTACAGGTAATGGTGGAAGCCCAGCTAGCGCAAATACATATTTATGGACAATTACTTCGGGAACAGTTTATGGAAACACAATTAATTTAACAGCAGATTATACAGCAACGCAAGATGCTGTTACACCACTTACAACAATGACTATGACGGGAACCATTGCCCAAAATGGAACAATGTCTGGCACTTGGTCTGATAATTATCAAGGAGGAGCAAGGTCAGGCACTTGGTCAACAACTTCTGGTAATGCAACAGCACTTGGTACATTAAATGCTGAGGATTTTGGAGTTATGGATGCAAGCGGAGTAAAAGGTTACACAGCTGGCTTTGGTTTAACTGATGCAACTTTTGATCAAGCTACATCTGTGGCTGTGCAATTATTTTCAGGAACTACTTTGTTGCAAACCAACACAGCAATTATAGCAAAATTTAATACAGATATAACAGGAACTCAGTTTTCTTCACCATTTGATGTATCTGGAACATTTGATTATGTTACTGACGGCTATTGGACAAATGTTAGACAAACAGAATATGGACAAAATGTTTCCGCAACAAGAGTTACAGCAACTGTCACATTAGCAAATGGTAAAATTGTAACAGCAGAAAACACAAATTTAACCGGAGATCCTGCAACAGTTTTTATTCCAGGAAGCCAAATTAGTTTAGTCAATCTTTTGTCAGCAGAAAATTTTGCTATTTTATCTCAAACAGGAATTACTAATACAGGAAGTCACACAACATCTATAACAGGAAATATTGGGTCTAGTGCAACCACAGCAGCTTCTATGAACACTATATTTTGTTCTGAAATAACTGGAACAATTTATGGAGTTGATGCAGGTTATGTCGGCAGTGGAGATCAAACATGTTTTGCTGGAAATCCACCATTGTCAAACAAAACTTTAGTAGACAATGCAGTGTTAGATATGCAAACAGCATACATAGATGCTAGTGGTAGAACAAATCCAACAGCAACTGAATTGGGAGCTGGAAACATTGGTGGTATAACATTTGCTCCAGGATTATATAAATGGAGTACTGATGTAAATATCCCAACAAATATAACATTATCTGGAAGTGCCAGTGATGTTTGGATATTCCAAATTTCAGGAAATTTAAACATTGCATCGGAAGGAAGTGTACCATCGGGTATTAAAGTTTTACTTGCAGGTGGTGCTAAAGCAGAAAATATCTTTTGGCAAGTTGGAGGTGAAACCGGAGCAACACTTGGAACATATTCCACTTTTGAGGGAAATATTTTAACTGCAAAACAAATTATTATCCAAACTGGTGCAGTTTTAAATGGCAGAGCACTTGCACAAACACAAGTTGCACTTGATGGAAACATTGTGACATCCCCATTAATCCCAATTGTTGCCAATGTTGTTACTAATACAGCTACAACCATAACTTCAATTGACGCAACATTAAATGGCACAAATGGAAATGCATCAGCTATAGGACATTCTTTCTGGGTTTCACTATCACCATTTGTTACCACAAGCTCAACAATTCCATCTGGAGTTTATTCAACACCAGACCTTGGGGCTATTGGAGCTAACGTGCCATTCTCTGCTTCTCTTTTGTCAGTCACAACCACAGGAGTTCCAAGCAATCTTCCTGCAATAACAGCAGGCACGACATATTATTTCTCTGCTTGGTCTAATATTGGCGGAACGTGGTATCCTGGTGAAGTTTTGAGTTTTGCTACATTAGAATCAGAAGGTTCTAATAATGAGGGTGAGGTTGGAGGCGAAGTAACACAAGGTGTCGGCGTATTAAATGTGACATCAGTTACTTCAACAAAAACTACATCTACAGCAGATGGTACATTTGCTGGTGGTTGGATATACACATTTCATGTAACATTGCCAACTAATGAACCAAATTTAGCAATGAAGTTTGCTGACTGGATAGGTGTACCCTCAGGAACAATTCCTACAGCAAACAATGTAAGAATTTCCTCCACGCAAGCAAGTAACCCTGCAACGGTATTATTAACTGGAGCTGGAATATATTCTACACCAAAACTTAATATGGTGTCAGATCTTAATCCATTAGTGGCCGGAATGCAAGTAGATGTTATAGTAGAGGTATCAGTTCCAGTTGGAACAGTTGCATCATTCTATACATCAGCATACGGAGTACAAACAACTCCATAAAAATGTATGAATAAAAACAAAACAATAACAATTTGTTTAGCTATCATACTCTCTGTAATTTTCTTTAGCAATAATTTAACTTCTGCTTCAGAATTTACAGGAACAATTTCTTCAACATCAACTTCCTCTAGTTCTCAAACTGGAGGAACAGTTGGTGACGGAAGTGGTGGCAACAATAGTGCTGGTAGTAATTTTACTGGTTCTGTAACAGGGCAAAGTCAAGAAAGTTCTGTTGGTGGGACTGTTACAACTGGTAGTGGAAATAGTAATGTTCCTATAGTAACAAACACTAATCCAAATACAGGTTCAGTAGCTGGGGCTTCTACAATTGACAACAACACTGGAAGTGGATCTTCTTATCTTTTTAATCCAAGTGGTTCAACTCAAATTAAAGAAAATAAAAACCCAGATGAACTAGCAATAAATACTAATCAAGCGAGCCTTGGCACCAAAGTAAATATCCCCCTACCATTTACAGCTTCAGTTTCAGGTGCGTTTGAAAGTTTTGGTATTGGATTTTGGTTTTGGATTATTCTACTTTTACTTCTTTTGATGGCTGTAACTTACTACATCTACGAAGAGAACAAAGAGGAAAAATCTGTTAATAAATAAAATGGTTAATGGTTTTTAAAACCACCCATGGACAAAAAAGCTCTGGGGTGGTTTTTTTGTTTGTAATATACCCGCCCTTCCATCGGCTACATAGTTGCAAGACATAAATAAAATAAATAATAAAAAAGTCGAGTTTATGTCACAACTAAAAATTAAATAATTCACTAATAAATTTTTAGAATATAATTAGTGAACGAAATATATGAACACAAATTTAAAAACAATCGTCACAACTTCAGCTTTAGTTTTAGCTATCTCTTTATTATCTGTTGGTTTTTCTCAAGCTTATAATTTTAATCTATTAACTGCTCAATTAGATTATGGACAAACTTCAGTTAATGTTACTAACTTACAAACTTTTCTTGCCTCAAGTCCAAGCATTTATCCTCAAGGTCTAGTTACTGGATATTTTGGCCCATTAACTAAATCAGCTGTTATGAATTTTCAAAATGCTTATGGAATCTCACAAGTAGGCAGAGTAGGCCCTCAAACATTAGAAAAAATTAATAGTTTAATAATGTCTGGAGTTGCATTAACTGGTGGAACTACAAATAGCACAATTGCTCCTACAATATATTCAATCTCAGTGGGTACATATAGCACATCAGCTAATGTAAGCTGGGTAACAAATGAAAATACTGTAGCAAAAGTTTATTATAGTCCATACCAATTTCAATTGGCAGAAGCTGTAAACAGTAATTCAAAGCCAACAATCATTGGTGGAACAGCAACAACACAAACAACCTCATTCCAAACAAGTCATTATGTAACATTGCAAAATCTTTCACCTCACACAATGTATTATTACATAATTGAGGCAACTGATTCTAATGGAAATTTAAGTTATACTTGGCCTACAACATTTACTACAAACTACTAGTAGGAATAAAACCCCGCCAAGGCGGGGCTTTTTGCTGTGAAAATACTAAAAATAAGCAAAAATAAATTTAATTAAAAACTGCATATAATAAATTCCTGTTATTATGAAAATTGAAGCCACTCCATACCTTAGCCATTTTTCAATTTTTGAAACAATATTAAAAGCTTTGCCAACTGCTTTAATACTAAAAGCAATAAGAACCGAAAATATTATAACTGGCAAACCCGTACCAAATGCAAAAATTAAGGAAAGCAATAGTCCTCCGTTTGACTTTATTATTAATGGCATCAAAACTCCAAAAAACATTACCCCACTATATGGACAAAAAGCCACAGCAAACAACATGCCAAGTAAAAATGATCCTAGATAACCTTTGTTTGCAATCCATAATTTTGCTTTCTCAATAACCTGATTATTATTTCTTAAATTGATTTTTATTACTCCCAACATTACCAAACCAATTATTATCAATATAGGTCCCAAAACCTTGTCCCCCCAACCTTGAAAAATTCTAGAAATTTGAAAAGAAGAGAAACCAAAATAAATTAAAGTCGCCAATAATGTATAACTTATGCCTCTACCCAATGTATAAAAAAGTCCAGACAAAATAGTATGTTTAGGAGTTTTAACATCTTTTGATATATATGCAATCGCCGTAATATTGGTGGCTAATGGACAAGGACTTATAGAAGTTAAAATCCCAAGCAAAAAAGCTGATAAAACAGGAATGTTAAAATTGTTAATAATTGTGTTAATAAATTCCATTTTATATTCCCAATATATTATTTAATTTATTTTCTAAATAATCCTTAAATTTTGCATCATCACCAGAAGCAAGTTGCCAAACCATTGTATCTTCTAATATATTATCTCTCCCACCTTTTATTGAGTTTATAAAAAGAGCCGAACCACCAGCTTGAAATTTTTCTACTAAAACTTTGTTTTCAGGCAAATCAACATTAATTTCTCTAAACTCTATTTTCCCAGACTTTAATTGATCTCTAAATCTTTCCTCAACAGTAGCTTTTGATAATTGCCCTATTCTAATACAAGTTGGACAACGCTGTGTGGTGTGAAACATAAATACTTGAACTTTTGAAACTGATGTGCCAGTATTGTCTATACTATTATTTACAGCACTATTTTTGGGCTTAATAGCAAAAACAAATAATAAAATTATAATAATTGATACGCTGACAATAGTGATTGATCTTTTATCCATATTTTTATATTAAAATTAAATTAAATAAATAGCCCATTATAATTATTCCAACAGCAGTAATGCTAAGGAATATTGCTAATAATTGCCAGCACATTAATTTTTTAAGAATTAACGCTCCAGGAATTGAAAGTGTCACAACAGCAGTCATAAAAGCCAAAGCTGTACCAAGTCCAACACCCTTGCCAATCATTGCTTCCATCACAGGTATAACGCTTACTGAATTAGCATAAAGAGGAGCCCCGAGTATAACAGCTAAAGGCACTGTCCACCATGAGCCTGTTGAAAGATATTTTTCAATCAATCCAGCTGGCACAAAACCATGTATTATGGCACCAAGACCAACACCTAAAATCACATAAGGAATAATTTGTTTTGTGATAATCATTCCATCTTGCCAAAAATATAAGGCCAGCTTTTTTAGTGTCATTTTCTTTCCACCATTATCAGCTTCTACTTGAGCGTGCGTCTTAAATTTTAATAATTCAGGCATTAAGTATTTTTCTAATTTAAGCCTTCCAATAAGCATTCCACCTAAAATAGCAATAGTCAACCCAAATACATTGTATAAAATCGTGACTTTCCATCCAAACATTGCAGGAAACAAATAAAGTGAAGATTCGTTTATTAATGGCGAGCTTATCAAAAAAGCAAAAGTAACACCCAAAGGTATTCCTGCTCCAACAAATCCAATAAAAAGTGGGATTGATGAACATGAACAAAAAGGAGTGACTATTCCCAAAATAGCGGCCATCAAATAATTAAGACCAAGCCAGCGCTTTTTAGTCAATATATCTCTAGCTCTTTCCATAGGAAAATAATAGCGGGTTATGGCCATTATATAATTTATAATAACCAAAAGTAGGGATATTTTAATAGTGTCATAAATAAAAAAATTAACTGCAGTTCCAAGATGAGCTTCTGGACTTAAATTAAATACTGAATAACTCAGCCAATTTGCAAATAACTGTATTGGGTAAAAAATATCCATAAATTTTTATTTAACAATTATCTTTTATTAATTGTTTAATTCTTTCTATGTCTGATGCTGATCCTGTCATTACTGGTTTTCCATTTATAGCTAAAACAGGCATCTGCATAACACCCATTTCTATAATCTTTTTAATATCATCTGTATATTCCACTTCATCTGAAATATTAAGTTCTTTTACTGCCTGCTTGGTTAATTCAAATAACTTATGACAAGAAGGACAGCCCGAACCCAAAACTTGAATTTTTGTAATTTTATTTTCCATATTAAAAGTATAACAAAAAACGCCTAAAAAGGCGAATTTTTAATTTATGGAGCGGGCGACGGGATTTGCACCCGTGCTCAAACCTTGGAAGGGTTTCGTGCTGCTGCTACACCACGCCCGCGTTAATTTGCTCTGTGGCTGTTTTTATCCAGCCCATTATGCGTCTATGTAATTTTTTTCCAAAATCTTTATTCCCGTGAGTTCTAATTCTTATATCAATGGTTCCATGTGGTAATGTTTTTCTTTTTACTTTTACTTTATTTGTTCTTATATCTACTATTACCTTGCCAAACTGCTTTTTAGGAATTCCTGTTAATTTTGACCAATAACTTATCGTTTTATTTATATTGTTGTCTGGATATATGTGGATATATGGATTAAAATTAATATTTTCCAATCCACAATTTTTCTTAAACCAATTTATAATAATCTTTATTACATCTGGATCTGAATTAGAAAAACCAAGATTCTCAAAAGCTTTTGCCCCCTCGCCCAAATAAAGACCAATTCCTAACATCCATAAATCTCTTTTTGTAATTTTACCAAGCTCTTTTTTTGCCAAACTTTTCATCTCTATAATTTCTGCTATTTTTTGATTATGTTTAAAAGAAGCTGATTTCAATTTTGCTAAACCGATTCTTTCTATAAGTTCTCTATTGGGAGAGAAGGGAATATTGCACAGCCAATTACTCAAAGTACTTTTAGACACACCAATTTTTTGACTAATCATATTATAAGAATAACCTTTTTTCCTATAATTTATAGATTTTTCTTTTAAGCTTTTCATTTCTTATAATTGTTTAATTGTACATACAACTATATTATATCATACTAAAGATATCTGTTCAATACGATACATAAAAAATGATAAACTTGTCGGGGCACTCGGATTCGAACCGAGACTAAATCGTCCCAAACGATTCGTGCTACCGTTGCACTATGCCCCGTTATAAATATATAACATTTTTAAATCCAAAAGTCAAAATAAATATACTAAAATCAAACTTTTATTTTTTTTGTAGTTATGCTATATTTAAAAACAATAAGACTAAATAATTAATACTATCAATTATATGAAAATACACATCCCCAAATTTTTAAAAAAATGGTCAAAGAAGAAAATAATCTGGACTATAATAATTTTACTTACTATTGGGTTTTTTGCTTGGTTATTTTTTGGTAGAGGCAAAGATTTAAGTTCAATACAAACAACAAAAGCAACCTTGCAAAATCTAGAACAAACTGTTTTAACAACCGGACAAGTTGTTAGCGGAATTAGTTTAAATTTAAGCTTTCAGGGTTCTGGAATTATAAAGCAAGTTTTAGTAAAGGAAGGAAACAAAGTTTACTCTGGACAAACCTTAGCAGTATTAGACCAAGCTTCAGCTTTAGCTAATTTAACAATTGCACAAGGCTCTTTTGCACAAGCAAAAGCAAACTATGAAAAACTTTTAGCTGGATCTACTCCAGAAGACATTAAAGTTGTAGAAGATTCTGTTACCTCAGCAAAACAAGATTTAGACAATGCTTATCAAGATGCTTTAACTTATTTAGATGACACATATATCAAAATTTATAATTCTTACAAAGTTGCAGAATCTATGCAAAATGATTATTTTTATGCTTCTGACCAGCAAGGTATAAAAGCAAGAGATGCTAAAAATAAAATTTTAGAAAATGTTACAAATGTAAAATCATATTTAGACAAAGCTAAGGTAAACCAAAATAATAGTGATATTGATATAGCTTTATCCAAAACTGCGATAAGTTTAGATAATGTTTCTTACTCTTTAAAAATCATTCGAGATATGTGTGATGATGGAATTTATTATTCTACAATTTCTTCAACAGACAAAGCGTCACTAGATACACAAAAAGGTTACATCAATACAGCCACAACAAATATATCTAATTCACAACAAACAATCTCTTCTTACAAAATTGCTTTAACAAAAGCTCAAAATCAATTAACACTTAAAAGAGCTTCAGCTCGTCAAGAGGATATTGATTTATATAAAGCTCAAATGCTTTCAGCAGAAGGACAAGTTGCTTCAGCTAAAGCTAATTTAAACAATACTATTTTAACATCTCCAATTTCAGGAACTATAACTTTAGTTGATACAAAAATTGGCCAATTAGCCACAGCTTCAATTAAGGTTATGGTGCTTCAAGACATTTCAAGCTTGCACACAGAATCTGATGTATCTGAAGCGAACATTGCCTCATTAAAATTAGGACAAACTATTGATTATACTTTTGATGCATTAGGACCTGATAAACATTTTACTGGAACTATCTTAACAATAGACCCTGCATCAACTGTAATTTCTGGAGTTGTAAATTATAAAATTAAAGGAAGCTTAGAAAATATACCAGATATTAAACCTGGAATGACAGCGAATATGACAATTTTAGTTGCAAAAAAAGATAATGTTTTAGCTATTCCTTATTCTGCAGTCATAAACAAAAACAAAAAACAGTATACAAGAATAATAACTGATGAAAAAACAAAAACATTTAAAGAAGTAGAAGTTCAAACTGGAATGCAAGCAGATGGCGGATTAATTGAAATTACTTCTGGCATTAGTGAAGGTCAGGAAGTAGTTACTTATCTTAAACCATAAAAATATGGCCCTAATAAAAGTAGAAAATTTGAAAAAGAATTATGTAAATGATGAAATTGTCACTCATGTTTTGCATGATGTAACTTTTGAAATTGACAAGGGAGAATTTGTAGCTATTATGGGACCTTCTGGTTCTGGCAAATCAACTTTGATGCATATTTTAAGTTTTTTAGACAGAGCAACTTCTGGAACTTATGGATTTGAAGGCAAAGATACTAAAGATTTTGATGATAATTATTTAGCTGTATTAAGAAATGAAAAAGTAGGTTTTGTTTTCCAATCTTTTAATTTACTTGCTCGCACAACTGTTTTGGATAATGTAAAATTACCTTTAGTCTACAGTAAAAGAAAAGATTACGACAAATTAGCAGAAAAAGCTTTGGCTTCTGTGGGACTTTCTCATAGATTAAAATATTTTACAAACCAAATTTCTGGCGGAGAAAAACAAAGAGTAGCTATTGCACGTGCTTTAGTAAATGAACCCGCGGTTTTGTTTGCTGATGAACCTACAGGCAACTTAGATTCAAAATCTGGGAATACAGTTATGAATATTTTGCAGAAATTAAATAATGAGGGAAACACAATTATTTTAGTAACCCACGAGACAGATACAGCAAACCATGCTAAAAGAATTATCCGCGTAAAAGATGGAATGATTGTTTCTGATGAAAAAGTGAAAAATCGAACCATTGCCCAGCCCGACAAAGAATTAGTAAAGTAAATTATTATGGGAAAAGAAAATCCAAAATCACAAATAATTATTTATAAAACTGAAGACGGTCAAACTAAAATTGATGTCCGTTTTGATGGCAATACGGTTTGGCTCACGCAAAAACTTTTGGCGGATTTATTTAGAGTTACTATTCCAACCATTAATGAGCATATTAAAAACATATACAAAGAAGGAGAATTGCAGGAAAGTTCAACTATTCGGAAATTCCTAATAGTTCAAAAAGAGGGCGACCGAGAAATAAAAAGAGAAATAGAGTTTTATAATTTAGATTTAATTATTTCTGTTGGCTATCGTGTCAAAAGCAGTATTGCCACCGCCTTCCGCCAATGGGCAACAGTGCATTTGCGCGAATTTATAGTTAAAGGTTTTGTGCTAGATGATGAACGCTTAAAAAATCCTGATTTGCCATTTGATTATTTCGAAGAATTAACTCGCCGTATTTCTGATATTCGCACTTCAGAAAAAAGATTTTATAGGAAAATTACTGATATTTACGCAACTAGTATTGATTATGATCCAACGGACGAAAAAAGTATTTTATTTTTTAAGACAGTACAAAATAAAGTTCATTATGCAATTTCTGGACAAACTGCAGCAGAAATAGTTGCAAACAGAGTTGATAGTAAAAAACTAAACTTGGGACTTACAAATTTTAGGGGAAATAAACCAACAAAAGAAGAAATTATAATTGCTAAAAATTACTTAACCGAACACGAGCTTCTTGTTTTAAATAACCTTATAGAACAATATCTTGTTTTTGCCGAAGGTCAAGCAATGCAAAGAATTCCAATGTATATGAAAGATTGGATTGATAAACTTCATGGATTTTTACAAATAAACAATAAGAATATTTTACAAGATGCAGGAAAAATTTCACATGAATTAGCAAAAGAATTGGCAGAAAAAGAATATGACAAATACTACAAAAAAACCTTAAAAAATTCAAGCAAGGCAGATAAAGACTTTGACGCTTTTGCTAGCAAGGCGACAAAACTTATTAGTAAAAAGAAAAACTAATAAAGCTATTCTAAAAAAAGTTAGAATAGCTATTTTAATCAAGGTTAATAAAAAAATAAATATGCAAGAAAATAGAGATCCACAATTAAATAATGACGAGCTTTTGCAATCAAAGACGCAAGAAGTAGGAATTTTGACAGCAGAAAATAAGGCGGAAAAAGTGGAGGAAGAATTATCACCTGAGATCATTGAAACGATAATGGAAAAAGTTATGGATATTGATACTGCTGGATTGGGATATAGTAGTATTTCTAGTACGTGGACAGAAAACCCTCGTGTAATGAATTCTATTTTTAGAAATGGTTTATTTGGCAGAGAAACTGGTCACGAAAATATTGGAGGGTATCGATTGTCAAGCAAAAGCCCTCAAGAAAATTGGGCAAGAAATTTACGCGAACATAAACAGGGGCACACATATTTTAATGTAGTCGGTAGAACAACTTTAGAGAATAAAAAACGTAAACCCAATACTCCTGAAATTGCGGGGAACAGCCTTTCTGATGACGACAGTGTAACTTTTTATTTTGATTTATCGTTTTTTCATGAATTAAATTTAGATACTTATAAAAATTTAGTGAAGAGAAAAGGCGACATTTATCCATTATTGGAAAAAAATCATAGATATTATGGCGTCGATGTTAATGGATTATATGATAACAATTTGACACGTATGAATTTAACAAGCATTGAAGACGTCCATCGCGTAGAAGATATAAAGCCAGTTGAAACATGGGGTTTTGTAACATCCACACGAATTGCACCAAGATTTTTTAAAGGCATCATTTTGGGCGATGAGACTTATGAATCTGGAAAAGGAATGGTTTCGAGAAATCCGAATGAATTACAAAAACAAGTTAATATTTACAAAGAAAAAATGTTTAATATTTATAAAAATAGTCCAGATTTATTTTTACCAATTTATTCTACGAATGGTAATCTGCTGTGGCCGAAGCAAATGAGTTATGAAGAGGTGAAAAAATTTGTTGCAGAAAGAGACGCGAAAAAAGAAATGAAAAAATAAAACTGGATTGCCACGTCGTCCACGACTGCGGTCGGTACTCCTCGCAATGACAATAACAATAAAAAAATACAGATGCCGGATATCTGATACCGGGTTTCTGCAAAAACTATGGATTTTTTGGGAACAATAAAATTAGTATTTCGTACTTTGCTTGCCAGAAAGGGCAGGTCGTTTTTAACTATATTAGGAATTGTAATTGGAGTAGCTGGAGTTATTATTATAATTGCTTTAGGAGCTGGAGCACAAAGTTTAATTTTGGGACAAATCACAAAATTAGGATCTAATTTATTAGTTATTCAACCAGGTAAAAGTAATGAAAAAGGTCCGCCAGCTCAAGTATTTGGAATTGTAATTACAACCTTAACTAATGATGATGCCAGTGTTTTAAGAAATAATCCACAATTACCTCATATAAAGTCAATAAATGCAATGACATCTGGATCGGTATCAATTAGTTGGAAAAATAAATCAATTGACACAAATTTTATAGGAACAGATTCATATTATCCAAGTGTAATAAATTCAAATATGCAATCGGGAACTTTTTTCACAGAACAAGAAAGTTCTGGGGGAGCTAATGTTGTGGTTTTAGGATCTTATGTGGCAGAACAATTGTTTGGACAATCTGAGACAAATCCTATTGGTCAAGTTATAAAAGTTAGGAACTCCTCTCAAGAAAAAGCTGGTGGAATTCCATTAAGAATTATTGGGGTAATTGAGCCAAGAGGAAGCACTTTTTTTCAAGATCAAGATGATCAAATATTTTTACCTTTGCCGATTGGCCAACAACAATTACTGGGAATCCATTATTTACAAATGATCCACATAAAAGTTGACTCTTCCGAAAATATTGATCAAACTATTACTAGTCTAAATACTATATTAAAACAACGTCATCACATCCAGCGCGACATAGATGTGGACTATACTATTAGAAACGTTTCTGACGCAATAGATATTTTAAATACAATAACAAATGCTTTAAGATTATTTTTAACTGCAATGGCAAGTATTTCTCTTGTAGTTGGAGGTATTGGAATTTTAAATATTATGCTGGCTACTGTAGCAGAAAGAACTCGCGAAATTGGTCTAAGAAAAGCAGTTGGAGCAAGTAATATGGCTATTATGAAACAATTTTTACTTGAAGCTGGCACTCTTACATTTCTTGGTGGAATAATTGGAATTATTATTGGGATAATTATTTCTTATTTAATTTCTTTATTAATGAAATATTTAGGATATGACTGGGCTTTTGTAGTTTCAATAAGCTCTGTTTTACTAGCCATTGGCGTATCAATTTTAACTGGAGTAATTTTCGGATTGTACCCCGCATTGAAAGCATCTCGTCTCAATCCAATAGATGCATTAAGATACGAATAACATGTTTAAAGCATTAACACAATCAATTAAAGTTTTGAAAGCCAACCTAGTTAGGACTGTTTTGACAACTTTGGGAATTATAATTGGCATTGCCACTGTGATTTTGGTGCTTTCTGCAGGTGCTGGGTTTCGCAGTTTAATAGATGCACAATTACAAGCTTATGGTACAGATACTCTTTTTATAGAAACCAGAGTACCGCCAACAACTAAAAATAGAGCATCAAATAATGCAACATCTGCAGATTTTAGCAGAGCTGCTTCAGCTATAGCTATCACATCGTTTAAACAAAAAGATTTAAATGATGTTGAAAGATTAGGGAATGTAAAAGGAGCATATGGAATTGTTACGGGCCTTGCCGTAGCCAGTTACAGAAATAATGCCAAAAGTACAATTTATTATGGCTCTTCATATAAAAGATTTGAAATTGATAAAAACAATTTAAAATCAGGCAGATTCTATACGCAAGCTGAAGATATGGGAGCTTCTCAGGTTGTAATTTTGGGAAGCAACATTGCCAATGATTTATTTGGTCAAGATGATGCTCTGGGTAAATTAATCAAAATTGGCAATTTAAATTTTCAAGTAATTGGAGTTTATGATGAACAAGGAAATTTTGGAGGAGCAGGAGCAGATGATATATTATATATTCCATTGCAAACAGCTCAAAAGAAAATACTTGGAGTTGACTATTTATTAGTAGGCATAATTCAAATTGAAAATCCTGATTTAATAGAAAGCACTTCAGAACAAATAAAAACATTATTAAGAAAAAACCATAATATTACAGATCCTGCAAAAGATGATTTTACTGTGACATCTCAATCAGAAGCTTTGGATATTTTTGACACAATTTTTGGTGGAATTACAATTTTATTAATTTGTATTGCCTCAATTTCTTTAGTGGTTGGCGGAGTAGGAATTATGAATATTATGTATGTTGTAGTCACAGAAAGAACTAGTGAAATTGGTTTAAAAAAAGCCTTAGGTGCCAAAAACAAAGATATTTTAATAGAATTTTTAGTTGAGTCAGTTTTAGTTACTATAATTGGAGGAATTTTGGGAATTATAGTTGGCGCTTTTGGTGGTTGGATTATTTCTTTAATCGCAATTGCCAATGGACTTACCTGGGTTTTTACCGTTCCTTTTTATTCAATAATACTTGGAGTTGGAGTATCTGCTACTATTGGAATAGGTTTTGGAGTCCTGCCAGCTCGCTCTGCTTCTCGCCTTGACCCAGTTGAAGCCATGCGCTACGAATAAATTATTCAAATTTTATGAAAACAAAAAGGCCTTAATGGCCTTTTTGCAAGTCAAAATTTCACTATCTAGCAAATTCTACTACGCGGGTTTCTCGGATTACTGTGACTTTTATTTCTCCAGGATATTTTAATTCTTCTTCAATATTTTCTGCAATTTGACGAGCCATTTTTTGAGCTCCCAAATCATCTACTTTTTCTGCTTTAATAAATACTCTAATTTCTCTACCTGCTTGAATTGCATAAGTTCTATCTACCCCTTCAAATCTATTAGCTATATCTTCAAGGTTTTTTAATCTTTGCAAGTAATTTTCTATTGTATCTTTTCTTGCTCCTGGTCTTGCTCCAGAAATTGCATCTGCTACTTTAACAATTACAGCTTCAAGAGTATCTGCTGGATAATCGTCGTGATGAGCTCTCATGGCATTAATAATTTCTTGTTTTTCGCCAAATTTCTCTAAAATCTTAATTCCAATTTCAATATGAGAACCTTGCATTTGTTGATCTATAGCCTTTCCAATATCATGCAAAAGAGCAGCTCTTTTGGCAATTTGGCTGTTTGCCCCCAATTCTTCGGCAATTGTTTCTGCAATAAATGCCATTTCAATTGAATGAAGTAAAACATTTTGTCCATAACTTGTTCTATAATACAATCTCCCCAAAATCTGAATTAACTTTTCATGCATCCCAATAATACCTGTATCATAAGCTGCTTTTTCTCCAGCTTCTTTTATTTTAGCAGAAATTTCAGCTTTTGCTTCTTCAACTTTTTCTTCAATTTTAGCTGGCTGAATTCTGCCATCAGCAACTAATTTATCTAAAGCTAATTTAGCTATTTGTCTTCTTATTGGGTTAAAACAAGAAATAACAATTGAATCTGGAGTTTCATCCACTATCAATTCTACTCCAGTTATTTTTTCAAAAGTTTTAATATTTCTACCTTCTTTACCAATAATTCTACCTTTCAAATCTTCTGAAGCCAACATAAATGTTGTGGTAGACAATTCTTGTGTATGGTTAACTGCACATTTTTGAATAGCTAAAGCCACAATTTCTTGAGCTCTTTTATCTAATTTTTCTTTACCCCTTTCTTCCATTTTCTTCATTTTTTCTACAATTTCTTTTTCTGCTTCAATTTCTACTAAAGCTAATAACTCTTTTTTAGCATCATCTCTTGAAAGATTGGCAACTTTTTCTAATTTTGTTTCTGCTTCTTTTCTTAAAGTATCTAAGCTATCCTTGATAGCTCTTACTTTTTCAACTTTGTCTTTAAGCTCATTTTCTTTTGACTCAAAGTTAGAGATTTTATCTTCCAATAATTTTTCTCTTGAAAGCAAAAGTTCTTGAGATCTTAAAAACTCTTTTCTTCTTTGATCAACTTCTTTCTCTGATTTTTCATTAATTTCAAAAGCTTTTTGTTCTGCTTTTTTTATCATTAAAGCAGTGCTCTCTTTTACATCTGCTACTCTTTTCTCAAGGCGAGCTTCCAATGTGCCAGCTCTTTTTTTAGCTATTGATTGCCTAACATAATAACCAACAACTACCCCCAGTACTAATGCCACCACCCCCACAATTAAGAAAATAATATTTTGTTCCATAAATTTATTTTTTAATTTTAATAATATTAAGTTCACTCCAATGACAACTAACTTGTCATTCCCGCGAAAGCGGGAATCCAGTAATTATCATTGCAATAATCTCAATTTTCCTTGACTTTTTAAATTTAATTTGGTATTATATTTTTAGTAGCGACTCCCTCACTCCGTCCTTTTTGGAGACAAACCAATGAAAAAAGTGCTGATTGTTGAAGACTCTTCTCAGCGTCAACGTGTTTGGAAATTAAAGCTCGATGGAAAGATCGAGATCGTTCAAGCATTGACCATCAAAGACGCAGAATTCGCAGGAATTGAATTTGACTTGATTGTCATGGACTGTTGTGTCCCCGGGGATATGCCCAACACAATGAATTTGGTCAAGTCAATTCGTGTTGCGGGCTTTGACGGTCCGATTCTTGCAAACTCAAGTCAGGAGTACTTTGTAGAAATGCTACAAAATGCAGGTTGCGACTACGGTTGCAACAAAGACGAAGTTCCTCAAAAAGTTCTGGAGATATTAGGCGTTGAGTAGGCTTTCCGAGCCAAAATCAACGAACGCACGAGCTGACGGTTACGACTGTCGGCTTTTTTTTACTAAATTTTAAAATAAAAAAACTCGCTTGCGCGGGTGAGCATTTTCATACAATATATTTTTATTTAAGCGAGACAAATGAACTTTTTTGGAAGTTGCCCGCCTCGGACGGGCAAATTGAGCACACCGCAGTGGCTCAATCGGAAAAAAAGTTTATTTGCCGAGCGAAAAAAGCTTTTTATTTTCCTCCTATTACTTCATCAATCAATCCATATTCTTTTGCTTCCTCTGCTGTCAAATAAAAGTCACGGTCAGTATCTGTAACTACCTTATCAAATTTCTGCCCTGTGTGTTTTACTAAAATCTGGTTTAGCTTTTCTTTCATTTTCAAAATTTGTCTTGCTGTAATCTCAATATCTGCTGCCTGTCCTTGAGCTCCGCCAGCTACTTGGTGAAGTAAAATTTCAGCATTTGGCAAAGAAAATCTTTTTCCTTTAGTGCCTGCTGCCAAAATAACTGCTGCCATTGAAGCTGTTAGCCCAATACAAATTGTTGAAACCGGACACTTTAAAAACTGCATAGTGTCATAAATTGCTAAACCCGCTGTAACTGAACCACCGGGGCTATTGATGTAGAGCTTAATATCTTTTTTGGAATCCTTTGAAGCTAAATAAAGCATTTGCGCTATTACCACATTTGCATTCATATCTGTCACAGGACCCGCAAGAAAAATTATGCGCTCTTCTAAAAGCCTTGAAAATATATCGTATGCGCGCTCACCGCGCTGATTTCTTTCTACAATAGTTGGTACTATTGGCATAAATTGTTAATTATTTTTATTTTTTTATTATCTTTAGTATACTCTTTTACGCTTTCAAAGTCAAATTTTTTTAGATCTTTTTGTCGTATATTTTTACAACAAAACAGCCCGCTCTCACAGACTATTTTTCTAAAATTTGATTTTGTAAATTCAATATTATTTTATAACTAATGCCTCCTCTAGTCGGTGCATTCTTGTTTCCAATTTTTCTATTCTTTCATTCTGTTGTTTA
>MHPU01000002.1:23348-25370 GCA_001820485.1 Candidatus Staskawiczbacteria bacterium RIFOXYD1_FULL_32_13
CAGCTTCAAATTTTTTGTCTACACCAGCAAAACCTTTTCCAATCATTAACGCTAAACTGTCTATTGTTACTTTTTTTGCCATATTTTTTAAAATTTAATAATAATTTTTATTTTCTAAAATTTGATTTTATAAATCCAGTCGTGTGGGCCGATGGCAATAAAAACTACTCTGCTTTCCCCTAAAAATTTAAAAACAACTCTATATTTTTTGTCCACGCGGAAACTCCAAGCTTGTCTTGACTCTGGGACCAATTTTTCCGTACGTAACGAAGGGTAAAAAGGATTATCTTTAAAAATATTTTCTTGTTTCTTTGCTTTTTTCTTAATTTCTTCTGGCAAACAAGAATAATCTTTTTTAAAATCTTCTGTAACAAAAATTTCCATTTATTTCTTATCTAAATCTTTTAATGAATTGATTTTTCTTATTCTTCCGGCTTTAATGTCTTTTTCGGCTTTATCTAATCTTTTCAAAAAATCTGGATTAAACATACCCAAAGCAGCAGCTAATCTTTCAAGCTGATCAACATCAAACTCCACCATTTTTTTGTGGATATTTTTTCCTTGTGTAATTGTTATGTTTAATGGAACCATACTTTTTTTATTATACTATTAATACGTATAATTTACTTTGAAAAATTTTCCAAGATTTGAAAAACTTTTTCATTGAAAACTACACCTTCAGTATACTCTTTTAACTGCTCAGTGTCAATCTTGGCTAATTGTTCTTTATTATACATTGCCATAGCTTTTTTCATTTCTTCTTCTAGTTCTTTTCCATCAACTTTAACATTTTCTACTTTACCAATTTCTTTCAAAACCAAAAAACTTTTTAATCTTTTTTCTGCTTGAATTTTAAATGTATCTTTTATTTCTTGTTCTGTTTTCTTAACAGAAGCCATATATTCTTCAAAACTTATTTTAAAACTTGAAGCAATATTATTTTTTAAATCTTCAAATAATCTTTCCTTTTCATATTCAACTAATTTTTCTGGTAATTCAACTTTTGTTTTTTCTGCAATCTTTTCTAAAATTTCTCCTCTTTTTCTTTGTTTTTCTTCTTCTGTTTTTTCAGCTGTAATTCCGCCTTTTACACTTTCTTTTAAAGCAACAAGCGTGTCAAAAGCACCTAATGTTTTAGCAAACTCATCATTAATTTCTGGTAATTCAATTTTTTGCACAGAAATCATTTTTACCTTAAAAACAACTTTTTTATTTGCTAAATCTTTTCTTGTTGCGTTATCTGGAAAATCAACAGTAAACTCTTTTTCCTCTCCAGCTTTCATGCCAACTACATTTTCTTCAAAACTTTTTATCATTCCACCTTCGCCTAAAGTGAACCTATCTTTGATAACTTTGCCTTCATTAATTTCTGGAGCAGAATATTCTATATCCACAAAATCATTTAATTCTGCTTTTTTGTCTTGTTGCGAAAATTTAGCCCTAGTTTTTTGCAAATAATTTATAGATTCTTGCATTTCTTTTTCTGTGACTTCTATATCTTTACCCTTCACTTTTCCAGCAACTCCTTTATAATCTGGTAATTCAACTTCTGGTAAAACAGTAATTTTTGCTTTAAACACAAATTCACTACCTTTGGCTATTTTTACAATAGAAACTTCTGGCTCACCAATTACTTCTAATTTATTTTGCGCGATATAATCATAATAAACATGCTTTACTGCATGGTCACCCGCTTCCATAAGCAAAGTTTCTTGACCAACTTTTTCTTCAACAATTTTCAAGGGCACATTTCCCGGGCGAAATCCATCAACCTTAACATGAGCTTTTAAATGCTCTAAAGCATGTTCTGTGTGCTCTTTAAATTCATCTGCTGTTATTTCAAAAGTTATTTCTATTTGCGATTTTGGCAACTTTTTTACTTCTGCTTTCATATATATTTATACTTTATTTAATTATAATAATTTCTAATAATATCAAACTTTTCTTAAAAATGCAAACTCACACAAGTAATCAGGTATGTCTAGGTCCAGATACATGTGATACACTTGTTAAGTTTGTAAT
>MHPU01000003.1:0-3348 GCA_001820485.1 Candidatus Staskawiczbacteria bacterium RIFOXYD1_FULL_32_13
CCGTCCATTATACTTTCCTTTCATAATTTTAAAAGAGTAGGTGTATCATATCATATGAACCAGCGCAAGGACTTGATTTTTAATCAATCATTTGGTATAGTAAAGCCAATTAATAAAGTATAATCTATGCAAGATTCTTGCATATCCAGTGCTCAAATTTTAAGCTTTAGCTTACAATTTAGCCAGATTATACTAAAAAATATTTATGAAAAATTACGAGTTAACATATATTATTTCTCCTAATATGACAGCTGAGGAGGCACAAGCAAAAGCAAAAGAACTTGAAAGCAAAATTCAAGCAAAAGAAGGTGTTATTTTAAAATCGCAAAAACCAGTAGCTAAAACTTTATCTTACCAGATAAAGAAATTTGGTTCTGGCTTTTTTGGTATATTAGAGTTCCAAATAGAACCAGAAGCATTGCTAGACATTAAAAATTTAATTGAAAAAGATAATCAGTTTATTCGTCATATAATTTTAGTTATAAATCCAGCCAAAAAACAAAAAGAGAGGAGACAAAGAATAAAACCTGTTTCCATTGCTTTGGCTATTGCAGAAGAGGTAAAAGAAGACGCTGGAAAAATTGCAAATTTTATTAAAGAAGAAATAATCAAACCTGTAGAAGAAAAAATAGAATCTATGACCGAGCAAAAACCTGTCTCGCCAACAAGTGGGGAAGAGAAAAAAGCCACTGTTAAAAAAGCTAGATCTGAAAAAAATAAAGAAAAAGTTGAAATTGAAGATATTGATAAAAAATTAGACGAAATATTATCAGAGTAATCACGAATATACAAATTCAAAATAATATACAAATTACTAATTAGCGATTTGTATATTTGCGAAAATTTGTATATTAGCGACTACTCCAAAATACATGAATTTTAATAAAGCATTTGTCTTAGGAAATTTAACAAGAGATCCAGAAACAAGAGCTTTGCCATCTGGTCAGCCCGTCACTTCATTTTCAATAGCAACAAATAGATATTATACTGATGCTTCGGGCCAAAGAAAAGAAGAAGTAGAATTTCACAATATAGTTGCTTTTGGAAAATTAGCTGATATTGTTTCCAGATATTTAACCAAAGGATCTATGGTTTTAATTGAAGGAAGAATCAAAACTAGAAATTGGACAGATCAAGCAGGAGTTAAACATTGGAAAACAGAAATTATAGCAGAAGGCCTTCAAATGGGTCCAAAATCAAGCGGGGGTGGAAGTACAGGCCAACAAAGCAATTATTCTCCAAAGTCATTTAATTCAAATCCAGAACCAAGAGAGCCAAAAGAAGCAGATATCCCAATTATTGAAGAAAATTATACTCCCCCAGCAGATTCTATGCCATCTGTTTCTGATATGGCTTCAGACATAGCTTCTGATGAAATAGATGTTAAAGATATTCCGTTTTAAAAATTAAATAAAAGCAATAAAGTTCTTCGCTCATTAAGCCCCAATGAATTTATATATCAGGCTTAATTCGCGAAGTGATTTTATTCGCTTCGCTCCATAAAATCATGTGTTACTTTTGTCAAAAAAATATAAATGAAATAGATTTTAAAGATACTGACCTTTTATTTGGTTATATATCTGGTTTTTATAAAATTAAACCAAGAAAAAAAACTGGTCTTTGTATGACTCATCAAAAAAAGATGGCCACAGCTATCAAACGTGCTCGTCAAATGGGAATGTTACCCTACACACCTAAATAATAATTGTCATTCCCGACCTGATCGGGAATCCAGCCACAAAAAAAATAGTCCTTCGACTTTGCTCAGGACTATTTTTTTATGCTTGAAATTTATTTTATTTTAAATTCTTCATCCAATTTTCTCATCTTTCTTTTGTATTCAGCTATCAAACTTTCTTCTTTTGCCCTAGAATGCTTCTCAAGTAAAACTTTTGCAGTTTCAGATAAAGTCTCCAACTCTTCAATAGTTTTTGCACCACGCATCGCTTCCATAGCTTCATCTACTTCTTTTTCTGTTACGCCACCATAAATAATATCAGAGTCGTCTAATTCTATTACTTTTTTTTCATCTTTTATAAATGGATTTTCTGCTGACATTTTTTTATTCCAAAAAAATATAATAAAACTTTCTTTAAAATTGTTTCATTAAAAATTTATTGAAAATTGTAAATTGATAATTGAAAATTTTTACTTATTCTTTTTCTTCGGCGTCCCCTGCTTCAGCTGGAGCTTTGGCAACTTCTAAAGCTACTTTTTTTATTCTTTCCATTACATCTTTATGTTCTTTTAAATAAGCCTTAGCAGCTTCTGTTCCTTGTCCAATCTTTTCTCCTTCAAGCGTAAAATAACTTCCAGATTGTTTTATAAGGCCAGATAAAAGACCGGCCCTTAATGCATCTCCAGATTTTGAAATACCTTCATTATAATAAATATCAAACTCAGCCACGCGAAATGGAGCAGCTACTTTATTTTTTACAACCTTAGCTTTTACCCTATTTCCAATAATTTCATCTCCACTCTTAATTTGAGCTGTTCTAGTTAAGTTAATTCTCACAGAAGCATAAAATTTTAAAGCCAACCCTCCAGGAGTTGTTTCTGGATTTCCAAAAACCATTCCAATTTTCATTCTAGTTTGGTTTAAAAATATAACCATTGTGTTAGACTTTGCCATTATGCCAGAAAGTTTTCTGCAAGCTTGGCTCATTAATCTTGCTTGAAGACCCATATGTTGATCTCCAATTTCTCCTTCAATTTCTCTTTGAGGAGTTAATGCAGCCACAGAATCAACCACAATTACGTCAATGTTTTCAGTTTTAACTAAAGTCTCTACAATCTGCAAAGCTTGTTCTCCAGAATTTGGTTGTGAAATTAAAAGGTCATCAGTATTTACCCCCAGTCTTTTTGCATATTCAGGATCCATTGCGTGCTCTGCATCAATATAAGCACACACTCCTCCTTTTTTCTGCGCTTCAGAAACAACATGTAAAGATAACGTAGTCTTTCCAGATGACTCTGCTCCATATATTTCTATAATTCTACCTCTTGGCATTCCACCAACTCCTAAGGCCAAATCCATAGCAATAGAGCCAGTTGGAATTGTATCTACATCTACTTTAGTAGTTTCTGAAAGTTTCATAATTGCTCCTTCGCCAAATCTTTCTTTAATCTCATCAATTGCATGATTTAAAGCTTTTGATTGTTTTGTTTCAACTTCTTTTTTGTTTTCTTTCTCCTTTTTTTCTTTTACCATAAATTTAATTCTTAATAATAATTTTTTATTTATCTAAAGGGTAGGTACAATTTGTACTACCCCTTACATTTATAGTTTAACTATCGACAAACTGTCGAAGATTTATTTTTTCCAGAATAGTGCAATATGATTTTTTT
>MHPU01000003.1:3389-20706 GCA_001820485.1 Candidatus Staskawiczbacteria bacterium RIFOXYD1_FULL_32_13
AACTTTTTTCCATTCAGTATCTTCTTCCTGTTCTTCTACTATTACATCACCTTTTATTTCTGATTCATCAAAGCCACTTTCTTTAGGCGGATTTTTTGACATTAAATCTTGGCTACTTAATTTTCCTTCATAAACTTCACGTGGTTTTGCTCCATCAGCTGGCCCAACAAGTCCTTGTTCTTCAAGCATATCAATTAATCTTGCTGCTCTTGAATAACCGATTCTCAAGCGCCTTTGCAAAAATGAAGCTGATGCTTTTTTAGTTTCCAAAACAATTTTTTTAACATCTTCAAACAAAGGATCATTATCACCAAAAAATACTTCTCCTCCACCGTCTTTACCAGCATCAGGATTATGCTCAAGATTTTCTTTCAAAGCATCTACCAAAGCAGTTTGTGGATCTTGCACATTGCTTCCATTTTCAACTACCCAATCAGCTACTTTTTTAACTTCTTTTTCAGAAATATATGGTCCTTGAATTCTACTTATTTTTGAAGATTTAGATGATACAAATAACATATCTCCAGCTCCCAATAATTTTTCAGCTCCAGAAGTATCTAAAACTGTTCTTGAATCAACTTGGCTTGCTACTTGAAAAGTAATTCTAGAAGTAATATTAGCTTTGATTGTACCTGTGATAACTTCAACAGAAGGACGTTGTGTTGCAAGTACCAAGTGAATTCCTGTGGCTCTTGCCATTTGAGCAAGTCTTACAATACCAGCTTCAAGCTCTTTGCCTTTAGCTGCCATCAAGTCAGCTAATTCATCAACAACCAAAACAATATATGGAAGTTTCATTCCAGAAGCTATGACTGATTTATTTTGATTATAAGTTTTAATGTTTCTTGTTGGAATTTCTGAAAATACTTCAAACCTTCTTTCCATTTCTTTTGTAAGCCACTGCAATGCATTCATGGTCTTTTGAGCATCATAAATTACAGGACAAAGTAAATGCGGAATATCATTATAATTTTGAAATTCAACTCTTTTTGGATCCACCATAATCATTCGCAAATTTTCAGGGGTACTTTTATAAAGTAAACTTAAAATTAAAGTATTTAAGAAAATTGTTTTACCTGTTCCTGTAGCTCCAGCAACCAGCAAGTGAGGCATTTCTGTAACATCTGTATATACAGGACCACCAGAAACATCTCTACCTAGTGCTAAAAGCAGATGTGATGCTGAACTTTGAAAATCATTTTGAGAAATTAAGTTTCTTAAAGAAACAATTGATCTTATCTTATTTGGCACCTCAATTCCTACCAATGATTTGCCAGGAATTGGAGCTTCAATTCTAATTGGATGAGCTGCTAGTGCTAAAGCCAAATTACTAGATAAAGTTGTAATTTTAGAAAGCTTTACACCTTCAGCTGGTTTAAACGCATATTGAGTAACAGTAGGTCCTACATTAACTTCTGCCATTTCTACAGGAATACCAAAGTTTTCAAAGGTCTTTTTTATAATCATTGAATTTTCTTTGATATTTCCAGGGGTTGGAGAAGATTCATTTTTAGTTAACAAATCCAATGGAGGTAAAGAATAATTTCCCTTTGGTTCTGAGTCTCTTTTTTCTTTTATTTTCTCTTCATCTTCTTCATCTTTCTTTTGTTTTGAAAATAAAGAAATTTTAGCTGACTCTGATTTTGCTTCAGCTTTTTCTTCTACAGCAGGCTTGGTTTTAATTGCTTCTTCTTCTGCTTTTGACAAAGTTGAGTTTACAACCAATGGCCACTTTGATTTTTCTTTCTTCTCTTTTTTCTCCTCTTCTAATACTTCCTTTGGTATTTCTTGCCACACAAATTGTAAAAATACAAATAAACCAATCAAAAGTCCTGCACCAAAAGTAATATTTGCAACTGTAGGTCCAAATGTTTTAGTAAAACCCCATGCCATTAAAAATCCTAGCCATCCTCCTTTTTCAACAATAATTGGTCTTACAGCAAAACTAATTTCAGGCAAATCTTTTATGTTGTTTGATAAAAGTCCGGCAATTCCCAAAACAGAAATAAAAATAGCTAAAAACATAGCTAAGTTTCTTCCTTTTTTCTTTGATTTTAAAAATATTATTCCACCAAAAATCAAAAACAATGGCAAAACATAAGAAGCTTGTCCAATCAAAAATTTTGAGATTGCTACAAAAATGTTCCCTGCATTTCCTGCTTTTGAGAAAAAACTCAAAACAATTATTAATGCAACTAAAAACATTAAAATAGCTTTAATAATCCTTTTAGTTTGATTTGTCAAAAGCCCAGGTTTCTGTTTTCCATCATCTTTGACCTTTTTTTGCATTTTTTTCTCCTCTTTATCTTTTTTTACCATATTATTTAAATTTTTAAATTATTTTTGATTCTATCTTCAATCTCTTTTACTAATTTATCTGGTTCTGACACTGAAACATATACAACCACATTTTTAAAATCATTCCAAAAAACATTTTTTATAGAATTCAGAGGAGTTTTTCCCTCCCAAGCCAATAATTTCGGGTATTTAAATTTTAATTCTTTAAATTCTATACCCACTGCTTTTTGAGGATAACTTACATATCTATGAACAAAACATTTTTTAATTAAATTATCTAAAAGTTTATCATTATTTTTATAATTTTGTATAATGTCTGCAAGAGCTTTTATGTTTACTTCGAAAATTCCTATATTAGAAAAAGCTTGCGTGTTGAATTGATTTTTATTTATGTCTAGTAATTCCTGTTCATTTTTATCAAAAACTCTCCATACTCTGTTTATATTATTATAAAAAGAAGCTACAGCGAAATCATTATATTTAGAATCATAAAAATATCCTTCACCATCAAATGCTCTCAATGCTCTATTGGCAAAATCAAATGGTGGTAAAATTAATCTGTCATTTTTTAATATAATATTATTCCTTGCCCCATAATAATTTAACAATATAGCAACAACTGGAAAAAGAGACATTATAAACATAAACACTGCAAAAACTGCAAAAACATAAGAAAATATTACTCCTAAAATTAACAACATTAATGCCGAAAAAATAAGAAATAAGAAAACGAACAAAGGCATTCGCGCCTCATTCATAATATACTGTTTTAAGGTTAATGAATCTTTAAAATATATTCCTTCTTCCATAGTTTTATAAAATTACTTTTAAATTTATTTTATAATTTCAAAAATTTCACTTCTTCCGACTATATTACCACAATCAGTACAACCCTCAGGCATTCCCCAAACTATAATCTGATTATAATCATATTTTAAATCTTGTGGTACTTTCCATGAAAATGATTCTTGATTGGAATTAATATTTGTAGAAATATTATAAGCCGGAATATCTCCAGCAACATAACTAGGAAGTTTTCCATTATCATTATTTAAAATAAGTTGAATAATAAGCTTTCCCATATTAGTTGCATTCCATGTAATATTATATGTTTTTCCTAACAACCATTTGTCCCCTACAGTTGGAGAATTTACTGTAATTGATGCTTGATTTTGAAAATTAGAATTCGCTTTACTAACAAGATTAATACAAAACTTTTTAGTATTCGCATCTGAAATTTTCTCACATATACTTATATCCTTTTTATGTTCAGCAATAGTCAAAATACATCCATCGCGATTTACACTGCTACTAGTTATTTTATCGCATAAATCGAGATTATTTGTAGAAATTGCTATTCCCCTATAACATTCTTCTCTTGCGTCTTTATTTAAATTGTTGCACGCTCCAACATTTTTTGTTTGACTAGCTACGAGAGATTCGCAAGAATTTTTCAAAACAATAATTTTAATATTATCGCATATACTGATATCTCTCTGTACTCTCGCTAAATTTATATAACAATTTGCTTGTTCTATTTCATCTTTTTCCTTATCACATTCATCAATACTTTCCGGTTGATTATTTTCCATTAGATCATATTTTGGTTTTTCCAAAATAATACATGGATACTTTCCTCCCGAATTTTGACACCAACCGATAATATATTTATTATAATTAAAAATCCAAAAATAAACCGTTACTAACAAAATAATTGTCGCAACGACAATAAGAATTAAAATTATTTTTTTCATAAAATTTTATATCACACTTTTAACACTCTTGCAAACTCAAGTATATAAGAATATTATTTTGCAATATAAATTTAATTTTTTACTTTATAAAACCGATTGTATTCCTCTTTTTCTTTAAATTTTTATCTTCCAGCAACAAGCCCAAAATATCAAATATCTTTTTTATCTTTGAATCATATTTATCTTCCATAGCCATAATTTTCTTTTGCAAAATTTCATTAGTTGCTAAAAGCTCTCTAATTTTTACGAATGTTCTGATAATTTGAATATTTACATTTATAGCCCTATCACTATTCAAAACACTAGAAAGCATTGCCACTCCCTGTTCAGTAAAAACAAAAGGTGATTTTCTTATTCCACCCCAACTTGATGTTTCAATTTGCAATATCAAGTTTTTAAATTCTTCCTTATTTAACTGAAACATAAAATCCTCAGGAAACCTTTTTAAATTTCTTCTAACTGCTAAATTCAAATTACCCGTCATTACTCCATAAAGTTCTGCTAAATCTCTATCAAGCATAACTTTTTTATTTCGAATAATATAAATTTTACTAACTATTATCTCTGATGGAATTATCAAATTTTCTACCATAAAAATTAAAAATATTGATTATTTTATTATACCTCCTCTATTTTATGACTTCAAGTGGATAAATACCAACCAAAAAACTGCCAAAAGGCAGTCTTTAAAATGTAAATAATTTTGTATTTTAGATTATTCCTCTGTTTTTCATTTCCCAAAAACATTTAGCTGTAGCCATTACATCCCCAAATGCATTATGAGAATTTGCAAAATCAGAACCAAATAATTTTGCATGCAGTTCTGAAAGTTTTGGCCATTTAAATTCTTTAAATCCACCACTGCTAGGAATAGCGCAAAAATTAGTAGAAATTTCTTTTGTGCAAATTGCCTGCTTATTATCAAAATAATTTATCATATTTTTACGCAAAAACTCAGCTCCCATAATTTTTTCATCAAAACTCATATTATGAGCTACAACAAAATCTGCTCTTTCAAGCAAACTAGCAAATTCATTTAAAACAATTTGCAAAGCTATGCCTTTTTCATTTGCCATTTGTGTATTTATGCCATGAACTTTTGCCGTATCATCGGGTATCACAAAACCCTCAGGTTTTATAATATAATCTTTACTTTCAACTTCAAAACCATCTTTATAACAAACAAAAGCCAATTGCACCAGTCTTGGCCAATTTTGCAAATCTGTTACTGGGGCATTCCAATTTTTAGGCAAGCCAGTTGTTTCTGTATCAAAAAACAAATAAGTCCCTGGAAAGTTACCTACTGGTTTTGGTTTTTGTTTTCCAAATAAATCGCCTTGTTGCATAAAAATAATTTTAATTTTCTTTTGGAGTCTCTGGGATAACTAAAATAGCTACAATATAAGCAAAAAATAAAGGGAAAAATCCTGATAAAAACAAAAATAAAATAAAAATTAATCTCAACAATGATGGGTCCACATTAAAATATTCCCCCACTCCACCTATTACTCCTGCCCACACTCTATTTTTTCTACTTCTATATAAATGTTTAATTTCTTCCATAAAATTTTATTTTTTAATTATTTATTTTTTTATTATGCTTATTTCTAATTATTCTCGTTGCTCTATTTCTAGCCAAAGATCCAAAATCAAGCGTTCCAATTGCAGTCATAATAGCATCTTTTTCTTCTTTAGTAAATTTATATTTTTTAAGCATTGCAAATAATACTTCAATTGCTTTTTTATAATCTGTCATAATTATTCTTTAATCTAAATTGTTTAATTTTTTCTAAGTAAATTATATCTTTTTCTCTGCCATACTTTTTCACAATCAATTCTCTCCACTCAAGACAAATATCTAAATTAGCAAATTTAAAACCCCTTTCAATTACAGGATTTTTAAATATTTTTTCAAAAATTTCCTCTTGTCCAGGCCAAGCAGAACCCATATCTACATTTATACCTTGAATATTTATTTTATATAACTTTTGATTAGGATCTTTTCTAAATTGCACTTCTTTTGCATCTTGCGAAATACAAGACAAATCTCTCAAAGCAATATCTAAATCATTTAGCACTGAATCTTTATTAAATTCCAAAACACCCATTAAGTAAAGTGGGGCTGAGCCAAAAAGCACAAAGTCTGTTTTTAATTTATTCTTAAGCTCCACCAAAACTGGCTCAATTTTATCAAAAAATATTTGATTTATATACATAATTTTTATTTTAAAATATATTCCCAACCAGGTTTCCAAAATTTTGTTTTTCGCCAATCTTCTGCAAAAGCCCGCTCCCAAGTTTTTCCATTAAGCAAAATATCCAACGCAAGTTGAGGCGCTTTATGTGCCACAATTGCCACAGATTTACCATTATAGTTTGCTTTCAAAAAATCTAAAAAACTTTGAATTCTTATCTTTACATCTTCATAGCTTTCACCCTTTGGAAATCTTTCATTAATACACTTCTCTTGCATAGGCTCTACAATTTCAGATGTTTTACCATTATATAATCCATAATTACATTCCCTCAATCTTTCGTCCTCAATAATTGGAGCTATTTCTTGAAAAGTTAATTTTGCCTAATCAACAGCTCTTTTTAAATCAGAACAAAATACAACATCAAAATTTTTATCTTTAATTAGATTTTTTAATTCTACTGATTGTCTTTTGCCCAAATCAGAAAGCTCAACATTATCCCAACCAGAAGAAATTTCCTTTTCATTGTCTTGCGTTGTGCCATGCACAAAATATGTAATTTTTATACTCATATCATTTTCTAATTAATATATATTTTTAATTACATCTTATCACATTCCGTCAGGTTGCCCTAGGGCAACCTAGAGAAGCTTAATACTTAATCTTTTCTAATTGCTTATTTTTAAAAATAATTGTCTTTCGAAGATTACTGCTGTATATCGGATTTTAGCTTACTTAAATCAATATCTTTCTTAAAAATTATATAATCCCGACCAGTCTTTACTGCTTTAATATTACCACGACCTATACGCTTTAGAACAGATTGCTTGCTTATTTTGAGAATTTTTGTTAATTCTTTGGTTGTATAAAAATCTTTATCAAGCATAACTTTTTATAATCATTAATTTATTATAATCACAAGCTTATTATATCACTTCAGGTTGCCCTAGGGCAACCTAGCGAGTACAATATTCTTTTATTTTTTGATCTTTAATATTTTTTAAAATTAATTTTTATATTAAACCTTCAATACATTCTTCTCCATTAATTACTTCATATGTAGGATAAATCTTTTGAACTCTACCAACTTGCCCATCTTCAAGCATTACCTTAATTCCCCTATGATGATTTGCAGAACTAGTTAAAATCCTACCAACTTTTCCGTGTGTTAATTTTCCAGTAGGCTGATCTTTTTTAAGCACAATGTCAACCTCTGAGCCAATCTTAATATTTATTCTATTTGCCCCATCCATAATAATATTATATCAAAAAAATTATAAAAATACGATTTTATAAAATTAATTTTAGAAAAACGGCGGGTCATTGTGACGGCCCGCCGTGTTGTTTGTCTTACCGAGCAATCAAGCCCAGCTAGACCTTCCTGTACTTATTGATGATCTTGACCGTTGAGGTGCCGGTCGAAAGATCAACAAACTTGACTACCAACGCAACGCGATTTGCTTCGTTGAGTGCCTCCCAAAATTCTTTGGCAACAGTGTAGATGTTATTACTATCGATTGGTAACAAGTAAGGTTCACCAATAAACGCGGGTAAAGGATTGCCATCGCCCATATAAGTGGTCATGCACAAACCCAACCCAGCGTCCAGCTGATCGTAGCAAAAGGTTAACCGGTCACAGCTATCCCCCAAGAATGACTTGCGCAGAAGAGAAAACTCCACGCATCCTCCACCAGACGAGATTCCACATACAGCAGTAATCCGAGAAGTGGAATTTGGAGGATCATCCTCATACTTGAAACCAGCAAGCAATTGGCTGAAAGTCATCCCCGAAACCAATCCAGTCACAACAGCGTCAGTTTGTACACCGTTGCTGACGACATAGATACCACCTCCCTCCATCATCGCGTTGTAGATAATGTTGCGTGGATCAGTCACCTTGGCCGGATCAGCCGCTTCTGTAAAGACTCGACCCTTTCCATCGTGGCAGAAAACACGATTGCGACTGTTTTCACCACGACCCATAATCCAATAGACCAAGACTAAAAACTTGCCCACAGAACTCAGACCAACCACCATACCCCGACCGGGGTACGGGTTGTCTTTCAACTTCACGAAGTTTTTCTTCGCAATTTCCCAATGACTCGTCATCAAATTATCCTCCGTCAGAAAATGGAAATTACCGCTGGAAGCCGCGGTCGCTATGAATAAATGTTATGCCTATTGCAAATATTTGTCAAACAAAAACCGCTTAACGCGATTGTAATTTTCAATCAATTAATTTTTATTTATCTTTAGTTCGCCAATTTATTTCAAAAGAAATTGAGTGTTTGCCCACAATATTCCATTTTGAAAACCTAAAACAAAATAATTGAAATTTATTTTCAGCGATTTTTCCAAAACCAAATCTATTCAAAGTAAGCTCAATATCTATTACCATATATAATTTGCTATTCCAATAATTTTTGGAATAACTTTTGGTTAACACTTTTAACCTGACTTTTTTCTTTTGGTTATCACGTGATAACCTGACCTATTCTATTCGCTCACCTGCCTGCGCAGGCAGGCACAGGTCTGAGCGAATACAAGCCATTCCACCATTCGCGTGAATAGTGCCTGCCTGCCAGCAAGCAGGGAATAGATTATTTTTATCAACTATTTTTTTATTTTAATTATTTCTAATAATTTCTCAAGTAAATCTGGAAACTCAGTATAGCCAGCTTTTTTATTAAAATGCCCAGCATTAGGCACAAAAGTCAATTTAGCATTAAGCTTACTCGCCAATTGTTTTCCATTTTCTAAACCAACATAAGGATCTGTATCAGATTGATAAACAATAAAATCTTTTGCTTTACTTTTTATAATATTCCAATCAAAATCAAATCCACTAAAACTACTATCTCTATCATAATTTAAAATAGGTTTTACTCCAATTGGCGTTCCAACAAAAACAACTGCTCTAACCTCAAAATTTAATTTTTCCAATATACGCAATGTAAAAATTCCGCCCAAACTATGCCCAATTAGTATTGAATCTTCATTTATACTTTTTTCATATTTTTCCAATACATCAAACCACTCTGATATCTTTGCCGGTACAACTGGTGGCGAAGGGAATTGCGGTACAATAACATTACAACCATTAGCTTCCAGCTTTTCCTTCATCCATGGAAACCAATTTTCCTCTGGATAACCTTCAGTGCCATGGAAAATAAAAATCGTATTATTCATAAAATTATTTCTCAATTAATTTTTGATTTTTTCTAAATATTCCTGTACACCTTTGAGCCATCCACCTTCAAAATAATCTTCTGGTTTAAAACTTGCAGGGTCTACCCATAAAATTTCCGGATGTCTTTCTGAAAGCACAACTTCTCCGTCCTCAATTGAACCATCATAACCCAGAGCAAAGATTCTCACCACTGGATTCCCAAAAACTTGTTCAATTCTTTGATGACGCATAAAAACCACTGGTTCTCCAATAGTATATTTAATATTTTCCCCCAATTCTTCTTTAATTTTTCTTTTTATTACATCACTTAAACTCACATCAAATTCATCTTTTTTAATTCTTCCTCCTGGCAAGTCCCAACAGCCAAAATTATCTTTGAGTATCAAAAGTTTACCATCTTTTTTAAAAAATACTTTTACTGCCACAAAATATAAATCTTTTTCATTTTCCATAATTTTGTTTCTAAATTTATTTTTATATTTTGCTATTCCAATAATTTTTGAATAGCTTGATTGTCATATGATAACCAAAAATTATTTTGCGTAATCTTCTGGGATATCTATAATTATTTTATCATAAAAAAGATATTTTTGCTTTTGGTATTCTCTTTTTGAAAAACAATATTTTTCTTTTATCGCTTTATATTCCTTAATTAAATCTTTATGGTCAAGCATATATTTTGTAAAATTCTTGCAAAACATGGCTTCATAACCTTGATACACATTTATACTTACTTCGTATTCCTCTGTTTCAATTTGAAATTTTACAAATTCTGGCTTTTCTGTTTCTGGATCCCCAAACTCTTTTCTTAAAATTTCTATTACTTTTGTAAATTGACCATCTTTAGGACAAACTGCAATCTCAACATCTCCTGCTGGAATTTTATATACTACAGAGCCGATAGGAAACACATCACAAAATTCACCAACAAGATCTATAATAATTTTTAAATACTTGTCTTGTAAGGCTTGAATTTTTGCCCCATACTCAAAAAGCTTTTTTGGTTTTTCGTTATATTTCTCAAAAAATTCTGCTGGCTTATTTAGTGGTTTCATAAACTATTTTCTCAATTAATTTTATATTTTTCTATTCTACTTTTTAGTAGAATAACTTTTGGTTAATACTTATTAACCTGACTTTTTTCCTTTGGTTATCACGTGATAACCTGCCCCCTATTCGCTCAGACCTGTGTGAGTGAATACCATTCCACCATTCCACCATTCGCACGAATAGTGGAATAACTTTATTTACTGTTCAATTAATTTTTATTTTAGCTCGTACTCGCGGACCATATAAAAGCTTTGTGGACTTTGATCGGGAGCTACTTCTTTAAAACCAAGTTTTTCATACAACTTTTGAGCAGGACCGTCTTTTTCTCCTGGCGTTGAAAGTATAATTTTAGTAGCTCCTTTTTGTCTTGTTCGATCTATTATTTGTTCAGTAATTTTTTGCCCAAGCCCTTGCCCCCTATATTTGAGCTTTATATTTACCCCTTTTATTTGAAAAACTCTTTCACTAGGTCTAGTAAAAAAATTAACATAAGGAATTTCCTTTTCAAGCTCTTCCTCGGTTTCTTCAAATGAAAAAGCAGAGCCAACCAATTCTCCGTCTATTCTTAAAACTAATTCCGTTGCATTGAGCCGGTCTAAAAAACCTTGCAATCGTTTTTTGGCATATTCAATATCAGAACTGCATGGTTTATTTTTTTCTAAATGAATTTGCAAAGCCAAAGCCGCCAATTCATCAAGAGGACAATCATTTTCAAAAATTATTTTAGGCCCTTCTTCATTTTTTTGTATTATATCTTTTTCATTTTCCATAATTTTGAAATTTATTTTTAAATTATTTGCTATTCCAAGAATTTTTGGAATAGCTTTTTCAAAATTTTCATTTTATTATCTTAATTTATCACTTCTTGAGCCTAGATTCAATAGTAACAAAAAACGAGCAAAATGCTCGTAATTGTCCTAATAATACTATTTTAAATTATTATCCAGCCTCTTCAGCACTATAATTATTAAGTAGCATTTGTTCATCACCTATTATATAGCGATCTTGAGTCAAGTTCCCGTCTTTATCAAGCCCTACAACAAACATGCACTTATCAGAACCATCTTGAAAAGCTGGGTTTTCTTGAGTGCCCCATGGAGCTGAAATTCTAACAAATCCACCAAAAGGATTACTCATCGCAATTATTTTTCTCTTTTTTGGTAACCACTCACCCTTGCCATCAGAATCATACAAGTCTTGAAATTTCTTATCTGTGAAAACGAACTTCTCACCTTTTGTGCCAGTTATTATCCAATCACCATCCTTGGCCTCTTGAGTAGACTCAAGCGTGCCATCTGGGAGCTTAGTTTCTACAACCTGACTTATAGAAACTTTTTCAGCTCCAAGAATAGGTTCAATTTTTCTACTATACACCTTGCCATTTTCTAAAAATTGCCTTTCTAATTCTTCAGAAAAAAGATCTATAAGCATAGGCTCCTTACTTTCTAAAGAACCAACTTGTTCTATATTTTTTTTCATATATTTAATAAATTAATAATATTTTAATCTTTATTTTTCTTTAAAAAATAAGTTAAAATTGGTGGAGTGATTAATGTAGTTAAAATAACCATAATAACAATTACAGAAAACATTTCTTTTGTAATTACCCCTAAACTACTTCCAATTGAAGCAAAAATTAATCCCACCTCTCCCCTTGGTACCATTCCAAAACCCACAATTTGCTTGTTAACCCTACCAGCCACAAATCCTGAAACATATTTTCCAATAACTGCTACCAATGTTATAGCAAGCGCTACTAATAAAATTTTAGAATCAAATAAAGTTTCCAGCCTTACATTCATTCCAGTAATTATAAAAAATATGGGCACAAAAAAGTGAGCTAAAGGTTCTATTAAATCTTCAATATGTTTTTCACTATGATTTTCTGCAATTTTTACTAATTTCTCTTTTTCTTTATGTGATAAATCTTTAGAAACTTCAAGCAATTCTTCTACAACTTTTGGTTTTTTAAAATATTTAAAATGCACAGAATCAAGCACAAGACCAGCTGCAAAAGCTCCCACAATTGGAGCCAGCCCAATTTTACCTGCAATAAATGAAACCACAAAACAAATAGAAATTGCTAAAGCAAACTTCATACCAACTCCAGTATGAATTTTAGAAAACAATTTACCCAAATGTGGAGCAAAAATCTGTCCCAAGATTATAGCTCCTAACAAAAACCCAACCGCTTTAATTACAATTAAAGAAACTCCCCCAAAACTTACAGCACCCAAAGTCGCAATAGCTGAAACCACAGCCAAAATTACAAGCCCCATTACATCATCAATTACAGCAGCTCCCAGTACAATTTGAGCTTCCTTAGTGTGTAATTTACCCAAATCTTTAAACACTCTAGCTGTAATCCCCACAGAAGTGGCAGTTAAAGCAGCTCCTAAAAATAAATATGCATTACTACTCAAGCCCGGCAATAAATAAGGCCCAACAATATAAGTTCCCAAAATAAAAGGGCAAATAACTCCAACAGTAGCCACCATTAAAGCTCTTACTCCCACTTTTTTCATTTGCGAGATATTTGATTCCAAACCCACTTGAAATAAAAGTATTATAACTCCCAATTCAGCTAAAAATGGAAAATATGTATTTATTTTAATTGGCTCAAAAAAATGAAATCCCAATAAATATAAATTCCCCAAAACAACTCCAATTATCAATTCTCCCAAAACAGATGGCTGACCAAATCTTTCAATTAAACCCGAGACTTTAGCTGCAATCAATACAACTGCAATCCAGAATAATGCAGGCACAATATCAGCTGTAATTTGGCTAGATTCTCCGCCTCCACTAGAAGCTAAACTCACCCCAGCTATTAAAATCCCAAAAACCAGACAAAATAAAAAAAACTTCTTCATAAGTTTATATGTTAATTTTTAATTATTATTTTAAGCAATTTCAATTATATTATATCAAAATTTTGCAAAATGTCACTATATTTTTCTACTTCACCAAATCTTCAATAATTTTAAATATATTTTCTTTACCTTCATGTGTTTTGGCAGAATATTCTAAAACTTCAAGCCCTTTTGCTTGGCTTACAATTGATAAAATTTTGTCTTTTCTTTTTGTTTGTGGTAATTTATCTACTTTATTGGCAACAATAACCACTTTGTGATTATTTTGCTTAATAATTTCAAGCATTTCTAAATCAAGATCAGTTAAGCCAACCTTTGCATCAATAATCAAAAAAATCACTTTTGGTCGAGCGTTAGTAAATTCCAAATACCAAAAAATTCTTTTAACCATTTTGTTTCTTTCTTGTACGCCACGCATAGCAAAACCATATCCGGGAAAATCTAAAAGATAAAATAAATTATTAATACAGAAAAAATTTGCCTCAATAGTTTTCCCTGGAGTTTTACTTGAATGCACTAAATTTTTCCTGCCAGTTAAAGAATTAATAACACTAGACTTTCCAGCATTTGATCTACCTAAAAAAGCAATCTGCGGTAAATTGTCCTGAGTGCTATAATCATTCCCAGTAACTCCCCTAGCAAACTCTGCACTTTTTATTTTCATATTTTAATTTTTATTAATATTCAATAATTTTTTTCTTGTGTAAAAAATTGTAATAATTGATGCAGTCCAGGTAATTATAAATATAGAAATCCAAATTCCATCAATTCCAAAATATTTTGAAAGTATAGGAAACATTATTAATGGTAATATAATTTGCCTTAGAAGGCCAATGTATAATGAATACATTGGTTTTTTTAATCCTTGTAATGCTGAGATATTTAAAAATAAAAACAAATATGCCCAAGTAAGAAACGATGCATATTTTAAGTAATGCACGGCAATATTTATAACATTGCTATCTTGCGTAAATATTTTTATTAAAAGCGGTGAAAACAACAAAATACAAATACTGCCAAATGTCATAATATACAAACCATATTTTGTAGTAATTTTTAATGTTTCTTTAACTCTATCAAATTTTTTTGCACCATTATTCTGCCCAACAAGTGTGAGTGTGGCAATATTTAGCCCAATTGTAGGTAATAAAAATAACTGCTCTATCCTGGTTGCAATGCCAAATGCTGCAACTGTTTCTTTACCAAAAACACCTAAAAAATAAGTTGTCACAAATATTCCAACTCCAACTGTTACCATACTCAATGATGAAGGAAGACCTTGTTTGATTATCTCAACATAAGGAGCTTTTTGAGGCATTAATTTTTTAAATGTTGGTGCTTCAAATAAAAATGTCTTTGAAGCTTTTTTACCCAAATAAAATGTACCAATAATCTGAATAATAACTGTAGCTAAAGCCACGCCAGCTACACCCATTTTCGGCAGGCCAAAGTAACCAAACATTAAAATGGGATCCAAAACAATATTAATAAAAAACCCTACAATCAAAAAATTTCTAAAAGTCTTCATATCTCCAGAAGCATTTAATATTGAATTAAACACATAAGACATTACAAAAAAAACTGTGCCATAAAATATGATATTTATATAAGATAAAGACAATGCCAAATATTCGCCACTTGCGCCAAGTAATTTAAGTAGCATTGGAGAAGAAACCAAACCTATAGCAGTTAAAACAACTGAAAGCACAAGCCCAAAAGAAATAGTTTGCTTTGCATATAATTTTCCTTGTTCGTTGTTTTTGCCCCCAATGTGATTTGCAATAATTGCTGTTGCCCCGCTTGATAAACCAGTGCCCAAAGCAATAATTATAAAAAATGTTGGGAAAGAAATTGATAAAGCAGCAAGAGCATCAGTTGATATCATGCCTGCATAAAAAGTATCAACAATATTAAACATTGTATTAAAAAAGAATCCAATGCTTGCTGGAATTGCCATCATTTTAACCAAATCTTTAATTGGAGCTACTGTTAAATCAGAGTTATTTTTATTCATAATGTAAACTAAATTATTTATCAATTAATTTTTATTGTACTATTTGCGTGCAATAACTACATCTTTTAGCCTCCAAAGGAATTTCACTCAAACATTCTTTGCACTTTTTAGTTGTAGGACTTGAAAGTTCTTTCTTTTTCATTTTTTTAGTTAAAACATTCATTGGTAAAACCACGAAAAAATAAATCGCAAAAGCAACCAGTAAAAAGGCAACTATTGCATTTACAAATTCTCCATACAAAAACTTACTTCCATTAAGTGTAAAATAAAGTCCAGAAAAATCTGGTACTTTAGCAATAGCACCAATAAGTGGAGTAAGCAAACCTTTTACTAAAGAATTTATCACTGCCCCAAACGAAACTCCAATAACCACGCCAACTGCAAGGTCAACTGCATTACCCCGCATAACAAAATCACGAAAACCCTCAAAAACTTTATTCATATTTTTGTCTACTTAATAATATTAACTTTACATTTTCATTATACCAAAAAACCACTCATATTTAAAGTGGTTTTTGGATTCATCAATCTATCAAAATCTTACTTTTTAGCTACTTTTAAATCATAGCTAAATTCTATCTTTGCAAAATTCAAACTTACTGATTCGGTTGGCATATCACCGCCACTTCCCGATAATTCATAAGAACTTATCAGCACATCAGACAATTCTATTTTAAGATAATCAGTATTTCCTCTTCTAACATGCAAAACTGCATTTTTAATATGCTCGCCCTTTGCTAATGAAGAATATAACATTGGCGAAGCTTTATCAATTCTTTTGGTAAAATGAAAATCTTGCATGCTAACTTTTCCCGCACCAGCACCACCACTTCCCACGCTTGTAGGATTGCTAGCACCAAAACTCCAAGATAATATATCCATTGCATTTACATGAGTAGATGAGCCTTGCACGCCATCTATCTCTATAAACACATCAAAAAAGCTATTTGCTGCTCTTGCCTCACTTGGCTGTTGTAAAATTGGGGCTAGCATCAACCCTGACAATAAAATAGCGCTTAATGATAAAAATACTAATAATTTATTTTTCATAAATTTGTTTTTTTATTTAATAATATTAATTTTAATTATTTTTATTTACGACCGCTAAGGCGCCAAAATTAATGATACCATAGATTATGATACGCATTCTTACACAAAAAAATTTCTAACCAATACCATACTCAATTTTGCTCTTTTTATTACAAAAAACCGCTCAAGCGGTTTATTAGTTCCAAGCCAATTATTTTTTTATTTATTATTAAATTTATTATTTTTACTATTTTTTTCAGTTTTTGAGTCTTCTCTTACGGCCCAAACAAGGCCACCAATAAGTAGTGTTAAAAATATCCCAATTCCTAAAATAACAATTATTGAAAACATATTTTTCGTTAATTAATCTTTACTTTTCATTTTCATTATACCAAAAAAAATAGACAAAAAAAATCCCGCAGTCGGAACTGCGGGTGTAAGGTGGGGTTACTCATGGTCTCAGGCAATGTCAACTGCCTTCTGCTCTCGCCACTTTTTCCATCCTTTGTGACAGTGGCAAAAAATAGACTTTAGCCCGGCAAAGCCATAACTTTCTGCCATCATCTCAAAAAGCACGATGGCATAGATAATTCTAAACCACGGCCAATTGTCAACGATGGTGTGCCCAGCCTTCGCTACAACGTCGCCACCAAGGATTGATACTGGGATCATCGCCAGCAAAACGGCAAAGCCCAAGAAAAAACAAACAATCATGGTGACGAATATTGCCATGATTCCATTTACGATAACTCTACCTAGGAAATCCATAAACCTGTCGAACATTTTATATCCTCCGTTCAAAGAACAAACATATCCAAACACCGTGTCTAGATAATATTTTTTATCACAATACTACCCCAAAGTCAATCAAATGCGCTGGTTCATATGATATGATACACCTACTCTTTTAAAAT
>MHPU01000004.1:0-11892 GCA_001820485.1 Candidatus Staskawiczbacteria bacterium RIFOXYD1_FULL_32_13
TAGGCTATTTTGTGGCTAAAGACGTGCTTTGCCTACCTCCAGACAAAATAACCCTTCCTAAACAAGATAAAGGCGAAAAAACCGTAAAATTTCTTAATTTAGAGCAAATTGAGAAGCTTTTGTCATCAACTGAAGCAAATACTGCAAATGGACTTAGAGACAGGGCTATTTTAGAAGCTTTTTTCTCAACTGGACTTCGAATAGCTGAATTAATTGCTTTAGACAAAGATCAGTTTGCAAACCTAAAAAGTAAAACCGATTTAGAGCTTGGTATTATCGGTAAAGGCGGAAATCCTAGAACTGTTTATTTTTCAGAAAGATCTTTAGGTTTTATAAAAAAATATTTAGAAATTAGAAAAGATAAGGAAAAACCTTTATTTACAAACTTTAGAGATAAAAAAGATGATTCAGATATCAACTCTTCAAGGTTAACTGCAAGGTCAATTGAAAGAATTATAAAAAAATATGCTATTATTTCAGGGATTCCAATTTTTACAACTCCCCACACTCTTCGTCATTCTTATGCAACTGATCTTTTAACTCAAGGAGTTGACTTGCGAACTATACAAGAATTTTTGGGACACAAAAGTATTCTAACAACTCAAATTTATACTCACGTCACAAATAAAAGACTTCGTGATATTCATCGTAAATTTCACGGTGGTAAAAATTTAAAGAATTAAAATATAAAAAACCGGATTTCTGTCGCACAATAAAATTGCCACCTTGTCGCACAATTGATTATTTGATATAATTAAAACAATAAAATTTAAATATTAAAAAATATAAATATTATGATAGAAAATAAAAAATTTAATATATCGGAATTAGTTAGTAATTATGGTTGCTTTGATTTACAATTTAGAAAAGATACAAGACATAAACGAACTGGCTCACCAACATATTATCGTTGGAACACTCAATTTGTAATAACCAGCCCAAAAGAAAAGATTGAGCTTTTAAATAAGATTGGAAATGAATTAAAATGCGGTAAAACTAATATAAGCAAAGACCAAGCAAGATTCTCAGTACAAAAAATTGATGATATAAAAGAAAAAATTATTCCATATTTTAGAAAAAATCAATTATCCGGAAAAAAGAAAGGTGATTTTAATTTATGGCAAAAAGCTGTAGAAATTATTTATTTAAATAAAGGGAAATCTCTTCTTAATTGGAAAAGAAATGAATTTTTACAATTGCTTGAAATTCATAAATCAGCTATAAAATACAAAGAAAAGCCAAGGCAAAGCAAATGGATAGAAGACGCAACTAATCTATCAAAAACCTTAAAATCATAACAATAAGTACAATAAAAAAGCGAAATTTAATCTTCGCTTTTTATTTGCATAAAATAGTAATTACTAATCCCCCGCCCCATTATCTGTATGTCTAATAATGTGTCGCACAATAAACTATTTTCCAAAACGGCGAGACCTTTTATCAAACTCTTGTAAAGCTAAATCTAAATCCTGTTCTGTAAAATCTGGCCAATATTTACTAGAAAAATATAACTCTGAGTATACAGCTTGCCATAAAACAAAATTTGACATTCGCATTTCTCCACCAGCTCTTATAACTAAATCTGGATCTTTCAAACCTGCTGTTGATAAATAACTATCAAATAATTTTTCATTAATATCATCGACTGAAATTTTTTCTTCTACAATTTTTTTTACAGCATTTAAGATATCCCATTTGCCACCATAGCTAATTGCTAAATTTAAAAATAAACTAGAATTGTTTTTTGTTGATTCCTCAGTTTTTATAATTGCATCTTGCAGAGATTTTGGCAATCGATCCTTCTGCCCTATCACACGCACGCAAGTACCATTTTTATTATAACTTTCTAAATTATCAATTAAACATTTTTCTAAAAGATTCATTAAATAGCTAACTTCTTCTGGCGATCTATTCCAATTTTCTGTAGAAAATCCAAAAGCAGTAAGAACCTTTACCCCTTTATTTTTACACCATTTTGAAAAATCAAGTAAGTTTTTATAACCTTGCATATGACCCTCTAAAGTATTTAAACCTTTCTCTCTCGCCCATCTTCTATTACCATCTGGAAATAAAACTATGTGTTGAGGTATATTCATAAATTTGTATTTATTTGAATTTTAGGCTTTTCTTGATATTTTGCTGTTATAAATCCAAAAGCAAATGAAAATAATACTAACAGTATAATTACAATAAAAAGTATAATATTTGCTCTATGGACTTTGACAAATTCAGAAATTTTTGCTAACATAGTTATATACAACAATTAAACTTAAAATAATATGTCAAAAACTAAATCATCTGGTCTTTCTCGCCTTGGAAGAGATTCTAATGCCCAAAGACTTGGAATCAAAAAATTTGCTGGACAAATTGTAAAAACTGGCAATATAATAATAAGACAAAGAGGAACAAAAATTCTTCCTGGAAAAAATGTTAAATTAGGATCTGACGATACTATTTTTGCAATGAAAGACGGATTTGTTAAATTTGTTACAAAAAACAAAGATTTATTTAATGGTAAACAAAGAATGGTAAAAGTAGTTAGCGTAGAGCCAACAAAATAATTTTTAGAAACTGCCCTAACTCTGGGTAGTTTTTTTGTCTATAAAATGAACGAGGCAAATAAGCTTTTTTGGAAGTTGCGACCACAGTCGCAAATTGAGCACACCGCAGTGGCTCAATCGGAAAAAAAGTTTATTTGCCGAGCGAATAGAAATCAAATACAAGCCTTAACAAAAGCTTTAAATAAAGGATGTGGTTTTAATGGACGAGATTTAAATTCTGGATGAAATTGCGTACCCACAAAAAATGGATGATTTTCTAATTCAATAATTTCAACTAAATCCCTATCTGGATTTACTCCAGAAATAATTAATCCTTTTTTTGCCAATGCTTCGCGGTAATCATTATTAAATTCAAATCGGTGCCTGTGACGTTCCGAAATAGTTTCTTCTTTATAGGCATTGAACGCCTTTGTATTTTTAGTAAGCCTACAATCATAAGCTCCAAGACGCATAGAACCTCCATATCTTTGCTCATTCATTAAAACCTTTTGTTCTGGCATCAGATCAAAAATTGGACTTTTTGTTTTTTGATCTATTTCTGTTGTATTAGCATCTTTCAAACCAGCTACATTTCTAGCAAATTCAATACAAGCCAGTTGCATCCCGTAACACAAACCAAAATATGGAATTTTATTCTTTCTGCAATACTCTATAGCTTTTATTTTTCCTTCTACGCCTCTTGATCCAAATCCTCCAGGAATTATTATACCATCAAATGATTTTAATTCATTAATTTTTTTTGTCTCAGTTTCATAAGTATCAGAATCTAACCATTCAATTATAGGCTTTTTTTTAAAAAAATATGCAGCGTGTTTTACTGATTCAATTACTGAAATATATGAATCTGTAAGTACAAAATCTCCAGAGCCGAAATATTTACCCACAATGCCAATTTTAACTTCTCCTTTTGGATTTTTAATATTATCTACAAAAAATTTCCAATCTGCCATATCTTTTGATTTTGCTTTAAGGTGAAGTTTTTTTAAAATTCTTCCAGAAATATTATCTTTTTCAAAATTAATAGGAACTTCGTAAATACTTTCAATATTTGGAGCAGAGATTACATCACCCTCCTCTAATCCACACATAAATTGAATTTTTTCTTTTCTTTTTTGGTCTAAAGGCACACTAGCTCGAGCTAAAATTATATCTGGTTGTATTCCTACAGAATTAAGATTTCTTACAGCATGCTGAGTTGGCTTGGTTTTTAGCTCTGTGCCACCAGCCCCTAAAGTTGGAATATAGCTTACTAGAACTGTTAAAACATCGTTATGATTCTTTAATTTTAGCATTTTAATTGCCTCTAAAAAAAGTAAGTTTTCATATTCACCAACAGTACCTCCAATTTCTGTAACAACTATTTGCGCATTTTCTTTTTTGGCAGCTATATTTATACGATCAATTACTTCCATTGGAATTCGTGGTACCACTTCTACTTGTTTGCCCTTATATTCCATTCTGCGTTCTTTGTTGATAACAGAAAGATAAACACTTCCTGTTGTCATATAATTAGCACTTGAAAGACTAGTATCTAAAAATCTTTCATAATTGCCCATATCTTGATCGCACTCCATACCATCATCTAAAACAAAAACCTCACCGTGTTCTGTGGGGCTCATTGTGCCAGCATCAACATTTACATATGGATCAATTTTAATTGCAGTAACAGCAAAACCACGAGATTGTAATATTTTGGCAATAGAAGCAGCTGCCACCCCCTTGCCTACTCCAGACATTACTCCACCAGTTATAAAAATATATTTCATTTTAAAAAATATTTAAAATTTAAATTTCTTCTTTTATTCCACCATCTTCTGGTAGAATAGATAAATTAATTTCTGCCTCAAGATTATGCTCCAAATTAATTTTAACTTTAAATTCACCTGTTTGCTTAATCGCTTCCTGCAAATCAATTTGCGATTTTTTAACATCAAAACCCATTTCTTTTAATTTTTCTACAATCTTCTGGGCATTTACAGATTCAAAAAGTTGACCTTCATCACCAACTTTAAGCGTAATTTGAACTTCTAAATCATCTAAATTTGAAGCTAATTCTTGAAATTTCTTTAGCTCTTCTTCAACTTCCTTTTCAATATTTTCTTTTTGGGAATCAAGCCATTTTAAAGCCTGCTTTGTAGCAGGTTTTGCTAATTTTTTTACAATCAAAAAATTTCTTGCATATCCATCTTTAACTTCCTTTACTTCATATTTTTTACCAACATCTTCTACATTTTGCATTAATATAACTTTCATATAATTTTAAATTAATTTTATTATATTATATCTTACTTCAAACCATTAATAATTTCAAGTGCTTTTTCTAATTGTGGATCTTTTTCTTCTTGCATGTCCTTTTCTGTTATATCTATCTTAATATCCGGGCTTAGTCCAACCTCTGCAATTGAATTTCCTTTAGGAGTAAGCCACTTTGCTATTGTAATTTTAATTGATGAACCATCTTTTAAATTTATAACTTGTTGAACAGAGCCTTTGCCAAAAGATTTTGTTCCTATTAACTTAATTCCGCGATTATCTCTTAAAGTTCCCGCCAATATTTCAGAAGCTGAAGCAGAACCTGAATTTATTAAAATAACCATTGGATAATTAATAAGATTAGCATTACCATCAGTTTTATATATTTCTTGTTCTTTATCTTTACCAAAATCCTCAATTGTTACAACTTGACCTCTTTCTAAAAACCAACCTGCAATTTCTTGAGATAGTTCAAGATATCCACCAGGATTATTCCTTAAATCCAAAACAATTTTTTTAGCTGGAGAATTTAAAATCTCTATTGCAACTTTCTTAAAATCTGTTGATAAAGACTGATCGAATTGAAAAATTTGAATATAGGCTACATCATTATCTTTTAATTGCCACTCTACTGATGGAACTTTAATAGTATCTCTTATAATTTTTATATCTTTTGAAACAAGCCATGAATCTCTATAAATATTTAAAACCACTTCTGTTCCCTTTTTACCTCTTATCAATTTAACTGCTTCTTCAACTGCCATTCCAGTAGCATCATTCCCATCAATTTTTACAATAATATCTCCTGGCATTAAACCAGCTTTTTCTGCTGGAGTTCCTTTAAGTGGAGAAACAATTGTTAATTGATCTTTTTTAATACCAACTTCAGCTCCAATACCTGAAAAATATCCTGATAAATCATCATTAAATTGTTTTGATTGTTCTGGGTCAAAAAAACTTGTATATGGGTCCCCCAGGCTTTTTGCCATGCCTTCAATAGCTCCATAAACTATTTTTTGGTTATCAAGTTTTTCTGAATTTACAAAATTTTCTGATAATTTATTGTAAACATCCCAGAATAAAGAAAAGTCTATTTCTTCTGGCTTACAAACCTTGCATTCAACACTATTCTCCCCAACAAAAAAACCTCCGGCAAAAAATCCTGCAAACAAAATAATTAACACAACTGGATAAGCAAATTTTTTCTTATTTAAATTAAACATATTTTTGTCATTCCCACGAAGGCGAGAATCAGAACACTTACAATTATTATTTTACCAAATCTAATTTTTTTTTGCAAATAAATAGAGCGGTCACCGAATTGGTAAACCGCCCTTGATCTTAGACAGTATTGACAACGGCAGAGACCCCGTTTGAGCACCGCGTGTGCTGGGGATCGTTTGCCCGAAATTGTCAGACACTCCTATCGAGGATTTTCACCCCGGAGATTTTAGTTCTATAACAACGAACTGCAAGCGGGCGAGGCGTCGCCGGCGCACAGAAATCGATGTCAGAACTTATCGAGGGTCATAACTCCCCTCGGATTTACGATGGCACTTTTCTGTGAGGATCGCTCACGGACATATACCATCTCGACTTTTTCCCGCAAAAAGCTAAAAGTCAAATATTCCAATCTGCGGGTCTGCTTTACAGCAGATGTTTTCACGCCGTCAATCAAGGCGCTCAAGGATTCAGCAATATTTTCCTCCTTTCGTAGATTACAACATAACGGTGTCCGAAACTGAGCTTAAAAATTTCGCTATAATATTCAATAATGTCTTTTGCGAATTAAACTCTGTTTATAAATCAATCTATATAGATTAAACTCAATTTCGGAAACCGTTTTTTTGATTTTTAACGAACTTTATGTAAACTTGATTATACATTAAGTATAGCATAATCAAGCATTCGTGTCAATAGCTTGCAACACATTTTTCCCATTTTGTCATTATTTTTTAAATTTTTTATAATTGTGTCGCACCCACCTTCGTCTATGGACTACGGTTAGGCAAGTAATAAAATTTAAGCAACAAAAGAGAAGTAAGTTTCCTTACTCCTTGTCACTCTGTCTAAAATAGACAGAGCAACTTTGCCGAGCATCCTTAACGCGGTTTTCGGCAATCCACGGGTCGCTGACAAGCCCGGCGGCCCATCAGACTGACAACCCTTGTAGATCTTCCGGAGAAATACCTCTCGCGAAAGACCCATGTCCTCCTCAATCTCCAAAACCCATTCTGCAATTTCCGCGTCCTGGTCGTCCATCACTGGAACGACTGTCTGGGACTTGTAGCCCACGCAAAATTCCCCTGATTCAATCATCGTCGTCATTGCAAATTCCTTTTTTCCTTATCTTCCATGATTTTTTGTTAGCCGAGCACTTTCTTGTGCCACAGCAAGTGTAGAAAAGAACTGTCACCTGAACAAAATTTGTAATATCAAAATTATAAACTTTGTTCAAGAGAGTTTTGGTTACTTACGCCAAAACCCTATATTTTGTTGCTCGGGACTTTCCGTGTCCCGAGCAACCTGTTTTTCCAAAACTAGTTACGGTGCTTCTTGCTACCGCCACCGCTCCCGCCTCTCATTGAGGAGCGGAGTTGGCGATCAGCCTCGGCCCGGTCACGCTTCCTTGCACGAATCTCGTCCGGACTCTTGCCTGACTTATGATGCCCGTTACCACTCCCTTGGCACCGATTCTCGACAATGCGATCATCGAGATTCGGCCGCTTGTCAGCCGTGATCGCCTGAACAATCGCAAGACCAACTTTTCGATCGTCCAAGATTTTCAAGTCGTCCCAGACAATTCCTTGTCCGAGGTACTCGCCCACAATCGTGGGCAAGCGACCTTCTTTGAACAACCGGCCAATCGCCTCAAGGGCATTCGGGAGAGATTTTCGATCTTCTTCGTCCGTGAAGAAAAATGTCCCTCGTGCCTCCTGAAGATGCTCCATAGCACGATTGAAACTGCCAGTCTTAGCAATTCCAACCCTGGTATAAGACTCAGCGAAGCCGTATTCGGCCTCGCACATCTGCTCGACCTGGTATTCGAGCAAGATGCTGACGAGATGTTCTGCCACCAAGCTCATAAAAACTCGAAGCCGAGCGATGGAAGTTCTGATGCCGAGCAAGCAATACAGAATAAACTGCATCACCGAGACATCCTTGTCATTGATCGCACGGTAAACTCCGCGCAAGGCCTTGGCCGTTTCGTCGTACCCATGAGCTTCCAAGCTCACAACAGCCTCAGCCACCTTCATCGGTTTCTCACCTTCGGCGAGATGTAGCCGAGAATTGTGCTCCGCCCAAGCACTCCTAATCCCCTCGCGAATCAATCCTCCGTCCTGCTTGTACTCGCTCGAGACACGAGGATCCTTGAGCATCTTGATCAAGGATTGTGCTCGCACATCGGCGGGCTGGAGTTCTCCGCGCAGAGCAGCTGCATACTTATCGTCAAAAACTACTACGACCTGTGCCAACTGCTCCGCCACCATGCTCAAGTTCATAATCATGGTAACCTCCTTTCTGGGTAGGTTAAGGGTATCTGTTATGCATTTCCATGAAATAAACGCACACCCTATTTTCAAATTTCAAACCCATAGTAACAGATTCTCTATAGGTATATAAGGGACACAAATCCCCTTTCATAAATTAATTATATCACATACAAAAATGCTTGTCAATAGATATGTCGCACAATAAAACAACTCATTTCTAAGTTGTTCTATTTTCTATTTTCTAATTTCTATTTTCTAAAGCGTTGGCCAGGAAGATTTTTGAGTATTTACTTCTGCATTTTTAATTTCTTCTATTTTAGCATTTAATTTTTTGCTAGCTCTAAAATCTTTTGTTTTAGTTTTTCTTCGAGCTATCCACTCATCAATTCCAAAAATTCCAGATTTATAACCCCAAACTCCCATAATAGCTAAAAGTGCAGGCAAGAAAAATGAATCAAGCCAAATATTGTTTGTTAAACCAGTTGACACACTCGTAGCTCCTGCAACTGTAGCTTTGTTAACAATTACTGTAGCTGATGCTGATGCTTGAGCACCTGTTACATCAGTAGAAAAAACAGTTACGTAATTTGTTAAAGTTGTATTTCCAAAATTAAAATTTGAGGATGGAGCAACTTGAACTTGATAAGTTATAGTTCTCATTTGGCTTGGCGATAAATATCCAATATTAATACCAGAATTTAAATCACCGTAATTTACTACATTATCTATTATGACATTTGTTCTATTAATTAAATTAGCTGGCAAAATATCTCTTACTGTAACATTATTTAAGTTTTGAGTAGAACCTGTAATTGATGATACTATCATAAAGCTTAAAACATCTCCTGGTTTAGCTGATACTGAATTTGCCCAATTTGTGCCCGAAGAAAGATTTCTGACAGTTTTAATTACAGTTATTGTGCTTTGACTTCCTGTTGTTTGGAATGTCATATTTTGACCATAACTTATTTGTCCAGAACTATCTTGAGCCACTGCTCTAAAATTGTATAAAGTATTAGGCTGTAAATTTGCAACATTTTGACTAAACGACCCAGCATAACTCATTGTTTGATGCAGTGTTTCACTGCCATAAGAAATTGATGTTCCATACTGAAACCAAACTCCAAAGGTGGTATCAAAAGTATTATTAGTGTTAGTGCTATACAAATAACCATTTAATGATGCAGAATTTGTAGTAATATTTGTAGCTGAATTTGTTTGGACACTATTGCTAATAATATTATTATTCACATAATTTATTCTAACTATCATATCATCAGTTGCAATTAACCCTGCAGTATTCCTTACAGTTAAAGTGCAATTATAATTTGCACCAAAATTAACATTTGGAGCAACAAATGTTGGTTGAGCAATATTTGAATTCGACAAATATCCTCCACTGCAAGTCCATGAATATGTAACTGCTTGTCCATTTACATCTGAACCGGAGCCCTGTAAATTTGTACTTTGTCCTGGATTTACATATTGATCAGGTCCTGCATTAGCAGTTGGAGCTGAATTTACAATTTGTGCAGTTGTAGTAAATACTATATCTTGTCCATATGCAGTAGAATTTGAATTTTGAATAACAGCCCTATAATGATAAGTTGTATTTGTCGCTAAACCAACAGCTGAATGAGTAAAGGAGGTTAAAGAACCTAATGTCTGATGGCTTGTCTCATATCCATAACTTATTGATGTTCCCCATTGGAACCAAACATTTGCTGAAGTATCTCCTCCTAAGCTTGTTATATTTCCGTTTAGTGTAGCTGAATTTAACTGTATATTTGTAGCTGAATTTGTTTGGACTGATGGAGAAGTAACTGAAGTTACGACAGTAACATTAGCAGAGGTTACAGTGCTTTGAGTTCCAGATGTTACATTTAAAATAGCTACATAATTTCCAGGTTGCGAGAATGTTTTTTGACAAGTTTGATTAATTCCAACACAGTCCCCTGTCCAAATATAAGAATAAGTTCCATTACCACCAGATACTGTTGGAGTGAATGTTACTTGTTGCGTTGTTGTAGCAGGATTTGGGCTGGCTGAAGCTGAAGCTGTTAAATTTGGTGTCACTGTAGTACAAGCTCCAGATGTACATATTTGACCTGCAATACAAACTGTTTTTTGCTCTGGAACTGTAGAATCTGAACAATTTGAAGTAGCTGTTCCTGGATTATTACAAGTATATGTTTTATAATTCTGCCAAACATTTCCATTTTGACAAAATGGTTCATTAACATAAGCATTTGTTCCACACTGAGAATCTACACTGCAATTAATAATAATATTTTGACAAGACCCATTAGAACAAGTTTGTGTTAATGGCGTACATGTTTGTTTCAAAACAGAACTTATTGAATTTGAACAAGAAGAAATTGCCTGCCCAGGATTATTACATACATAAGCTATATGATTTTGATAGACATTTCCATTTTGGCAAAACAATCCATCAGTATCTGCATCAGCACCACATTCTGAATTATTTATACATCTTATATTTGGAGTAATACATGAGCCATTTTGACAAACACTTGGACTTAAGCAGGTTTGTTTTACTCTGTCTTCTAATCTACTTGTGCAATTTGAGTTAATTGTTCCTGGCAAATTACAAGTAAATATTTGATACTGTTGATGAACATTTCCATCTTGGCCACAAGTTAAATCATCAACAAAACCATCCTGTCCGCATTGAGAATTAATAGAACAATTTATGTTTTTACATTGAGCATTTTCACAAAGTTGATTTGCAGAACATGATTGTACAATGTTACCTCTATTCCCACAAGAATCATAATTGTACACAGTATTACCATCACATCTTTGAATGATGTTTAAGACACAATCTTGATTTGCTATTACAGATCCATACCCATTTTTAATTTGATTTCCTGAAGTAACTGCTAAATTCGCAGTATAAGTTCCTGGTTCAGAAAAACTGGTAACGCAAATACTATCTGACCCCAAACAAGCACCAGTCCAATTATATGAATAAATTCCAGTACCGCCAGAGACGCTAGACACAAAAGTCATTACTGCACCTGTATTAACCGGATTTGGAGATGCTGTTACTAAAACATTTAACCCTTCCACGCATTGGGAATTATAACATATATCTCCTGTAGCCACACAATCTTGAGATAAATCTTGTTGTATATTGCACGAATCAAACCAATATAAAGAATCACCTACACATTTTCGCAAAGCATGCGGAGAACAATTTGGATTTATAACAACAGATGCATGAGCAATTTTATTTTGACTACCTGATGAAACTGCTAAATCAACAGTATATGTTCCTAAATCTGCAAAAGTTGTGGTACAAATACTATTTGTTCCAGTGCAAGCACCAGTCCAATTATATGTGTATGTTCCTGTGCCCCCAGAGATATTTGATATAAAACTAATTGTTTGATTTGTTTGACCTGGATTTGGATTGGCAGAAGCTGTTACAGATAATTCAGTTAAGCATTGACCATTACCACACATTTGATTTGCCTGACAAGTTGTTTGCAATCTATCTTCTTGCACGCTTGTGCAACTTGAATTTACTTGTCCTGGGTTTGTGCAAGTTGGAATATTGT
>MHPU01000004.1:11928-29552 GCA_001820485.1 Candidatus Staskawiczbacteria bacterium RIFOXYD1_FULL_32_13
GACCTGCATCACATTTTTCATTTGATGCACAAGTTTGTTTGACTTGATCTGTAATTGTGTTTGTACAAGATGAAGTTGTTGTTCCTGGGTTATTACATGTAAAGGTTTTGTAATCTTGATGTACTTTTCCATCAACTCCACAAGTTGGACTTCCTATGTATCCATTTGTTCCACAGTTTGCATTGGTATTACATACTACATTTTTACACTCTGCATTTTCACAAAGTTGATTGGCAGTGCAAGTTGTTTGTAATTGAGGCGTAATTGTGTTTTTACAAGATGAACTTGTTGTTCCTGGGTTATTACATGTAAAGGTTTTGTAGTTTTGGAAAACATTATTGTTTTGACAGAATAATCCATCAATTAATCCATTTGTTCCACAGTTTGCATTGGTATTACATACTACATTTTTACATTCTGCATTTTCACAAAGTTGATTGGCAGTGCAAGTTTGAGCTACTTCTTGTTTGTTGCCACAAGAATCATACCAATAAACTGAATTTCCAGAGCATGCTTGAGATGCATGAGAAGTACAAGCTTGGTTGACTATAACATATACAATAAATGTTTTTGATTTTGTTCCTGAAGTAAGTGTTAAGTTAGCTGAATATGTTCCAGGTGCCTGATATGATGTATAACAAGAACTATTGCTTCCAGTACAAGATCCTGTCCAGCTATATGTATATGTTCCTGTTCCTCCTGTTGCATTTACAAAAAATGTAACTGTTTGTTCTGTTAAAGCAGGATTTGGGGCAACTCCAGCTTGACCATCTAAATCTGGGATACAAACTCCATTTTGATAACAACCATTAGCACAAGTTGTTTGCAATCTATCTTCTTGCACGCTTGTGCAACTTGAATTTACTTGTCCTGGGTTTGTGCAAGTTGGAATATTGTATTTCTGAAAAACATTAGCACTATTTGCTCCTGTTCCACAGAAAAGGCCACCAACTGTAGTTTCTGTTCCACAATTTGCATTGTTAGAGCAAGCTACTGGTTTGCATTGACCTTGGTCACAAATTTGATTTTTTAGGCAAGTTGTTTGTAATTGAGCAGTAATTGTGTTTGTACAAGATGAACTTGTTGTTCCTGGGTTATTACATGTAAAGGTTTTGTAGTTTTGGAAAACATTATTGTTTTGGCAGAATAATCCATCAATTAATCCATTTGTTCCACAGTTTGCATTGGTATTACATACTACATTTTTACACTCTGCATTTTCACAAAGTTGATTGGCAGTGCAGGTCTCTACTAATTCTTGTTTTTTACCACAAGAGTTATACCAATAAACTGAATTGCCATCACATTTTTTAGAAGCATGAGATTGACAGCAGGAATTATATGGATCGTTTAATTTTTTATCACATTGTGCTTCAGTTAACCATGGAAGAATAAAAATATCTTCTAAATCAACATTTCCATTACAATTTACATCATATGAAATATTATAAATTCCTGATGTATTCACAAAATTCACAACTAAACTTGTTAGTATCGAACATTGAGTTGTTATACAAGCTCCAGAAGAACAAATCTGCTCGACTGCACAACTTTCAATCATTCTCTTATTTAAGACATCTGAACAATAAGCATTTAATTGTCCTGGATTTATACATGTTGGGGTATTATATTTTTGAAAAACATAGTTACCCTGACAGAACGATCCTCCAACTGTAGTTTCTGTTCCACAATTTGCATTGGTAGAGCAAGCTACAGGTTTACATTGACTATCTTCGCAGGATTGATTTAAAGGACAATATTGATATATATCATGTATATTATTACAAGAATCAAACCAATAAACTGAACCAGAAGCACATGCTTTAAATGCAAACGGAACGCACTCCGCTGCAATAACATTATTTATAGGCGAAAAACTAAATAGCAACATTCCTTGAAAAATAAATATTGCTAAAAATAAAATGTTTTTCTTATTAATAATTTTGTTCATATTTTTAAATTTATTACTTATATTATTTTAATTATTTAATAAAATCTCACCAAAAACGACTATCCTCTTAAAATCTTTACCTGGAGGATAACAACTAACTAACATTATCACGTTTGTTTCATTTGTCAAGGATTTTTCTATTTCTTGACCTTTATTGATAATTTTCTTATCTTTAATTGTATAAATATATTTTTTGTTATTTAAGTTTAAATAAATTTCATCTCCAATATTTAATTTATCTAAATTACTAAAAACTGTATCGTGCTTTATATTTGGCCAACCAGGAGGAGCTGAATGTCCTAAAATCGTAATTTCTCCAACAGCTGTTGGCAAAACTGAGTCTGGATAATAAATAACCCCTGAGTCTAAATATTTATATAAAGCATTAACATCTTTAGTTTGAGGAAAAACAATTTCTGTTTGCAATGAAATTGCAGGAATCTCTAAAATATTTTCTTTTTCTGAATATTCAGATTTAACGTTTAAAACAACAATTTTCTCTTTTACATTAACATTTATATTTGCAGTAGGTTCTACAATAGTTGGAGTTGGTAAAACATCATTTTTGTAATAATCAGCTAATACATCTTTCCCAGAATAAGGGTTTAAAAAATCATAAGTTAAACCACCAATTGCATTATAATTAAAAATCCAAGAAATATCTTGCCAATTAAAAATCATATATCCAATTAAATATAAAAATACAAATATCTTGGCTGTTTTTTTAAAATCTGTTTTGTTCATTAATTTATAAAATAATTATTAGATAAATATTGAACTATTACTTCTTTATCCACATATGTAGCAAAACACAATAATAAAACCATTACAAAAGATTTTAAAACTAATTGTCTATTTTGGATGTTATAATTAACAACAATATTTAATATTGAAACTATAGAAATAAAAATAAATAACCAATATACAAACTTTTGCAATAATTCTTCATACCCATAAATAACAACATTAAAAAATTCTGCATAAAAATTTCTTTTTGTATTTTCGCTACTTTCTTTTATAGATAAAATACTATCTTGTGCAGAAAGAACTTGTTTTTTAGGAATTTCTACAGTTTTCCCACTTTCTGTCTCAATTGCCATATTAGCACCATCATTTAAAATTGCAACTGGTTTTATGTTTTGAATTATAGTCTCTGAAATTACTGTGGACACAATAGGACTATTTACTGCATTATTAATCTGAACTTTTTGCTTACCAAATAATTGAACTACAACTGTAGCCTGACTTCCATCAAAGTTTCCAGTCAAGACTGCGGTTCCCACTTCATTATAATTTGCATTTAAAAAATTTTCTTTATGCGATTCTGAATTAAACCAAGCAGTATAAACATCAACAGATTCAGTAAAACCAATGGCTAAATTTTCTCCAGCATATTTGTAATTATAACCAATCTTCTTAAACCAAAACCAAGGCGTGATCCCATTTGGGCTTTGATGTGCAAAATAACCATAATTTATCATATCTTGAGCCTTAAGCATAGCAGCTTGATCAAGTTTTGTATTTTGCCCCAAAGCATTAAACCCCAAAGCAGTTCTTTGACCATTTATCAATTCTAATAAATCTAATTTTGAAACATCAGCAAAAAATATATTTTTAGGAATATTTAAAGAAAAAGAAACAAATAAAATTTTAACAACCAAAATAAAAATTACAAAATAAAACAATAAGCTACTTTGCAGAAATTTTGGGGAATAATTATTATCCAAAAAAGGCACAAATAATAACTTTATTTGATACACAATTTTGTCAAAAATATCTTCATCTAATGAATAATCCATAATGTTTTTATCACATTTATAATCAGCCGTAAAAGTTAGTAAAATATTTCAATTTTAAACTACAATTAGCTTTTTTAAAATTTATTTGTTATTATATCATATTATATTATATTGTCAACATAAGTAAACAAAAACAGGAGAAATCTCCTGTTATATAATTTGTTTTATAAAATTTATTTTACGTTTCTTGCTTTTCTTTTTATTTTCTGTCTTTTAATATGTCTTCTTGTACACTTTTTTGTTTGATTTTTCATTTTTATTTCGTCATTGCGAGGCTATCGCAATAGCCGAAGCAATCTAGAATTTAATCAACGAATTCTAGATTGCCACGTCGCCTGCGGGCTCCTCGCAATGACAAGAACGAATAAATAATTACAATTGTTTTCCTACAAACTCGCAGAATTCTGCGAGCCTGCAAGAATATGCCCATTCATTATCATACCAAGCTATAACTTTAATCATATTACCATTTACCATGGTTTCTGACAAGTCAACTATTGCTGAATATGAATCTCCAATATAATCACAAGATACTAATTTATTTTCATCTGTTCTTAAAATACCTTTAAAATTATTTTCTTTTTCAGCTTTTTTAAATGCTTCGCTAACTTCTTCTTTGGTTACTGTATTTTTAACCTCAATAATCAAATCCAAAAGAGAAACTGTAGGTGTTGGTACTCTAACTGAAATACCATCTAATTTTCCACTTAACTCTGGAATTATTTTACCAATTGATTTGGCCGCTCCTGTACTAGTAGGAATAATGTTTTGACCTGCAGATCTTGCGCGACGCAAATCTTTATGAGGTAAATCTAAAATTCTTTGGTCATTGGTATAACTATGAATTGTAGTCATAAAGCCTTTTTGAATCTTAAAATTGTCATTTAAAACTTTTGCTACTGGTGCTAAACAATTGGTAGTGCAAGATCCCATATCCATAATATCAATATCTCTAAAATCAACTTCTTCTGTATTAACGCCCAAAATAAACCCTGGAATCTTTTCTTGCCCTGAGGAATTCGAAGGGTCTTTGCCAGGCCCAGATAAAATAACTTTTTTAGCTCCAGCACTTAAATGCTTTCCTGCACCGACTTTATCATTAAAAGCACCAGAACACTCTAAAACAATATCAACTTTTAAATCTTTCCAGGGTAATCTTTCTGGATTTTTTTCACTAAAAGTTTTAAATTCTTTGCCATTTACAATAATAGCATTTTCAGTAAATGAAATTTCTGCATCAAACCTACCATAATTTGAATCATACTTTAAAAGATGAGCCAATGTTTTATTATCTGTTAAATCATTGATTGCAACTATTTCAATATCAGTATGATTTTCCTGAATCCTTTTAAAAACTTGTCTACCAATTCTGCCAAAACCATTTATCGCAATTTTAATCATATTTACTCAGTGTCATTCCCGCGAAAGCGGGAATCCAGCTCAATTGTCATTGCGAGGGTATCGCAATACCCGAAGCAATCCAGAGTTTTAAACACTAATCCTAGATTGCCGCGTCGCCTGCGGGCTCCTCGCAATGACAAAAAAAACGAAACTGGATTCCCAATCAAATTGGGAATGACAAAATAATTTTCTTAATTTATTTTACTCAATTTATAATATTTATGCAACCTCGTTATTATAACATTCTTTGCAATAAATTTTAGCAATATATTCTTCGCTAAAAGGAGTCTCAAAATTATTAGGACATTGCGTTTGACCATGAATATGCAACTTATTATTGCAATTACACTGCATATTTTTTATACTACGTCTTGGTCTTTGTGCAATTCTAGCCTTATATCTACAATCAGGACAATTATGAGGAATTGGGATACTGTGTGCTTTATAAAAATCCAATTCAGTTTGTACGATATTATAATTCCTTTTACATAATTTACATGCGAGAATTTCTTTACATATAGATGAATCAATCTCTTCAATAGAATCTGGTATTTGATCGGGCTTTATAGTTTCTTTACCAAACGTTCCTGGAATTTGATCTTCCCAATTGTATCCCATTGTAACAGCAGTTTCTTTTGTAATGGGCATATAAACCTGACCCTGTGTTTCGTTATATCCTAATGGAGATAATTGTGGTGGAAAAAATTCGCCAAATTCTTTAGTTTCTTTCATGTGTACGATAATTTTTTCTTTTAGAACATCGTATTCCTCCTTTGAATATTTTTTATTTAATATTACATATTCGCCTTTTTTTACTCCCACACAACCAAAAAGATTTTGACTATTATGACAAGTATCACAATACATAATATCAGAATCATCATAACATAAATGTGAAAAAAGCGTATTATAAGCACGAGTTAATCCATGAGACTCATATACAAGTTCACATTTGAAACCAAAATGATATGTATCCATACAATCTTTTGCTTCTATAGTGGCAATTATATTTTTTGAATCCTCAGCCGAATAAACATCAAAACCATTTTTAACATTTTTAGAATTAAAAATCATGCTTCCTGAAGAATTGACTGATCGCTCAATTTCTGATGCTCTATGAATCGCTTCATTTTTTACTAATTCTACATACTGTTGCCATAGCTTTTGCCTTACTGAAAAAGAACCTAAATTCCATTCAGAAATTTTCTTTAAATATTCCTCTTTAGTGTATTGTTGATTTAAAAAATAATTTTGTTTATTACGAAGATTATATGAAAGAAAACAATTCTGACAACCTCGGCAATCATAGCAATAATAACAATCAGTAGAATCACGACAAAGTAAACAAAACTGAGATTTATAGCAACGTTCGCAATCAACGCATTCATACAATAAATCACCTGCATCAGTAAGCATAGAACAGTCACAACAATCATGCCCATTTTTCCAAACATTAGAAGAATACATTATATTCTCTGAATCAAAAACGCAAAATGATAAATAACAATTTTTATTATTATTTGAGTGGTGAGTATATTCTGAATTAACACAGTTTTTTGTAAGAAGCGCTATACGCGGCACTGAAAGTTGCAATTCTTGCCATTGCGTAAAAAAAGAACGAGAAAAATCAAAATCACGCCCAAACTCATAAGCATTCCATTTATCACCCCACCAACAAGTAGAACAATAAACTTTAAATGGTTTATTTGGAGAATAAATAGTTACTGTGCTTTTACCACAAAGGTCACAATTTCTTCTATATAATACACGTTCATTACGCCACGCATATCTTCGGCGTTGCCTACATTCAGGGCACCAAGTTGGTGCAGGCACTTTAATTTTTTCATAAAATGCAAAATCATCTGGCTCAATTATAAAGTCCTTTTTGCAGTTTTGACAAGCCTGCACTGAGCTTGTCGAATGTGTTTTTATTTCACTTTGCATAATTTATTTTACTGAATAATTTTGTGCTGCAAAAATATACTGTTCTATAAATATTTTTTGCTGTTTTTGTTTGATTTTAATCATATTTATATCGTATCATTTTAGTACTTTTATCGTATCATTTTGATACGATTTTTACAAATCATAAATTCTTTATTGTTGATTACTAAGTGATATTAAGTTTATCACAGAAAAGTGCTAAAATGAAGGTATAATAGTCTTAAAATGGTCGTACATTATTAAAAAATTATACCCTAATTTGACTGCTTAATTTCCCAGATTAAGTAATCATTTTAGTACTTTTCTGTGGCAACTTATTCTAAGTCGATTTTTAATCAACTACCCATCAAGGTGGGCAGAAAAAAGTTTAATGAGTTTATCTCTCCTTGTTTGTCAGAGGGAACTCGTGGACCTGAAACTAAAATTTCAAAATACAAAATATTCAATTATATACTTTATGTTCTGCATACAGGCATTCAGTGGGACCAACTCAAACCTTACAAAAATGAAGTTCATTGGTCAAATATTTATCGGTGGCACAACAAATGGTCAAAAGACGGTTCTTACGAAATGTTATTCAAATTTTCTGTGGAAGAATTGAATGATTATGGAAAATTGGACTTGTCTATTCTTCATGGTGACGGTAGTAATACTTTGGCTAAAAAGGGGGCGAACAATTGGGATATTCGGGGCATAAACATCAAAAAGGAGAGAAAACCCTGACTATTTGCGACAATAAAGGAAATATTCTAGCTCCACTTGTGGTTTACCCTGTTAATCATCACGATAATATTTTGTTTGACGAATCGTTCTGCAATCTTTTAGAAATGGCTGATGAATTGTGTTTAGATCTTTGTGGTAGTTATCTGACATTAGATAGCGGGTTTGATTGTCAAAGCAATAAATATCAAATTGAATTTTCAGGATTGATTCCGGTAATAAAACCAAATATGAGAGGTTTAAAAAATCAAGACAAGATAAATTTAAAGTTAGATGAATTTGCCTTAGTTCAGGAAGTTTATCTGGAACGTTACAAAATCGAACGATGCTTTGCATGGGAAGACACTTACAGAAAATTAGTTATACGATACGAGAAGCTACAATCAACATTTATGGGGTTTAAATATTTAGCATATTCTATGATTAATTTCCGTTCATTTTTTAAATAACTTAATATGAGTTCTACATTATAATATTATAACAAATCCAAAACAAAAAGCAATCCACTTAAGATTGCATTTTTGCTGTTATTTATATTTTTAACAATTCGTCGATTTTTTGCTTATCAAATCCTACAATAACATTATTATCTATCTCTACCACTGGCACACCCATTTGACCTGAAACTTTTACCATATATTCCAATGCTTTTTCATCAATTGAAACATCAATATCAGAAAATTCAATGTTTTTGCTAGTTAAATAAGATTTTAAAGTTTTGCAATATACACAACTCGGCGTTGAATAAATTTTAATCATATAAATATGTTATTTTGTTAAATATATACTAATTCGCTGGCTCGCATCCTGCTTGAGTATTAGCAGAAGCAGCTGCTGCTGTTGAAGCATATGTTTCAGAGAAACTTGAAGCAGCTGAAGCTGTATTTAATTTTGTAGCACAAATAGATGGTTGATTATTAAAGCCTGCACAAATCATATTTTTTAAAGCCTCTGAGTTTCTTCCACCAAAATCAAATTCTGAAGCTTGTCCATCTTGTAATATTAATGTTGGAGAACCTGTAACATTATATTTATTTTGCATATCAAAATCCTTTTGAGCATAAGCTAATCCTTTGCTAGCATCTGTCATGCAAGAATTTAATGTTGACGTATTAACACCAGCTGATGTTAAACATCCATCAACATCTCCTTTTTTAATATGACAAGAAATATAATTCCAATATTTACTATTTTGTTCATCTCTTATACAAATTTGTCTTAAATTTTCTTGAGCTTCTGCATCACCATGCATAGCTGTAATTTTTCCATTAGCAACAGAGCCCATATATCTTACTACTATATTTGGGGTTAAAGCTGGGGCATTTTTTACAACATCAGCTAAAACTCTTTGCATTTGCAATCCAAATGGACATTTACTAACCACAAAAGCATCTAAAACAGGCTTATCAACCTTTTGTATATCTGCTGCTGTTTTCTTTGGAGTAGCTTCTGTGTTATCTGCTGGTTGATTTGCTGTTTCAGCCTCCACTAAATTAAAGGCTTGAGGAAATAATAATTTTCCATCTTTTGTTGCATAAGAATCAAATTCATTAGCTCCTACTTTTAATTTTATTTTGACTAATCCACTTTCTTCTGAAACATCAGAAAATGTAGCAGTTGACTGACCTTTTAAAACAACATTATTTAAATATTCAATAGATTTCTTTGCTATCTCTTCTTTTGACAAAGTTTTCCCCATTTTAAAATCAAAAATCTCAGCAAAACTATCTCCCCCAAAAACTAAAAAACCTCCTATTGCAATCACAACCACTGCAACCGCAATCAAAATAAAATTTTGATCAATTTTTATTTTTCCTAACTTCATCTTTTGAAATTTGAAATTTGAAATTTGAAATTTGAAATCAATTGATTAAAAATTAAAAATTAAAAATTAAAAATTAATTATACTCTTATTATACTTTAATTTAATTTTAATGCAACCCTTCAAAATGCTTTTTGCTTCTTAAATCAAAATTACCATCAAAATCGTATTCCAATATTCCTGCAAATGGGAATTCAACCTTATCTATTTTTTCATCAGGAATTTTTTCAATATATTTTGCAATTGCCCGTAAGCTATTATGACTTGCTACAACTAAAATAGTTTTATCTAATCTTAAATCTTTTTCAATATATTTTTTAAAAAAAGGAATCGTCCTATTATAGACGCTTTTTTCTGATTCTCCACCAGGAGGAGCCATATTATAACTTCTACGCCAAAGCTCTACTTTTTCTTTTCCATATTTTAGAATTGTATCTACTTTATTTAATCCTTGGAGCTGTCCATAATATCTTTCATTTAAATTTTCCGTAACATAGCAAGGAATATCATTTTGTGAAATATCTGTGTAATTTCCCCATTTTTGCATTTTACCCGCGTCTAAATGAATGAAAAATGGATATTTTATATCAATAGCTTCAAAAATCCTAGCTACTGTATCTTGATTACGAAAAAGCGAAGATGTATAAACAGCATCAATTTTATTTATAAAAACTTGATTTGCCAAATCAATAGCTTTACTTGATTCTTTTTTAGCAATTGGCCCATCAGTCCAACCAGCAAACCTATTATCTTCATTCCATTGTGATTTTAAATGTCTAAGTAATATAAGTTTTGCCATAAATTAAATTTTAATGCTTACTTTATCTAATTATACTATAATAATTTTTTATTACAAATATTTAATTTTTAAATAATTTTTCTAAAATTACTGCCTGCAACTGTGCAATTACCTAATAGTTCATCCTCTATTTCCATAAGTCTATTATATTTTTCTACACGCTCGCCTCGACTTGGGCCCACTTTTACAAATCCTGCATTTACAGCAACAGCCAAATCAATCATTGTAGTATCATTAGTTTCTCCTCCTCCCCTATGACTAATAATTGTCATAATTCCATTTTTCCTTGCAAGCATGCAACATTCAACTGTTTCAGATAAAGTTCCTATTTGATTTAATTTAATCAAAATTGCATTTATTGCTTTTTCTTCAATTACTTTTTGTAAAAGTTTTGGGTTTGTTACAGTTAAATCATCGCCCACTACAGAAACTTTATCTCCAATTTTTTCTAATAACTTTGGCCAATTTCCCCAATCTGTTTCAGCCAAAGCATCTTCTAAAGTAATTATAGGATATTTTTCTATCCAATTTTCAAAATACTCAATCATTTCTTCTGAATTTAAATTCTTTCCATCTTTAGCTAACTCATATTTTCCATTTTCAAATATTTCAGATACTGCAGGGTCTAAACTTATTCCTACATCTTTTCCAAATTCATAGCCAGATTTTTCTACAGCTTCTTTGATTAACTCAAGTGGAGTTTCATTTGTAGGCAAACCATTTGGCGCGAAAGCTCCTTCGTTCCCTACATTACTATTATATCCCTTATCTTTTAAAACTTTTTTTAATGTAAAATAAATTTCAATTCCTTTTCTTACATTTTCTTTTACAGAATCATTCCCAATCATAGAAATCATATATTCTTGCAAGTCTGTAGACTGATCTGCATGAGCTCCACCTTCAATTACCACCATCATTGGATTTGGCAAAACATAATTTTTGCCTTGTAATAAACCATATTTTTCCAAATTAAAAGCTTTTCTTATATAATTATACATTGGCAATTTTTGGTCATTAGCACTAGCACGAGCTACAGCCAAACTCACCCCCAAAATTGCATTTGCTCCCAAATTTGTTTTTCTTTCTGTGCCATCAAGCTCAATTATTTTTTGGTCAATTTCTTTTTGATTTTCTCCTTCCATGCCAACTAAAACAGGAGCAATAATTTTATTAACATTTTCTACTGCTTTAAGCATACCTTTGCCCATAAATCTTGATTTATCACCATCTAAAAGCACAAATGCCTCCCTAATTCCTGCCGAAGCTCCATAAGGCACAGATGCTATCCCAACAGTCCCAGATTCTAAAATACATTTTACCTCTACTGAAGGCGTAGACCCAGAACTCAAAATTTCCCTTGCAATAATTTGTTTAATTTTCGCCATATATTTATTATTAAAGATAACTTATTTAATTACTTTATTTAAATTTAAATATTTTTATTTTAACATATGTTAGGATGACTATTTCCGTAACATGGATTTTATTTTTGCTATATCTATATCTTTTTTGAAAATTATAAAATTCCTACCGAATTTTTGACCTTTTATTGAGCCATTGTGAAGCCTATAAAATAATGAAACTCTGCTTATCCCCAATTCTCTGGCAAGTTCTGGTGCAGTATAGAAATCTTTTTTTATAATATTATTCATCATTTTATCTTTTTTTATTACCCTCCTTCATCCTAACATAGGTTAAGATGAATTGCTAATATTTTTTCAACTACTATTTATATTATAATTATTTGCTATATGCTGATTTTAAGCGGTCGGAATCAAGTTCATACATTCCTACGGCTCTATATGCAACAAATGCTGGTAATTTTACAAAATTTTGACTACATAATTTTATCTTACCTAATACGCCTTGTAATTCATTTGGTAATTCTTTAGGATTTTTTTGCCAAATTTGTAGTTGCTCCAGAAAATCAACAATAAGCTTTTTCATTTCAACAATTATTTCTTTTCCAGTATTTTCATCTTGATCTTGAGTATCAATTTTTTGATACTCTTTATTTATTTCTTCCCATTCTTCAACTGCACCAAAAATACGATTTTCCAAATCACTCTTTCCTACAATATCAATTGCTTTTTCAACTGTAAAAATTGCATTCCCAATAGGCATATCATTTCTTTTCATTATTTCAAAATATTTTCTTTGTTCCTCTAAGTTAATTCCTTTTAAAGCTAATTCGTGCTTACCTCTTTCCAAAGGCGAAGCTGTATCATCATTAACCATTTCATCTTCATCACTCCATGGCTTTGCAACAATTTCTACATCATCACTCCTTAAGTTTTCGTGCTTCATTTAATTGAATTTAATTTATAACAATTTATTAATTCTTAAATAATCATATACAGCCAAAACTGCTTTGCAACCTTCGCCAGCTGCTGTAACAATTTGTTTGTATTTGCCAACATTCACATCCCCTGCTGCAAAAAGCCCTGGGGTTTTGGTGGCAAATGTTTCAAAATCAACTTTTATTTCATCTCTTTCGTTAAAATCAACCAATCCACTTACAAAAGAAGTAGATGGCTGACTTCCAATTTCAATAAATATTCCATCAACTTTAAGATTTTTTATTTCTTTTGAAATTTGATCTTCATAAAATAATTCTTTCACAAAAACTTCTCCTTTAATTTCTTTTACACTAGCACTTGTAATAATTTCTATTTTATCAGATTTCTTTACATCTTCTTGGTTTTGTAAATCAGCTTTTACGCTAGATCCAAACTCCAGTATATACACTTTACTTGCATACCTTGCCATAAACAAACCAGCTTCAAATCCTGCATTACCACCACCAACAATAGCAACTACTTTATTTTTGAATAAAGGCCCATCACAAGTAACACAATAACCCACACCCTTACCAATAAATTCCTTCTCTCCTTTAGCTTCCAAAGGCCTTGGATCTGCTCCTGTAGAAATTATTACAGATTTTGATTCAATTGTTTCATTTTCAGTTGTTGTGACAATAAAATTTTTCTTGCCCTGAGCGGAGTCGAAGGGTTCAACCTTCAAAATTTCAGCAGTTTTTATTTCAACATCTTGTTGACATTTTAAATGCTCAACAAACTTTTCCATTAATTCAATACCTGTAATACTTGGAAATCCTGGAAAATTACAAATTTCTGTGGCTTTTTTTGCCATTTGCCCGCCAAATTCCTTGGTAACAAGCAAAGTTTTAATTCTTTGCCTGCCAGCATAAATACCAGCAGTAATCCCACCAGGCCCTCCACCAATAATTATTAAATCGTATATCATAATTTTTTATTTTAAAATTTGAATTATATTTTTATTTTACCAAACAAAAAAAACTATCGCAATAGTTGACATTAAAAAAAATTTATGCAAAGATTATTTTAGAAATATCTGTACCTTCGCGAAGTTTTTCGCACCGCACCGACGGTTTCGGTTAAGGGGAAATATAATGAAGGGTAAAATTGCATTTTGGTTGCTGTTTGCCTTAATTGTTGTTTGCTGTAATTACCCACTACTGGGTACACAAACTGCAAACGCAGTAGGGCTGGTACTTGCCGTCCTGATTTTGCTGACACTTCTTTCGCCTGAAACAACTAGGAAAAATTCACCAGAAGAAAAAGAAGAATACGACCCAGACGCTACAAGGGGATTTGATGCGGAAGAAACCCAGCAATAAAGCAGGGACTTCAGACTACACGTGCCGTGGACCACAAGGTGCCCGGCTTTTCTTTTGTTACTTTTACTTCTAATAAAAATTCATCGTAGTCAAAAATGGACGATCGTCCAAAACACGCTACAATGAAAATTCCTGCACAAACGAAAAATACATACGTAAATAGAAAAAATTATTCTATATTTTAACTATTTATTTTCCAAAAAAAACTCTTTTAAAAGAGTCAAAAAAATAAAGCCGACTGAGATTTCCCGTAGGATCTCTCAATCGGCTTTAACGCTCAGACACTCGCGACGAATTCCTTATTCGTAAACGCGAACTAAAAAGAAGTTGTTGGTGGCGTACTCGCGACGACAAGCGTCGCGTACGCTGTAGTAGCCCACTTGCATCGCGAGAGAACCAGCACTAGCAAATGGGAAGGTTTTACCCGTCACCCGCTGTGCCTTCGGCAGTTGCATCTCGTGGCAAAGGAGAGAACCTGGTGCCACGATAGCAAAATGACTGAGGACATCCAACGGAAGACGAGAGGCGTAAACAACGAGTTCACGAAACCCCGCGTATTCGACTTTTTGGCCGAAATTGGCCTCAAGTATCCCGTTGAACGACATAAGTTCTTCAAAATGCGCGAGCTGATACTTGCACGCACCTCGTGGCTCTTTTCCAACCCATGCCGAATCACAATCCTCACGAGCACCAGAGGAAATTCGAACTTCAGGGTGCTGTCTCCAGAAATCGCGAAATGAAATCGCAAAATCCACCTCGAGAGAGACCGAGACCTCAGCCTGCTCCCAAATGGGTCCAGCCACTTTTTTCGCCAACCCATTTAACAGTTCACGCCTCTCACGACAATCTCGGAGTAAATTATCAAGATCGTCTGTGGAACACCCATAGTCCATAAACGCCTGAATTAAATGGCGTCGCAACTCATTGGACTGATCCCCAACCGACAACAGTACATCCAAACCCAGATTGAAACTCATGGCTTTTCAGCCTCCCAAATAACGAGACTTCTGCCTACAAAGTCAATCGCCTTGCCTACAGCTTGCCTCTGAAACGAACTAGCATAATACTACTATCAATTATATTTTTTGTCAATATTTTATAACACCGTTTTACATTTTTGTGAAACAAAAAATCAGAACTTTTAGTTTCTGATTTTTTTAGGTTACTTATTTTTTGAGATTGCTTCGTCGCTTCACTCCTCGCAATGACGCGAGGAACTATTTTATAGTTTTCAAGTAACTACGAAGTTCATCTTTAAATCTAGGGTCTTTAAGAGCAAGATAAAAAAATGACTTTAGCCATTTTAATTTATCCCCACATTCAAGCCATTCACCTTTAAGCTCACAACCATAAACTATTTTCCCGCTATCTAACATTTTATCTAAAACTTCTGATAAATGTATCTCTCCTTTTTCTGATGGTTTAGCTTTTTTTAAATATTCAAAAACCTCTGGAGTTAAAATATATTTTCCGCAAATTACTAAATCTGATTGAATTTGTTCTGTTATTGGTTTTTCTATAAATTTTTTTATTTTATAGATTCCATGAGCAATTTTTTCAACCGTAACATTTCCGTAAGCATGAATTTTTTCCCTTGCTAATTTCCTTAAAGCAACAACTGGAGCATCGCAGGTTTTAAAAACATTTATAAGTTGCTGTAATGCTGGAACCTCAAAATCAATAATATCATCATTAAATAAAACAGCTACAGCCTCATTTCTACCAAATTTTTCAGCCTGAAGTATTGCATGCCCATCACCTTTTGGAAGCTTTTGAGTTACATAAGATATAGTAATATTATCAAAAATTGATTCAAATTCTAAAAGTTCTTTTAAAAGATTATCTTTTTTTCTTGCTATTAAACTTTTTTCTACATCAGTATGTTTTTTAAAATAATCTAAAACTAATTTTTGTTTTGGACTAACAACAAAGATAACCTCAGTAATTCCTGATTTTTTTGCTTCATCAAGCAAATATTGAATACTTGGCTTATCTACCAATGGTAAAAACTCCTTAGGAACTGCCAAAGATAATGGCAAAAACCTTGAAGCTAAACCAGCTATTGGTATAATTACTTTTTTTACTTCCATATTGTATTGATTCTTATAGTGTCATTGCGAGAAAGGAGCGAAGCGACTGACAAAGCAATCCAGAGTTTAAGTAATGAATTCTAGATTGCCACGTCGCCTGCGGGCTCCTCGCAATGACAGATAAAAATTTATAAATTAGCTTTTAAATTTTACTCTTCTTAAAAATGCTGGAATCTCCCATTCTTGTTCTTGTGCTAATCTTTTATCTTGCTCTACTTCTTCTGCTTTTTTAATATCCAAAGCACTTCTTCTTATTGCTTTTTTTGCTGGTTTATCTGGTATTTGAACAATATTTAATTTTTTATCTAAAATTCCAACTGTGTCTAATTCACCTTCCTTTTTTAAAATAGGTAAAACAAAACTAGGAGATAATTTTGCTTTTTTATCTTTTATTTTATTTTCTTTTTTTGCTTCTATTATCTTTTCTTTAACCTTTTGTTCAATAACAACTTTTTCTTTTTTAACATTTTTTGTTAATATCTCATTTACCTTAATAGATTCATCTATTTGTGTAACCTGATTCTTTTCATTAGAGTGACCTGTCATTAAAAGAGTTGTTTTTATTTTATTTCCAGAACTTGGGTTTTTAGAAATTCCAAAAATTATTTTTGCTTTTGGGTTTATATTAGAAATTTTATTGCTGATTTTTTCCACCTCAAACATACTCATATCTCTGGGACCTGCAACATTAAACAAAATTTTATCTACTTGAAAATTATTATTTTTATAAATTGGATTAATTAATATCTTCTCAGCTACAGCTTCTGCTCTATTTTTACCAGATTCTTGAATTGTATTTAGAAATGCAACACTTCCTTTACCTCTTAAAATTGATCTTAAATCAGCAAAATCAATATTAATCATTCCAGGATTGTAAATCAAATCAATTAAACTCTCAAGAGAATTTACCATATTTTTATTTACCAATGAGAAAGCCTGAGTTATTGGCGTATTTTGATCAATTATCTTAAAAATATTTTCATTAGGAATTGTAAGTGACACATTAAGCATCTCTCTTAACTCTTTTAAAGCTTTTAAAGCTATTTTAGTTTTTGTCTTTCCTTCAAATTTAAATGGTAAAGTAAAAATTCCTAAAGTAATTGCACCAAATGATGAAGCCATTTTAGCAAAAATTTCAGTTGCACCTGACCCAATCCCACCACCCAGTGAGGCTATTAAAATAACTATGTCTTGATCACGAAAAAGTCCTTCAATTTTTTCTCGCTCAGACAAAGCTGCTTTTTTTGCAATTTCCGGATCAGCTCCAGTACCCAAGCCATGAGTCACATCTTGTCCAAATAAAAAATATTTAATACCTGCTCTTTTTTTAATAGAACGAATATCTGTATCTGCTACAACAAAAGTTGCTTTTTTCAAGGTTCTACCAATTTCAGAAACTATTGATCCTCCACCGCCACCAATACCAATAACTTTAAT
>MHPU01000005.1:0-371 GCA_001820485.1 Candidatus Staskawiczbacteria bacterium RIFOXYD1_FULL_32_13
AGAAGAATATCCGTCTGCATCATTGTGATGTCTCACTATAATTGGTCTATTTTGGAATATTGCAAGTCTTATTTCTGTTGCTGCTTTAACGAAATCTGCTTTTAATTTGTCCAGAGTTTTATTTTTAACTAAAAATTCAGGAGGTTCTATCTTTGCTCTGTTTTTTAATGTGATTTCAACATTTTTTACAAGAGCTTCCTTTTCTTCTCCAGTTAATTTCTTTATGGAAACAATTTCTCCCTCTAATTCGTGATTATATTCTTGAACTGTTACAACTGCGGTGACTGCATCTCCTTCATTTATATGTGGATGAGCTCTTGCTCCAGGTGCTTCAAATCCCTTCAAAGCTAAACTTCCAGTTCCATCTGACA
>MHPU01000005.1:528-16390 GCA_001820485.1 Candidatus Staskawiczbacteria bacterium RIFOXYD1_FULL_32_13
TAAAGAAATTGGTTTAGCTGAAACAAGATTTTTTAATGAAACTGGCCTTGATTTAAAAGTAAATGATATTTATGAAAGTAATTATTCTACTGCAAAAGATCTAGCAAGATTAGTAAAATATATACTACAAAATTATCCTGAGATTTTTGAGATAACAAAAGAAAAAGACATTTTATTACCTGTCTCGCCGAAGCTCGCAAGCGAAGGCGGATGCGACGTAAATAATGAAAACTGCCGTGTAGTAAAAAATACAAATAAATTACTTATTAGTGATAATCTTGGGAATAGAATTTTGGGTGGCAAGACTGGGGAAACTAAAATCGCTGGTGGTTGTTTATTACTTGTATTAAACTCTAAAAATAATGAAGATATTTTAATTAGTGTTGTATTAAATTCTCAAAATAGATTTATAGATACAGAAAAAATAATAAATAAATATGGAGATTAAAAAAAGATTAGTAATTTTATTTTGTATTCTATTTTTTTTATTTATAATTTTAGTTGTAACAAAAATTTTTTACAAAAATAAATTTGAAAATAGAGAAGCTATGCCTGTTGTTAAAGAAGTTATTGTTGATATAAAACCAGTATTTAATCCTTTAAAATTAGATTGGCAGGAAAGCACAGGTTCAGCTGAATTTGAAGCACGCGATTCGCATGGACTGGTGGCTTTTAAAAATAAATTATGGGTGATGGGTGGATTAAACGGTAATTGTTGTGTACAAAAACTAGGGCTTGTAGATTATGAAAAAGCCCCTCATTTTTTAGATGTCTGGAGTTCAGAAGATGGTAAAATTTGGAAATTAGAAAATGCATCTGCTCCTTGGGGAAAAAGAAGATCAATACAGGTTGTAGAATTTAAAAATAAATTATTTTTATTGGGTGGGTGGGGTCCAGAAATTGGATATAAAAATGATATTTGGACATCAGAGGATGGTATAAATTGGAAACTGGAAAAAGAAAATGCAGAGTGGTCTAAGCGCGAGGGGCATACTGCTTTAGTCTTTGATAATAAGATTTGGGTAATTGGAGGCGTCACTTATGATAGTCATAAATTAACAAACGATGTTTGGTCTTCTGAAGATGGAATTTTTTGGCAAAAAGCTACTGATAATGCTGGCTTTGAATTAAGATGGGATCACGTAGCCTTAGCTTTTAATAATAAACTTTGGGTAATTGGCGGAATGGGTTTTGATAATAAAGTTTTTAATGATGTTTGGAGCTCAGAAGATGGCATTGTTTGGAAGCAAGAAGTTGCAAGCGCACCTTTTGCTTCAAGGCAAGGAGGCGGACTGGTAGAATTTGAAAATAAATTATGGCTTATTTCAAGGTTAAATGCTGATATTTATGGTGCCGGAGTAAACGATGTTTGGTTTTCTGATAATGGAATAAATTGGCAAAAAACAGAAACCGATCCAGAATGGTCGGGGCGTGAAGATGTAGGAGTAGCTGTTTTTAAAAATAAAATCTGGGTAGTAGGCGGAATGGATAAAGATTTTGTTTGGGAAAATGACGTCTGGTCTAGTAAATAATTTTTGTAAAAAAAAGAAGGGCAGCCAGTTCGCTGGTTGCCCACGGCACGGAGCATCGTCGCATTACGTGAAGCGACGATCTCGCCTCCGCAACACCACGGTGTCGCGAATCGGTATCACATGCCCAAGAATCACGATTCCTTTCTGAAAACCGAACTCGCTCATGATGAGCGACCCCAGCCACTCGGAGCAGTTTTCTAATCGGAGTTCGTCTCCTGCCAGATCCTGCTCGGCCAGTTTCAGTGCCCTCGTGGGATTTCCTTCCCCACGATAGCTCATCGAGGGTTTTCGCCCTCGAGTCGCACGCCATCGGGCGTGCCAGACAACGAGCGCGGGGTTATCTTGGTTGACAACCCGCCTCATGACCTGCTTCAGCTGGCGATTCGGAATCATCGAAATGAACATTGTTGTCCTTTCTGAAAACTATTCGGATTGAGGGGTTAACGCACCATACTTATATATTTTAATTATATCATATTAATCTAACATTGTCAATAGTAAAATATAAAAATTATGACGCAACTAACATTTAGCGTAATTAAAGTTTTGGGCATTTCATCGATTGCTTCTGCAATTGCTATTTTGTGGGCACCTATTTTGATTAATTTTTTGTATAAACATAAATTATGGAAAAAATCTGCTCGCATTAAAGCTATTTCAGGAGAAGATGCAGTTATTTTTAATTCGCTTCACAAAGAGAAAGAAGTTGGTACTCCAAGATTTGGTGGCCTTTTAATTTGGGTTACTACAATAGTTGTTGTGTTGTTGTTTTATTTTATTTCTTTAATTTTTCCTCAAGCATCTAGCTTAAATTTCTTGTCTCGTAGTCAAACATGGCTTCCATTATTTACTTTGCTTTTTGCTTCTTTGTTAGGACTTTTTGATGATATTTCTGTTGTTTCTAATATTGGAAAATATATTGGAGGAGGAATGTCTTTTAAAAAACGTATTTTAATGGTGACTTTAATTGGTTTAGTTGGCGCCTTGTGGTTTTATTATAAACTTGGATGGGATACAATTTATATGCCGTTTTATGGAAATTTGCCTATTGGAATTTTATATATCCCATTTTTTATTATTGTGATGATTGCTTGTTGGTCAGGTGGAGTAATTGATGGAATAGATGGCTTAGCTGGGGGAAGTTTTGCATCAATATTTGGAGCTTTTGCAGTTATTGCATTTGCACAAGGTAAGGTTGATTTAGCAACTTTCTGTTTAGTGATTACTGGTACGCTTTTTGCTTTTTTATGGTTTAATATCCCACCTGCACGTTTTTATATGTCAGAGTCTGGGTCTTTGGGGCTTACTGCCGTACTATCAGTTGTAGCATTTCTAACTGATTCAGTATTTGTTTTGCCAATAATCGCAGGACTTTTAGTACTTGAGTCTGGGTCAGTTATTGTTCAATTATTATCTAAAAAGTTTCGTAAAAAGAAAATATTTTTATCCACTCCAATACATCATCACTTTGAAGCAATTGGTTGGTCGTCATCTAAAGTAACAATGAGAGCTTGGATTGTGGGCATAGCTTTAGCAATTCTTGGAGTTGCTATTAGGCTGGTGGGGTAAAAATTTGACTTTTGCTATTATTTTGTTACTATAAATTATATGAAAATAAAGTTTTCCTTCCATGCAATAGAGAGAATAAAAGAAAGAGGCATTGAAAAGAGTATTATTTTTGATGCGATAGCCTCGCCCGACAAAATGGAAACTTCTAGTGTGAAAAGTGATAGATTTTTATTCAAAAAAATTTATTTTAATTTACAACATAAAAGAGATCATCTTTTAATAATAGTTTGTGAAAAAGAAGAGGATGTTTTAAAAGTTATTACAATTATCGACACCTCAAAAATAAGCAAACATTTCTAATTATGGCAAAAACAAATATAAAATATGATAAAGAAGCAAAAATCTTGAGCATTCGTGTGAGTGATAAAAAAAGCGTTGATTCTGACGCAAAAGGAAATGTTGTGATTGATTATGATAAAAATGGAAATGTGGTAAATATTGATGTTATGAAAATAAGTTTGGATGAATTTTCCAAAATTGAATCCGCCTGTGCTCAAATATAAAAATTAGTGATTGTCAAAGTACAAAAACGTCAAAAAAAGGCGTTTTTATTTTGCACAAGTTTTGTGATTCCTCAAGGGGCCGATTGGTTTCTTCCTGCGGGAAGATACTAGTCGACCTCATTTTATTTATAAAAAATATACTGGGCTCTTGCAAAAAAGAAATATATTTGGTATACTCTAACAATAAATCACAAATCCAAAATTACAAATCACAAACAATATCTAATTTAGAATTTTAAATTTCGTTAGTTGGAATTTGTTTGGAATTTGATATTTGTAATTTGGAATTTCAGCTGTGGCAGTTCCAAAAAATAATCATACAAAGTCACATAGAAATAGAAGAAGAATGCATTTGTTTATAAAACCTACTGCATTATCTGTATGTCCAAAATGTAAAAAAGCATTAAGACCACATACAGCTTGTTTAAGTTGTGGTTTTTATAAAGGAATGGAAGTATTAGATGTTTTCAAGAAATTAACTAAAAAAGAACAAAAAGCAAAACAAAAAGAAATTAAAACAGCAGAAAAGAAAGGCGGAAAAAAAGACGAAATGAGTATGGAAAAAATGTCCAAGAAATAAAATTTATTAATTTAAATTTTAATTATGGCAAGTAGGCACTTATCACGTTCAATAGTTATGCAAAGCTTGTATGAGTGGGATTTTTATAATAAGTTAAAACAGCCTTTGGAAGAAGTAGCAGAAAGAAACGTCAAAGATTTTGGTCCTGGGCTTGAAGATCAATCACTGGTTTGGGAATTAGTCAGCGGAGTACAAAAACATTTGCCAGAAATAGATAAAATCATTGAAAAAGCAGCTCCAGAATGGCCAATAGCACAAATACCGATTATTGATAGAAATGTGTTAAGAATCGGGCTTTATGAGCTTTTGTACGCAGACAAGGCGCAAGTTCCACCAAAAGTCGCAATTAATGAAGCAATTGAGCTGGCAAAGACATTTTCTGGAAAAATTTCTGGAAAGTTTGTAAATGGAGTTTTAGGAACTGTATATAAACAACTTGAGCAAAAGGAGTAATCACGAATATACGAATACAAAAGAATATACAAATAACGAATTACAGTTTGTATATTTGTAAAAATTTGTATATTCGCGACTACTCCAAAAAAATGAAGGACTTTTCAATATTAGAAAATAAATTAGGCTTACATTTTAAAAACAAAGACTTATTAACTCAAGCATTTGTACATAGATCTTATTTAAATGAAAATCCAGATTTGAATTTGGGTCATAATGAAAGATTAGAATTTTTAGGAGATGCAGTTTTAGAACTTATTGTTACAAAATATTTATATAATAAATTTCCAGACAAACCAGAAGGGGAGCTTACAAATTGGAGAGCAGCGCTAGTTAATGCAAAAATGCTTACAAAAATTGCAGAGCAAATTGGATTAAATGATTTTCTTTTATTGTCTCGCGGAGAGGCAAAAGAAGGAGGAAAGGCCAGGCAATATATATTGGCAAACACATTTGAAGCTTTGATAGGATCTATTTATCTTGACCTTGGATATGACAAAGCTGATGAATTTATAAATAAAAATTTAATCTTCCATTTGTCTGATATTATAGAAAATAAACTTTACAAAGATGCAAAAAGCTATTTTCAAGAAGAGTCACAAGAAAAAGTAGGTGTTACTCCAGAATATAAGGTTGTGAAAGAATGGGGGCCTGACCATAAAAAAAAGTTTACAGTCGGCGTATTCTTAAATGATGAAAAAATAGCAGAAGGTGAGGGTTTTTCAAAACAAGAAGCTGAAGAAGAAGCAGCCAAAGAAGCTTTAAAAGTTAAAAATTGGGTAAAATAAAATAATTAAATTTTAAACACATGTTAACTATAAGATTTACAAGAAAAGGTAAAAAAAATCAGCCATTTTTTAGGGTGGTTGTTGTAGATAAAAGAAGATCCTCAAAAGGTGGAAGATCTGTTGAAGATGTAGGATATGTTGATCCTTTAAAGAAAAGAAAATCCTTAAATAAAGAAAGAATTTTATATTGGATTTCCAAAGGAGCTCAGCCTTCAGATACAGTTCATAATTTATTAATCACAGAAAAAATAATTGAAGGTAAAAAAATCGGAGTAGTTAAGATAGTTAAAAAGATGGAAGAAGTGAAAACAGAAACTCCAGCTCCAGTAGTACAAACACCCACGCCAGCAGTAGAAGCTCCAAAAGAAGAGCCAAAAGCATAATTTAAGAAAATTTTTAAAACAACGAGGTAAAGGTCTCGTTGTTTTTTCTTGGTTTTTCGTTTATTGCTTGGTAGGTAAAATCTACGCGACCGTTGTATTTTGCCTACTAGTTACTATGCAATATATTGCGATATATCTTGACAAATTCACATATTACTATTGGCAAATTTGGTATTTTATGATAGGATTTATAATAATTAGTTTTTTGACAATTTATCACAACTTACGCAATTAGTTTTATTATGCGATAAATAATAAACTTAATTGCGTAAGTTGTGTATTTTTTCAGGGGATTTTTGCTCGAAAGGGTGATTTGATGTTTTGGAAACGGAAAAAAATCGCTCAGCTTTGCCGGCATTTTCGCCGGCTACGTGCTGAGCAACTGGAAGGTCGATTGTTGCTTGCGGGCAACGTCGACGAACTGTTCGGACAAGTCATCGACTTGTCGGACGGTTTCGCAATGGGAGAGGTGGCAAGTGACTGCCAGACCGTGAATCGGACTGATGTTAATCAAAGCGGTTTAACCACACCGCTGGATGCTTTGATTCCGATCACTGGAATTAACCGCGGCATTCGACAGATTGACTTCACTAACAACGTTCAAAAATTCTGGGATGTCAACGCGGATGGCTATTTGACAGCCGCAGATGTCCTCGATGTTGTGAACGAACTAAATCGCGTCCAACCCAGTTTTCCAAGTTGCAGGTCAATCGATGTTGACGTGGTGATGACTCAACTTGAAAACGTCATTGTTGGCGGTGGTGAAGATTTGTTGGTGGCGGAGCTGAGTGTGACATCACCTGATGAAATCACATTCTTCAGTTCGGCTTTGTGGGCACCATCAGTCTTTGGGAACGGCCGGCTGGTGGTTGACGGAACAACCGTCGCCACAAATGGAACCAGTTACTTCGACGTGAGCTTCGGGGATGTCCCGTTTCGAAAGGGGCAAACGTCAAATGTTCGCTTCTACGCGCAAGCACCGGAACAGTCCGGAGCGTATAATGTGGATCTGTCCATGTTAATCATCAATGCGCTTCCTGGTGCTTCGGTGAATTTGGATATTATAGGTGTTATGCAACGTACGGTTAATGTGGTCAACTGGGGCTTGCCCCAGATGTTGTCACAGCCGAGCAATCCCATTACTCAATCTACGGACATTTTTCTCGGCCAGGTCACGTGGGTTGGTTCACCCGGCCTGTTGTATCATGCTGAGGAGTCGGTCTTGGCATTTGGTGGGGGAAACCTAACTTTTGAAAAGGCCATGGCAATTTCGGTAAGCGGTATGCACTATCGCTTGCCAAACGGGTCGGTAATCGAGGCCAACTCGCAAAGCTTGGCGTGGGATCCGATCGGTGTCTTGTACATCACTAGTTCATTTGACAGTTGGCCGGCAGTCAACGCCGGAGAAGTGTGGGAAATCTGGGCAGACGGAATTTCTGGGCTTCAGCCTCTGGTTGGAGTTCAGATGATTCCGGCGGTTCATCCGCTCGGGTATGATTATTGGACATACGGCCCTGTTCGGCCAATTTCAATTAGCCCGTAGGTTGCTTGATGACAACGGAAAAACACACGTGGCGGGGCAAAGTCAACTGACTTTCGCCCTCGCCTTTTTTTATTATATTTTATTATGCGACATAATTTTTAAACTTATGTGAACAAATTATGTTTGCTATTGAAAATATTTTTTAAATTTAGTAATATATAAATATATTCCGCAGTAGCTCAGTTGGTAGAGCGACTCCCTGTTAAGGAGTTGGTCGTAGGTTCGAGTCCTACCTGCGGAGCATAGAAGCAATTTCAGGGTCAAAAGCCCTGTTTTTGTTTGTTTTTATTCTTAAGTCAGAAGGTTCGAAAATATTTAATGGCAGTTTTGATATATTTAGCTCTTTAGAACTATTAGTCATAGACACAGCATTAAACAATACTTCAAAAGCTTTGGAGTAATTAAAAACTAATTTGTCGCCATCTAATAATAAACTATCAAAAGCAAGGTTAAACAATGCTCTTTTCTCTGTAGGGAGCTTTTTGTTTTTATAAACTTCTAAATTTTTTTGTGATAACTCATAAATTTTAACTCCCAGATCCGAATATTTATCACTTGCGTTTGAGTGCTTTTTGATTGAGTTTATAATACTTTCTTTTTCCTCTGAATATTCTTTAAATTTTCTTTCATAAAATTCTTTGGTTATTTTTTCGTCAACTTTATCGTCATATAAATTATCAATTCGTTTCTGAACTCTATTAAGATTTTGGTTTAATTCTTTTAGTGATGTTGAATGATAGTTTATTTTTTCTTTGTGGCTTTCTTTTAAAACATCTCTAATCCAATCAACGGTCTCCTTGTCTTTAACCATTAAATCTCCCAAGCCATTTAATATCTGTTTTTCAATATCTGGTTCTTTAACCCATAATCTTTTACTACAATTTCTGTAATGATTGCAATGCCCATAAGTAATTCCTTTGTGTTTTTCCCAAGTTATTTTGCCATCACATTCTTTGCATCTCAACAATCCACTAAAAAGAAAAAAGTGCTTGTTATACTTTGGAGCAGTTTTGCCTTTAAGAACTCCCTGAACTCTTTCAAAAAGCTCTTCGCTTATTATTCCATCGTGTTTTCCCTCATAAATTACATTATTCCATCTCATTTTTCCACAATAAAAAGGATCTGAAAGCAAGTTTGCTAATCTGCTTTTAACTAATTTATTTTTCCCTCTAGTCCTTAATCCCTCTAAAAAGATTATTTCAGATAACCTTTTAATAGAATATTCGCCACTTGCATATAAATCAAACATCTTTTTAATCATTGGAGCTTTCTCGCTATCTACAATATGAATTTTATGTCCTTTTTCGCCTGTTGTTTTATAGCCAAGAGGTGGTTTTGTTGGCAACCAGCCCTGTGCTATTTTTTCTTTTTGTCCTTTTTTAACTTCCTCTGAAAGATTATCAATATAATATTGAGCCGTAGAAACTTTAATATTCCAAATAAATTTATCATTTGATTTTGAATCTTTACTTAAAACGCAATTTTCTTTTACAAAATGCACCTGTCGTTCAGAGTTTTCGTTTAGCCACTCGTTTATTGAAACAGCATCTTTTAAATTTCTTGTTAGACGGTCAACTTTTTCACAGATAATAATTTTAATATCATTTTTCTTAACATAACTTAACATCTCGTCAAAAGATTTTCTTTGATATTTTCCACTGGCTGATTCTGAAATAGAAAATTTTCTCGCAATTTTAAAATCTTTCTTTTCAGAATAATCCTGTAAAAGTTTTTCTTGAGCTGGTAGGGAATAGCCAGTTTCTTCTTGCTCTCTTGAGCTAACCCTACAAAATAAAATTGTTTTCATAAATTTTTTATAACTAAAAGGGATTGGAAAACAGACGGCTATTTGTTAAGGATAACCAGTTTCCAACCCCTTGTAGTATTCTATTTATTAAAAAATAAAATGCCGACTGTTTACCGATTATCCTTAACGATTTAATTATACCACTAAACTTGTATAAAGCAAAGCGTGTGTGTAGCAAAAGTTAGTAAAGGTTAGGAAATGTTAGCAAAAGCTATCAAAACTTATCATTTCTTATCTTCTCTATGTGTTATATCTTACTATACTTTTCCACTAATTATTTTAACTTTCTATGCAATTTTCAACACTTTTCCATAGTTTTTGTTCGTAAATACAATGTTTTACAATGATTTTTTAGTTTTGTTCGTTTTTTTAGTTTTGTTCGGCTTTTATATAGTTTATAGTAATAATATAGTATTTTAGAAGTAATATAGACTATAGTAATACTATATTAGTTACTATAGTAGTGTTGTAATTGTCTCTACTATAGTAGTATTACTCATTAATAATTGGAATTATCTCTTTCTCATACTCTTTAATTAGTTCTTTTTCTATTTCCTTTAGCAAACTTTTTTCAATGTAATTAAACATATAAAATGCATTTCCATTTTTTTTACTTGGTAATGCTAAGTATGGCTTTCCATCAAATTTGCTTTTGCGAATTGTAAATCCATTACAGCTAAAATTTCTTTGATGTTCCTCTGAAAATGTTAAGGAAGCATAAGCCAGTAAATCTGGATATTTTGGATCGATTTTTAATGTGATTTTGAACTTTAATTCTTGTATGTTAATTTTCATATTAATTTTGCCTTTTTAGGCGAGAGGTGATGTTTTACTCGTCCTTTATCACTTCGCGTCAGATATAGGCTTTTAATTTGGCACAATGCCTTAAAATATACCGTCCTCAGATAGGTTTTTATTTTTGGACAATAACGATATCAGATGCTTAATAATTTGCTTTTTATCTACTTTGTCATAGTCATCTTTTTCGACTAATTTATTAAAGTAGTTTGTTATTGTTCTTTTACTAAAGCATTGCTCTTTTATTGCCTCTGTAAAGCAAATATACGAACTCCAATAAGGATTGAGTCGTGTTATATTATTAAATCGTCTTTCAAGTGATTTCATAATTTTTTATTATTTTTTCTATGCTATTCTCTGATAAATCATAAATAGCCATAAATAAATTAAAAACTTTCTCGCCCAATTCTCGGGCTTCTTTTTTGTCGACCGCTTTGCCAGTTTTTCGTTGATAAATATTTTGAAATTGTTCTATTTGTTTATCCGATAACATATTTTAGATATTATAAATTCTCCCTTTTATTTCTTTTAGTGAATTAAAAAAAGCTAAAACTTCAATTTTTAGCTGATGTGCAAAATATAATTTAATAATTTCGTCTAAGTGTTCGTCTCTTTTAATTAAAAAGATAACCTTTGATGGGTTTTGCTTGTCAAATGCTTCTATTTGGTAGCCAAGACAACATAATGCCGAGCATAGACATATATCTGACGATTTAAAATAATCTTTTTCTTGTAATATCATATTCATATTAATTTTCTATAATTTTAATAATAAAAAACCATACCGATTAAGTATGATTTTATTATACTTTGTAGACTGTTGGCTAAATTCAGCTGAAATTTAGCGAAATGTATTTTTCATTTATTTTTATTTTTCCTTTTGTTCCCGTGTTCTTCACAATAAAGTCTTTAACTCCAGTCTCTATAGCTATCGCTCTATTTATTCCATCACCAGCAGTATAAAATTTTTGCCAATATTTTTTAGATTTTGGGTTGTTTGTTTTAATCTCATTCCAAAAACCATCCCAGTCAGTCTGTATTTCATCATAAAACCAATATTTAAGTGGCTCTGTGAACAAAACATCTAGGAGTTCTTTTTGATTATCTTTTTTATTAAAATCTATCTTCTTATTACTAAAATATATGACTCCGTCTTTATAATCTGCCTGAATTTTAGGCTTTTTTTTATTTTTAACGTCAAGAGTAAGCTCCTTAATGAATTTATTAGATAAAATTACTTCCATTTCAAAAAAGAAATTTCTACGCACTTCATTAATTTCATACTTATATTCACATAACTTTGGTCTTCTGAACTCAATAATAGTGGGTAAATTTTCTGCAAAGAAACTTTGAACGTCTATTTTTTCTATAAAGCCCTCTTTTTTTAATTTTCTTAAAATATTAAAGAATTTAACGTGAATAAATTTATTCCAATCTAAATCATTAATAGTTAAGCAAATTTTTTTGTTTTCTGATTCTTGATATTTATTTTTAATTAAGTTTTTTATAATTTCTGTCTGCTTTAATTCAGAAAATGGTATTTCGTAATCTACTAAGTCGCTAAGATAAGAATAGACCTCTTTATCAAAAAATGACTCATTTTTTAAAGAAATATAAAATTCAATATATTTATTTTTTTCATTAATAAACTCGCCATCAGGGGTTTCTATTTCTTCATCTTTTATAGCTGAATTAAATCGTGAAATGGTAAACATATTCTTAAAATACTCTTTTATAAAAACTTCTTTATTTTTAAAATCGGTATCGTTGCTTGTTGAAATCTCAATATGATATTCACCCTTTTTGTAAAGGTGTATAGGGTTTATCGTCTCAAATCTTAGCCACAAGCCTGTGTTGGATTTTGAGTTAATTTTTTTTGTATTCATTTTTATATTAATTTTTATATTAATTTTACTTATATTTTACCACATTTTTAATCATTTTTCAACCTCAAATATTGCTTTTTTATGCCATAGTGGTAATATAAAGTAATAATAAACTTGCGAATTAAGAGTCCGTTTTCCCGCAAGTTTACGGGCTTTTAATTATATAAAGTTATGGAAAATTTTAACGACAAAGTTTGGTATAGACTTTTAAAGGTTATTTTTATAATTGCCTTTGTGTTTTTTCAAGTTGTTAGCTGTATTATTGTCTTTGAAATTTATGGTACAAAAGAGATAGCTCCTCAAAGCTTTCAAGAAGTAGGAAAATTGGTTAAATATGTTTATGGAGAATATAATGATTTATCAGATGAATTGGTTGGAAAGAATCTTTATGAAAATAATATTAGTGCTTGGTTTGATTTTGCGAGTTCTTCTGGCAAAAGCGATTTTAAAAATGTTAATGGTAAGCAATGGAGAAAAGTGAATATAGACTATCAAGATAAATATACGACACAGCAGAAATTACTTTATTGTCTCATACCATTTTTAATTATCTCCGTTATTTTTTGGTTTATCTCAAGATTATTTTTCTATATTTTTATTAAAGAAAACTTTTTTTCTGGTAAATTGGTGAATCTGATAAGAAAACCCTTTATAAAAAAATAATTTTATGAAAAATAAAATCATTGTCTTTATTATAGTTTCAATATTAATAATAGTTTTGTTGCTGGGAGTTGCATACTATTTTATCCATCAGAATAAGTTATCGAATTGTATGGAAAAATGTTCTTATATCCCAATTAAAGAATATCGGACAGATGAGTCTGGCAGTATTATAGGTAGATTACCAAAAGATAAAGGAGATTATTGGCAATACATAAACAATATTTTTGATGGAGAAAATAAAAATTTTGAAACTCAAAAACAATGTCTAGAATATTGTTTGACAAAATAAATCTATGAAACAATTTATAAAAGAAAATTGGTTTAAAGTCGGAATGTTAATGATAACCATAATCTTAGTTTTTGTTTATTTGGTTAGAATTAATCAACCAGCAACAGATAATAACGAAACAGATATAAAAATTTCTAATGAAGATTTATCTTTTGATATAAACTTAAACTCACTTAATTATCAATTACCAAAATACGACTCAATATGTATACCTGATAAAAAATATAGTTGTTCTAAGGACGATTGTAAACAAGTAAAGGCTGGCGTTTTTGTCTTGATAGATTATGCTAATAACAAATTTTATAGATGCGATGATAAGCCGTGCGACCAATATTTAGCAAAAATAGAAGAAAGCGGAGAGTTTGTGAATATTACACCACAATTTCCTAATGGAACTATTATTAAGGTCGCTAAAGGGGGAGATTATTTTGAAGTAGTAAGTCTGGGTTTAGATATTTTAACTTCTTATGGAACTTGCTCTGGTAAATAAATTTTAAAAGTGTTTTTAATTAATAAAATAAACTTATGAAAAAAATATTATCAATTTGTTTATTGTCGTTTTTATTACTTAGTCCTTTTATCAGCGAAGCATCTTTTGACACTAATTTATATTATGGTTTGCAAAAAAATGATAGTGTCAGAGAGTTGCAAGAGTTTTTAATCGATAAGGGTTTTTTATCTGGCTCTGTAACTGGCAACTTTTTTTCTCTAACTTTAAAAGCAGTAAAGCAATATCAAGTAAGTAAGGGAATTTCTCAAACTGGTTATGTTGGAGCTTTAACAAGAACTGCTATTAACAATGAATTATTAGAACAATTATCAGTAAGCAATATAGAGGCCACGTCAGAAACTGGTGTAACTCCTCCTGCACCAACCCCACAAGCAAACACTAATGATATTGTTTCTAATCTCAAATCTCAGATTGCTCTATTAATACAACAACTTCAAGCAATGCAAACTCAACAGACGACCAATCAGCAAATACAACAAAATACTCAACAAATCGTTCAAAACACTCAACAGATTGTGCAGAATACTACACCAACATTATGTAGCCCTAACTGGCAATGTGGAACTTGGAGTGCCTGTTTAAATTCTCTGCAAACAAGAACTTGTGTTGATGCAAATAGCTGTGGAGTTTTAACAAGCAAGCCATCTGTAGCACAATCTTGCACAGTTGCTTGTTTGCCGAATTGGACATGTAATACTTGGAGCGATTGTGCAAATCTTCAGCAAACTAGAAGTTGCACAGATTCAAATCATTGCGAAATAATGACAAATAAACCTATCGAAGCACAATCTTGCACCCCGCCTCCAGTATATATGTCGGCTTCGAATTATAACAACAACAGCGTTTACGCGAACAAGGGAACGAAAATTGCCGATTTCCTTATAAATTTTAGTGGGGTCAATAACACAAATATTTCAAGGATTGGACTTAGTATAACGGGTGATTCTGTTGATCTTATAAAGAATCTTACATTTTATAATTATCCAGATTTTGGTGTAGTTGGTGGACAACCGAAGACGGTGGTTCCTTCTTTAGTTTCTGGTAATAAAATGATGTTTGATAATCTAAACATATCCGCAACGGGTTCTAATACCTTTGGGAATAGATTGCTTATATATGCTGATTTACAAGATATTGTTTCTGAGACATCAATAACAGTTAATATTGATAATATTGATGCGACTGGAGACGGAAATCAAATTACCGATGTTAGAAACATTCCGCTAATTATTACAACAAACATTAAGATACCGTATCTGACTGTTAGCGGTTTTGACCCATCCCTTGGAAATAGTGCGTGGCAAAACACTGGTCAGCCTCACGCAAATTTACAAACGATTTATTTCACTTCTTCATATAATCGCGTTGAACTTAAAAAAATAGGTTTCACTGTTATTGGTCAAACAATTGGGTCTAAATTGCCTTCTTGTCCTTGGACGCCAACTAACAGTACTGGAATAAGTTTTTGTTTTATGAATAACTATCCAATGGGTTGCATATCTGCTCAATCGGGAGTTCCAACCGAAGTCAGTTTTAGTGGTGGGGTTTTACATGTTTTTAATTCTAACCCAAGCGATAGGTGGGGTGTTACTACTCAAAGTGGGCAAGTAGATGCTTATCAAAACTCATTAGCTTGTGCAGACATTGGTACGAATTGGAAAATGGTAATAAACTCAATAGAAGCAAAAGACGATGAAACTGGAAAAATTATATACGGTTCTGGGCTACCAATAGAAAGTGGTGTAATAAATTTTAGAGTTCCATAACAAAAACGGTGGGTCTAAAATTTGGTCTGTGTGCAGATGCCATATTTATATTTATAAACGAAACTAAACTTGGCTACCCTACCCCCCCCTCTATAAAACAAAAACTGCCCATCACTGGGCAGATTATACTATCTCAAGCAATTTTCTATTTCACTTAATAACCTTTCTGGGCATTTGATTTGGTCAAGCCACTTCATTTGTCTAAAATCGTCCCACCCAGCGAGCAGAAAACAAAAAGCACTTTTAAAAAGTGCTTTTTGTATAACTACTATTATATTCGAAATATTATGAAAGATGTTTTGAAACTAATTTTGTCATTTCAAACATATTTACAACTGCTTTTCCTCCAAATACTACTTTTAATTTCTCATCAGCTAAAATATTTCTTTTAGCTTTTGGATCTTGAAGGTTAAGCTTTTTAATATATGCCCAAAGTTTTTTTACAACTTCAGATCTTGGCATAGGTCCTTTTCCTACAACTGCTTCTAAAGCAGGGGTAAGTGTCAACGGCTTCATAAAAGCCGAATTTGATTTTGCTGGCATTTATTTTTATTTGGCATTATCTTAGTTGCAAACTTTAATATTGCCAAAAGTTAATTTAATTAATAATTACCATTCTTTGTCTATTGTATAATCATTGCATATATAGAGAGAAAACGCAACACTTTATCCACAGGCATCAATTATTTGACTATTCCCAGTAGTTTGTTTTGTTAAAATATTCATCAGTTTTAGGCACATTATGCCCTCAAACCGAACACTCTGCATGATTTTCCTGCATTAAATGCAGT
>MHPU01000006.1 GCA_001820485.1 Candidatus Staskawiczbacteria bacterium RIFOXYD1_FULL_32_13
AACTTCAATTCCCGACAATCTTTTCCAACAAAGCTATGGCAGAGATTTCAGGGTCCTTTCTTGATTAGAAAATACTGTAGCAAATAAAAAACATCGATTTCTCGATGTTTTTTTAGTGTCATTGCGAGCCGAGCCAGTAGGCGAAGGCGTGGCAATCCATGGTTTTATGCACTTGCTCTAGATTACCACGTCGCCCCGCCTTGGCGGGGCTCCTCGCAATGACGATAACAAAATTTAAAACTTTTGAATAATTTTTATTTTTATAAATCTGCGCTTGCCTACTTTAATTACCATGCCATTTTCCAATTTTATTTCTTGTTTCCAATCTGCTATTTTTGTCTCAATGTCATTTATGTTCATAGAGACTGCATTTCCTTCAATCAATCTTTTTGCTTCATTTTTTGATGGTGCTAATTTAGTGTCGCACAATAAATCTAAAACTTGATAATTTGTCTTATTTGTCTGAAAAATTTCAATTTCTGTAGGAAGTTCTTTGTCTCTGTGAATTTTATTAAATTCATCTTCTGCTTTTTGTGCATCTTTTTCTGAATGATACATTTTTACAATTTCTTTTGCCAAAAGTATCTTAAAATTTCTAGGATTTTCACCAGCTTTTAATTGATTTTCATATTGTGAAATTATTGCCAAATCTATTCTCGTGCAAAATTTAAAATATCTAATAATATACTCATCTTTTAAAGACATTATTTTGCCAAACATTTCATTTGGCTCATCTAATAAATTTACGGTATTTTCCCAAGATGAGCTCATTTTTCTTCCATCTAAACCTTCTATTAAAGGATTTGTTATTATATCTTGAGGCGCTTGCTTGTAAAATCTTTGAAGTTCTCTTCCTGCAAGTAAATTAAATCTTTGATCTGTCCCGCCAATTTCAACATCTGCTTTTACAGCCACAGAATCATATCCTTGCATTAAAGGATACATCAATTCTCTTAAGGATATTCTTTTGCCCTCATCTAATCTTTTTTTAATATTTTCTCTAGAAATAAATTCATTTAAAGAAAATTGATCAGCTTGCTTACCAATTTCATAATAATCTAATTTTCCCAGCCATTCAGAATTATATCTTACTTCGCATTTTTTAATATCAATTATCTTTCCTGCTTGAGCTACATAAGTTTTCATATTCTGTTTTATTGTTTTAGAATCAAGCATTGGTCTTTCAGCTTCCTTGTCTGAAGTATCTCCAATTAACCCTGTAAAATCTCCAATAATTAAAACTATTTTATGTCCCGCTTCTTGGAAATCTTTAAGTTTTAAAAGAGGTATTGCTCTACCTAAATGTAAATTTGGGCTAGTTGGGTCAATGCCAAGTTTTATTCTAAGTTTCTTGCCTGACTTTAATTTCTTTTCTAGATTTTCCTTGTCTATAACTTCATCTACGCCTCTAGTTAAAATTTGATTAATTTTTTCTTGGTCAATTTTCATGAGTTTAATTTTAATTATATATTAGATTTGTTTAAAACTTATCATACAATTTATAAATATCTCCAGCTCCCATTATAAGTAAAACATCACCTTCTTTAACATTTTGTTTTACAAAGTTTTCAATTTCAATTTGAGGAATATAAATTACACTTTTCTTTTTTATAACGCTAACTAATTTTTCAGAGCTTACTTTTGTTGATTCTTTCTCACGGCCAGCTACGCCATAAATGTCTGTAACAATTATATTATCAATTTTAGCACTTTTAAAAACTTTTACAAAATCTTTAAATAGCAAAAATGTTCTCTGATACTGATGTGGTTGAAAAACGCACCAAATTTTCTGTTTTGGGAATTTCTCGCGAACGGCTTTTAATGTAGCTTGTACTTCTGTAGGATGATGACCATAATCTGATATTGCTGTGATCTCTTTTGACCCTACAAAACCCTTCTTATTTTCAAATCTACGCCAAGATCCCTTATATTCTGATAGAGATTTTAAAATAATTTTATCATCAATATTTAATTCTCTTGTTACTGCTAATACAGCTAATGCATTACAAATATTATGAACCCCTGGGATTTGTAATAATTTTTTAATTGCCTTTGCTTCTTTTTGTCTTATGGAAAATTTTGCTACCTTTGCTTTTGTTTTTAATTTTTTAATGTTTTTATCTTCTTTATTTACAAGTAAAATCCCGTCTTTTGGTAAATGATTTATAAATCTTTGAAAACCTCTTATAACATTTTTTAAATTTTTATAATAATCTAAATGTTCAGCTTCAATATTTGTAATAACAATAATTTTGGTAAAGTAACTTAAAAATGATTCTTCATGTTCACATGCTTCAATTACTAAATATTTACTTTTTCCAAGTCTAAAATTTGTGTTGCCAAATTCATTAAGCTTTGTACCAATAATTACTGTAGGATCTAAACAAGCTCTAATTAAAGCTAAAGCAAGCATTGAGGTTGTTGTGCTTTTACCGTGGCTCCCGGAAACTGCAATTGTAAAATAATCTTTTGTCAGCTCTCCTAAAGCTTCTGGATATGAAAAACACTTAGCTCCTTTGTCTTTATAAAATCTTAATTCTAAATTTTCTTGTTTTATAGCAGGACTATAAATAATCAAGTCAGGCAACTCGTTGTCATTCCCGCGAAAGCGGGAATCCAGAATATTATTATCCGTAATATATATTTTTATCCCCAGCTTTCCCAAATGATCTGTAGTTTCTGATGAATTCAAATCAGACCCCGATACCTCGTGGCCTTTAGCTAAATAATATTGTGCTAGTGCGGAAACCCCAATTCCACCAATTCCCAAAAAATGTACCTTCATATTTTTTTAAATAATTAAATTTTTAATTCACAAGATTCAAGAATTTCGTAAGCTGGCCCACCTTTTTTCATAACGCTTTCCATTACTTCAATGGATTCTACTGTAAAAAGTAAATTTATATCCTCAGAAATTTCTGGTTGTTCTTCTGGATTTATTGCTTTAAGTTGCCATTCTTTTAAACGTGCTAAAGTAATGTGTGGAGTAAATTCCCTACCTTCTGGCTTAAAATTGACTGATTCTAATAACGATTCTTGCAGATGATTTTTAAATAGGGATATTTCTTTTGATTTTTCTCCAGATGCCCAAATCATACTTGGGAATGGTTTATTTTTAGGTCCATATTCAATTTTATTTAAATTAATAGAAAAAGACTCATGATTTTTTGCAGTTTCTTTGGTAATTTTGCAGGTGTCAGCGATTTCTTGATCTGTTAAATAACCTAAAAACTCTAAAGTAATATGTAAATTATCTTTAATGGTCCATTTTGCCAAATCAAAATTTTCACCATCTTCACCAGCAAAAATAAATTTATTTTTAAATTTATCCTGATGTTTAATTAGTTCTTTTTTTATATCATCTGGTAAATTTATTGCAATAAATACTCTATGTCTTTTTTCCATTGTTATAATTCTAATTTTAATTAATGAGCCAGAGGTGGGATTCGAACCCACGGTCTATCGCTTACGATGCGATTGCTTTACCACTAAGCCACTCTGGCACGATTATGTTCTGTAGAGCGTTGTCATCCCCGACTTGATCGGGGATCCAGAGTTAATGGCACGTACTCTGTATTCCCGCTTTCGCGGGAATGACAATGATAAGTATTATTTTTTTATTATATACACTAATTCTGTATCAAATACTAACTCTTTGATTTCCCACTCCTCTGAGCTTACCATGTTTTTAAAGCTATTTCTATAGAATTCACACATACCCTTCTCTTTTCCGCCAATGCTTTTGATGGGAAAAGAAACTACCAGAAATTTGCATTTTTGTTTTTTTAAAATTTCTAAAGAACAATTTTTTTTCTGATGTTCTAAACATGGTAGTAATTTTAGCATAAAAACTACATCTGCATATTCAAACTCATTTACCAGCAAATCCCCCAACTCAAATTTTATCACCTCTCCCACTCTACTACGCGTAGTAGAGTAATAATTATTATTAAGAAGTCTAAAAACAGATTTTAAAAATTCTATTTCATCCTTATCAATATCATATGCTTTGTATGTTGTAGTACCGGGTAAATTCATCCAAGAAATTGTTAAAGGATTTAAGGCGCAAGCATGATCAATAATTGAGTTTGGTATTCCTGTAATTTCAAAGATCTTTTTGTAAAATTCTTCTAAAATCGGAATTCTTTCTTCTACTGATGATTGCAATTTTAAAATTGACAAAATAATTTCTTTTACTTCTGTTTCAGATTTTATATCTTGTTCAATCTTACCTAAAATTTTATTAAAATCTGGTCTAGTTTCATAGAAAGCTCCCCAAATTTGATGAAGCAAATTTTTAGCTTCTTTCTCAATCTTTCTTGCCTCGCGAAGCTTTAGCGAAGTGGGGTCTCCAAATCTTAAAATACAATTAGCCACAACACGTACAATTGTTTTTATATAAATAGCCTTGTATTTTTTTGAACTTTCAATTTTCTCTACAATTTCTTTTTCTGACATATTTTCCTATTAAAAATTTAAATTTGAGCGGGATACCAGAATCGAACTGGCGTCCTAACCTTGGGAAGGTTATGTACTACCATTATACTAATCCCGCATTTTACTTGAATATGTTTATTATGTTTTGCCAAATTTTGCCAAGCCAATTTTTTGACTGTGTTTGATTTTCAACTTTTTCCTCTTGTGTTTCTGGCATTAAGAATATTGCCGTTGATTCATCATTTTTTTGTAAATTTAATTGTTCTCTTGCAATTTTCTCAATATAATCATTATCAGTTGCTTTCTGTATTCCCTCCTGAAGTTGTGCGTTATTTTTTTTTATTTCTTCTGTTTGTTTTTCTAAGGCTTTTAATTGCAAACTTAACTCTTGTTTTTTTTGATATATTCTTATGTTAGCTATAATCAAAAAAATAAAAACTATTAAACTTAAAAATAAACCAAATATTAAAATAATATTATTATTTGGCGAGTCCCCCTTTCGTTTTTTTTTAAAATCTGTTATCATATATAAATATAAAAATTAAAAATCATTTATATGAAAAGAAAAAAAATATTTCAAATTGTCTGGATTATTTTAATTAGTATGGTCGCGGTAAGTATGGTTATAATGCCAATTGTTGGTATGTTTAATTAGTTTATATTATCATTTTTTTGCAATAAAACAATCCTTCGACTTTGCTCAGGATTTGTTTTATTGTATTTAATTAATTATATCGCAACAGTTTTTACAGCATTTTCAAATATTGATAATATTCGTTTAGTTTCATCTAAACTTAAATAAAAATCAGGTTCATAAACTATAGCATTTCTAACTTTATGAGCCTCTAGAATTTCTTCTTGATTTGGTAGAAGTCCCACACCTGCTACATTTATTAAATCCTCAAAGCTTTTTCCTTCAAAACCCCTTTCATCAAGAGTTTCTGCTAAAAAATCATCTCCTTCAATTATTGCTAGCTTGTATTCAGACTCTGATCCAGTTTCAAGTCTTTTTCTAATTTTTTTCCAACGATCAGCTATTTGTTTAAGTCCAAATGCTTGCCAAGAAAAAAATTCTGAAGTATCTTCTAAAAAGTGATGTTTTATCCAACTGCTAATTACCATAAAATAAATTACAGTTATTAAAAAAAATGTAGTAAACAAAATAAAAATTATTTTTACTGGAAGAAGCATATCCTGAATAGTTGGAGATGAAATAAAATAAATAAAATCTGTGATACCTAAAAAATTATAAATTTGTTCCCAAGTTACCATATTACATTATACTATTTTTTCGATAATTGATGCAATGTTAAAAATTTTACTTTCTTCAAAATGATTTGCGATTATTTGTAATCCAACTGGAAGTTTGCCAATTTTGCCAATAGGTAGTGACATTGCTGGAACTCCTGCTAAATTAATAGGTACAGTATAAATATCTGCTAAATACATTGAAAGTGGATCATTTGCTTTTTCACCTATTTTAAAAGCAGGGAAAGGGGTCACAGGTCCCATGATTAAATCTACTTTTTTGAAAGAATCTATAAAGTCTTGTTTTATAAGCAATCTTACTTCCTGAGCTTTTTTGTAATATGCATCATAATATCCAGAAGATAAACTATAAGTACCAAGCATAATTCTTCTTTTAGATTCTGCTCCAAAGCCTTTACCTCGAGATTTTAAATATATATCTCTTAAGGTAAAATCTTTTGAACTGATATTTTGTATTTCGGAATAACCATATCTTATCCCGTCAAAACGAGCCAAATTTGCTGAAGCTTCTGAGGTTTGAATAATATAATAACAAGCAAGGGCAAAGTCAGTGCTTGGTAAACTTATTTCTTGAATTTTAAATCCTTGGTCTTCAATTTTACTAATAGTTTTTTTAATTATTTTTTCTACATCTTTATTTAATCCTTTACCAAAAAATTCGCGAGGAACTCCAATTACAAATGGTTTTTCTTTGGTTAATTTTTCATATTTAAATTCTACAGATGTAGCGTCAAATATGTCTTTTCCAGATATAATATTAAAAATAGTTTCTGCATCCTCTACATTTTTTGTTAAAGGTCCTACTTGGTCAAGTGAAGATGCACTAGCAATTACTCCAGATCTTGATACAGAGCCATAAGTTGTTTTTAAACCAACTACTCCACAAAAAGATGCAGGAGTTCTGACAGAACACCCAGTATCAGTACCTAAAGCAAAACAAGCTTGATCTGATGCAATAGCTGCAGCAGACCCACCAGAACTTCCTCCAGATACACAACTTAAATCATGAGGATTTTTTGTAACTTTAAATGCAGAATTTTCACAAGAACTTCCAAAAGCAAATTCATCAAGATTAGTTTTTCCTAAAATTACAGCGCCATTTTTTTTTAATTTTTTAATACAACCAGCATCATAGCTTGCTACATAATTTTCAAGCATTTTTGAAGCACAAGTACATTTTTCACCTTCAACTAAAATATTGTCTTTAATACCGCAAGGTACACCTGCAAGAATTGGAAATTCTTGCCCTGAGCTAAGTCGAAGGGCTATTTCTTTATCTGCCTCTTCTGCTTGAGATATTGCTAAAGTTTCAGATAAACTTAAATAAGCACCAATTTCATTATCAGTTTTTTTGATTTTATCAAAATATGCCAAAGCTAATTCTTTTGCAGAAAATTCTTTTTCTTTTAAGCCTTTATTAATTTGTTTTATTGTAAAATTTTCTAGTTTCATAATACTTGTCATTGCGAGGAGCCCGCAGGCGACGTGGCAATCTAGAGTTCTTGTTCTATCTCTGGATTGCTTCGGATATTGCGATACCCTCGCAATGACACAAACCTATAACACAGCTTTAACTTTAATATAATTCTCTTTTTTATCTGGTGCTGACTGAACTAATTTTTCTACCACTTCTCTATCTTGCGATATAGCCTCGTCTTTTCGTAAATTAAAATTTGTAATTTGTAATTTGTCATTTGGAATTTTTATGCCTGATGTATCTATTTTTTTTAAAATTTCAAAATAATCTAAAATCCCAGACAAATCTTTTTGCATTAATTCTACTTCTTTATCTGTTAATTCTAGTCTTGAGAGTTTTGCAATTTTTAAAACTTCTTCTTTTGAAAGCATTTTAGTTTCTTATTGTCATTGCGAGCGAGCCATCAGGCGAGCGTGGCAATCTAGAGTCTATGCTATCACTCTGGATTGCTTCGTCGGTTGCGACCTCCTCGCAATGACGCTAACACGTAATTTATTTATTAAGTTTATCAAAATATAAAAATACTCACAAGTATTGACAGTAATTACTATAAATGATATAATTAAATATATAGAATAGAAAGGAGGATAAAAATGACAGTCCGCGAAACGAAAAGGTCGCTAGCTTGTCTAGTGATCATCACGATCATCGTGTCGCCGTGGTTGCTAGTTGATTGGCTGACCGGGGGTTAGCCAACTGTAGCGACAACTTAAAAGCCGAGCGTGGAACCTAGTTCCCGCCCGGCTTTATTTTTTTATAATTTGTTTGTAATTTGGATTTTGTAATTTGTAATTTTATGTAAATGCTTCTTCTTCGTTATCTTTACTCATAACTTCGGAAAGAGTTTCAATATTTTCTAAAGCAATTCCAGCTCCACGCACAACAGAAGTTAATGGATCATCTACAATCTTACAAGGCATTTTGGTTTCTTTAGAAATTAATAAATCTAAGTCTTTAAGCATTGAACCGCCCCCAGCTAAAAATATTCCATCTGTCATAACATCTGCTAAAAGTTCTGGAGGAGTTTCTTCAATTGTTGTTTTAATAGCTGAAACAATTTGTCTTACAGATCTTTCAAGGGCTCGCTGAACATCATCATTAAAAATTACCACTTCTTCTGGTAGACCTGTAACTAAATTTCTACCACGCATTGCCATTTCTTTTTTTTCTTTGCTTGGCATAGCAGAACCAATACTTATTTTAATATGTTCTGCAGTTCTTTCACCAATTAAAAGTTTATATTCTTTTTGAGCAAATTGCATTATATCATCATTTAATTTGTCGCCCGCTACTCTCAAGCTTCTTGATGTTACAATTCCACCCAATGATATAACAGCAACCTCTGTTGTTCCTCCACCAATATCAACAATAAAATTTCCTCCAGCTTCTTGTATTTGTAGTTTAGCCCCAATAGCTGAAGCTAAAGGCTCTTCAATTAAAAATACTGTTCTTGCACCAGCATTTTTAGCTGCATCTCTAACTGCTTTTCTTTCAACTTCAGTTACTCCGCAAGGAATTCCAATAATTACTCTTGAAAAATTAGCAATGCCAAACAATTTTTTTGAAGAAGCAGAAGCTTTTTCAATAAAATATTTAAGCATTTGTTCAGTTACTTCAAAATCAGAAATAACACCATTAACCAAAGGGCGAGTAGCTGTAATATATGAAGGAGTTTTACCAACCATTTTTTTAGCTTCTTCTCCAATAGCTAAAATCTGTCCTGTTTTATTATTTACCGCAACAACTGATGGCTCATTTATAATAATTCCTTTATCTTTTACATAAACCAAAGAATTGGCCGTCCCAAGGTCAATTGCCATGTCTACAGTCATCATTGAAATTAATTTCTTAAACATGTTATTAATTTTTATTTAAGGTTTTTACAAGCTGGCTTATTTTTATAATTTTTGCATCTTTTTTTGATCTTTCTTTAAGCTCTACAGAATTTTTAGCTATTGTTCTTTCAGATACAATTACTCTATATGGAATGCCAAGCAAATCAGATTCAGCGAATTTTTCACCAGCTGATTTGTCCTCCCTATCGTCATATAATACTTCAATATTGTTCTCAAGTAAAGTCTTGTAAATTTTATCAGCTGTGGTCTTAACTTTACCTTTGCCAAGTAAAATTAAATGCACTTTAAATGGTGCCACACTTTCTGGCCACACAATCCCCTTTTCATCATTATTTACTTCAACAATTGTTCCAAGAAGTCTACCAAGACCAATCCCGTAGCAACCCATCAATACGGGTTTTTCCTGACTATCTTTATCTTTAAAATTTAATTCAAATGGAGTAGAATATTTTGTCCCTAATTTAAAAATATTCCCAACCTCAACTGCTTTTTTCTCCTCAAAATCAATTGCCTCACATTTTGGACACTTATCATTTTCAGCTTTGATTTCTTTATTTATAGCAAGTCCACATTTTTTACATACATAAATTATATCCTCACCGGCACTAGTAATTGTTTGAAATTCATCCGAATACTTTGCAAAACTTCCTCCGCTAGCCAAAGTTCGATAGGTTTGTTTCCCAATTCCACATTGTTTAAAAATATTTAAATAAGCTTTAATTAATTTATCATAATACTTATCCAAATCTTCTTGACTGGCATGAAATGAATATAAATCTTTCATCATAAATTCGCGGGTTCTTAAAATTCCTGATTTTGCACGCAATTCATTTCTAAATTTATTTTGTATGTGAAACACTGCCATTGGCAAATCCTTGTAAGACAAAATTATTTTTTTAGCTAAAGGACTTACTACTTCTTCATGTGTTGGAGCTAAAGCATAATCTTTTTCTCCAGCACCTTTTAATTTAAATAAAACATCCAATGTGTTCCATCTATCAGTTTTTTCCCAGTTTTCTTTAGGATTTAAAGCTGGCATAAGTAATTCCTGCCCATCTACAACTATCATATTTTGCCTTATAATATTTTCAATTTTCTTAAACACCAAAAACCCCAATGGCAAATATGAATAAACTCCTGCCATAAGTTGATCCACAAATCCAGCTCTCACCAATAAATCATGTGAGATTGAATCCACCTCTGCTAATTTATTTTTATTTATTTTATAAAATAATTTTGATTGAAGCATATTTTTATTAAAATTTAATTTTGAATTAATCTAATAATAGCATTGTTTAAAACCCTCGTAAACCATTGACATAAAGTTTAAAAAGTTATAATATCAAAACGGTTTCAATAATCAATCAACAAGTAAAAGGAGATGACCGTGATAAATCGACTAACTGAAACAGAGGTTTTACAACGAAAAATTCGAAACGCCATTTTCTGGGCAAGTGTTTTCATGGTGGTCGGAATCACTTCCAGTTTCGGAAGATTCTATACCAATGGCGTGATAGGTACATTATTGGTTTTAATCGCAATATTGTCCACGGTTCTCACGAGTTTTTTTGCACTTTCAGCGTGGGCAAAACTGGAAAAATTTGTTCAATTTCGATTCCTCGAGAGGGTGACCGACGCACACAAAAGCGTCGGTTGCCCATTTTTTTTACAAAAAAATATTCATATTACCTTATCGGTACGATCGTACTGACAAGGTTATTTGTTGAAAAAAATATTCCAATATTCTATAGAATATTGGAATATTGTGCACAATACTTATTTATGATTTCTGACTTTTATCTGGAAAGACTGGATTGTAGAAAGTCCCAGAAGCGGGGTATATCAAATCTGATTGTGATAAATAATGATAAAGCAATAAGAATAAAGAAAAATACTGCAGTGATTATTTGTTCAACTTTAATTGGAACAGGTTTTTTCATTACCTTTTCAATAGCAAGAAAAATCAATTTTCCACCATCTAAAGCTGGAATTGGAAATAAATTAAATATTGCAATAAACACAGAAATTGATCCTATAAACCATAAGAAAAATCCAGCTCCCAAATTAGCAGCTTGAGCTAAAAATACAGTAATTCCCAAAGGCCCGGCAAATTCAGCACCTGCTGGAGCACCTTTACCAGAAAAAAGCATTGAAAATGTTAAATATAGCCCCTTTAAAGCATCAATTGTTGTATTCCAAGTAAATATTGCTCCATCAATTGGAGCCTTATACCAAGTAGATTTATTAATAATTGTAGCCATTCTTTGTAAACCCACACCAATTAATCCTTGTCCAGCTGGAGCTTCGGATCTAATATTTATTTTTGTGTCGAAAGTATTTTCTTGTCTTTTAATAGTAGCTGTAATTTCCTTACCTATATTTTGTTTTGTAAAATCTTGAAAATCTTTAGCTGTGTTTACAGTAACATTTGCATCATTAGATTTTAGATTTAAAATTACATCATTTGTTTTAATACCTGCAAAATCTGCTGGAGAATCTTTACTAACACTTAAAATTTGTACTCTAACATTTGTTAAATTTGTAGTTGGAGCATCAGAAATTGGTAAATCAGCACCTATTAAAAATACAACAGAAAAAATTATAAAACTAGCAATCCAAAAAGCAACCACTCCACCAAGCACAATTAAAACCCTTTTCCAGATTTTTTGCGTAGCAAAACTTCGCAAATCATCTACCCCACCTTCTTCGCCATAAATTCTAACGAAAGCTCCAAGTGGTAATAAATTTATCGAATAAATTGTTTCTCCAAATTTTTTGCCAAAAAGTCGTGGAGGGTAACCAATTCCAAATTCATCAACTCTTACGCCAAATTTTTTAGCAATTATAAAATGCCCAAATTCATGAATAACCATTAATGCCACTAAACTCAATAATGCGATTATAAGTGTAAGTATCATAAATTTAATTTATTTATTTATTAATATTCCCATTTGATATAATTATACAACTTCTTGTTGATAACATTGCTCGCAATAAACAATCTCTGGCTGATCTGGACGATATGCTGTCTCAATTCCTTTGTTACATTTTACGCAATTTCGTGAATAAAGTTTTAACCCAGTCCTTTGCTTGAGACGCTCAAATGTTCTACAATTATGGCAAAGTCTTGGCAATGGTACACCCAAATTTCTGTAAAAATTAAGCTCATCAGAAGTAATTTTAAAAGCGCTCACACACAATTGATCACAACCTTTTCCAGCATGAGCACAGGCAATAATTTCAGAAGTTATAGAATCTGGAGCATCTTTAATATTACTTGGTAAATCTTCTGCTTTAATTGTTGGTTTATAATTTCTATCCTCTGCATTACGCCACTTATAACCATTACTAACTGCATCCTCCCTATTTAACGGAAAATATTCCTGAGACATTGACTCATTATAACCCACTGGACTAATTTCAGTAGGAAAAAATTCACCATATTTATAAATTCTGCCAACTTTATCTACATATGGCATAGAATCCATTTGATCGCGAATTTTCACGACCAAATTTTCATATTCTTCTTTTGTATATTGTTTATTAAAAATACAATACTGTTTTTTACGTAAGCCAACACATCCAAACAGATTTAATGAAGATTGACACATAAACGAATACTCGATATCATGCACGTTTTCCTGCACGTTATAACAAAACTTAATATTACTGACACCAATGCCACATGCATGACATTCATATGCCATTTGCCCATTATCACCCCAAATAGACCAATCATAAGAATCTTTAGCTTGACCATTTTCCTGCAGATACTGACAAAATTTCAAATTCTCGCCCTCGCGAATTATAAAAGAATTCTTTACATTTTTGGAATGACTAATATAATTTCCACTTACATTTGAGTTATGAGCACCTTCCAAAAATTTGTTTGGAAATTTTAACCAAAAATTTTGTGCTTCTAATTTCATTTTTTGATATCCATCATAAGAACCAAGATTAAATTCATTTAGCTTTTCCTTATAGTCTTCTTTAGAATACGGCTGGTTGAAAATATGATAATTTTTATTCCTTAACCCGACACAACCAACACAATCAGAGCACCCTACGCAATTTTTAGAAAACCACGTATTAAAACAACTTTCGCAATTATTGCAACCAATATTTTTAGTGCCAGAAGTTAACCAAAAACTATCAAAGCAAGTTTCACATTTTGATAGATGAGAAACATCTACACAATTACGGCAATTTGACAAACCGTGACTATACATACAATCCTCAATATATCCTGCATTAAAACAAAGATAACAGTTTTTTGGGTCAGTAGCATTGTTGCTGTAATCACTTTTTACACCATTAACCACATTTAAATTTTTTAGTGGAACCTTGTGTAGCAACTCATCAAATTGCGTAAAAAATGGTTTTGAGAAATCGTAATCTTGAGCATATTCCATTGGATCCCATTGATCAGTTAACCAAACTTCTTTTTCATAAACTTTGTAGCCAGAATCTGGTGAGTACGAACTAAAGATATCTTTTCCAGAAAAATCACTTTTTACCTTATACAAAACTCTCTCATTTCTAAATGCCATTCGGCGCTGTGCACGACAAAGCCAACAAAAAGTTGGTGCAGGGACTTTCATTTTTTCGTAAAATGCAAAATCCTCAGGCTCTATAATAAAGTCCTTTTTACAATTTTGACAAATTCTTTTCTCTTGATCCATATTTTTTATTATTAGCTATTCCAATAATTTTTGGAATAGCTTTTATTTATAATGTATTTAAAATATTTAATTCTTTGAAAATAATAAAGTTAATAATTCCTCTGGGAAATTTGCGGTATTTATTGAATATAATCTATTTGATAAATGATTTCGCGATTGGACCAGATTTACCTTTCTTAAAATTGCTAAATCACCCGAAACGCTACGAAAAGCATGATTAGTTGTTTCAGCTAAATCCCCTACCGACATTTCTTTATTCTTGCGTAACAGTTTCAAAATCAAAAATCTATTCTCATTAGCTACAGCTTTTAAAACTTTTAAAATTTCTTTATCATCCATAAAAAAATACTATTTTTTATAACCTATATTTTAACTTACATTTCAATTATGTGCTATTCCAAGTTTTTTTGGAATAGCTTTTTTTAAGATAATATGATTATTTAATAACTTTAGATCTATGTGATTGATATATTTTTTTATTACGGGGTTATATAACAATATCTAAAATATCTAAATTTTAAATCACAAATTCTGGATTGCTGTCCCAGCCAATTTTCGTAAAAATTGCGACTGGTCCTCGCAATGACGATATGATTGATTATGCTACTTCTTTAGATTTTTTCTCAACTAATTGTTTAATTTTTTCTTGAAAACTATCAACTACTTTTTGTAATTCATCTTTACCACGAAATTTATCATCCTCGGAGATTAATTTATCTTTTTGAGCTGTTTGAATTTTGTTCCAGCAATCTTCTCTTAAGTGTCTTATTGTTTTACGAGATTCTTCAGCTTTTTCATTTAAAATTTTAGTTAAAGTATTTCTATATTCCTCTGTAAGCAATGGCAAATTAAGTCTTATTACATTTTTATCTACAACTGCAGACATCCCAAGTCCAGACTGCGAAATAGCAGTTTGAATTGGTTCTAAATAAGAGCCATCCCAAGGTTGGATAACCAATTGATTTGTAGCTGGAGCTGAAATTGAGCCCAATTGCTTTAAAGGGAATTTTTGCCCAAAACAATTTACTTCAATATCTTCTACCATTGCAGGTGAGGCTCTTGAAGTTCTGATCTTAGCAATTTCTTGCTCGAAAAATCTAAATGCGCTATCAAACCCTGGTTTTGCTTTATCTATAAGTTCTTTTGACGTCATAAATTTTTACCCGGTTAAATAATTTTGCTTTGCAAAATTAAAATTTTCTAAAAGAAAATTTTATTTAACTGGGTGAATTTTTAATTATTTTTAAATATTTATATTATTAATACTATCATTTAATCATTTTTTTTGCAAAGAAAAAGTGGCTTGGTGCAAATACACCGAGCCACTTAAGTTTTTCGCTCTAGCGGAATCCACTCCGCCAAAACCTACGATGCCATTGACACGGGCTTCTTGCCCATGACTTTTTCTACGAGGGCAGGGGTTGGGAAGACGACATCCTTGCCGTCAACCTTCTCGAGCTGGAACAATCCGTCCGCCACAAGGGCGTGAATTGTTCCTAGGACCGCTTGCGGGCCAAGGACGTAAATCGCCGAAAATGGGGCTTCTTTGCCCGCTCTCTTGGACTTGATCTCGTAGAACATCCGGTCGCAGATGCTCGCCCACGAAACACCTACCCAGCGTTTGATCTCCAACGAGGGTCGAACTGCCCTCATGAAGAAATCTTCTTTCTCGCAGTTTCCCAGTAGGCTAGGGGCGCAATACCATCCTACTCTCCGGCTTGCGAAAGCCTCGCTTGGCGAGCACCCCATGCTCGCCTGATCCATCTCGAAGATCTCAAAGATTGGTTCTACCAAGTCCTCGACAATCCTCTCCGATTCCCTGCAGGCCTCCACTTTCCGGCGGATTTGTGCACGTGAAAGCTTGCACAAAAACGCCAAAATCATCACAAACCAAACTGCCAATGTCAATGCCACCAAAACCCAAAAAATCGTCGTCATGGCTTTTTCTCCTTTTGAGAGCCACGTGTGCCCAAGCCGAATTTGGCTACCACAAACTAGTGGCGAAGGGGTTGGACTTGACCCCTCCTTTTTCAAATGGCAAATTCTGTTTTGAATCCGAACGCTTTGATGTATAATCAAAGCTATGAAAAACACAAATAAAAATGAGAAAAAAGT
>MHPU01000007.1 GCA_001820485.1 Candidatus Staskawiczbacteria bacterium RIFOXYD1_FULL_32_13
AAATCCAACAATAATTATTAAGAACAGAATTATAAAAACAATTGTTTTTTTCATAGTATTTTATCCCTGCCCTTGACAAGGATGTTTAATTTGATATAATTAATTTGCTTATCAGATGCTGTCATGTTCTATGATTGGAACCGGAAATAACATCTTCAATTTTTGGAGGTGTTATTTTTTTGTATAAATATGTTATAATTGATTTGCGGAGACGTGGGAGGCTGAAACCAAACGGTTTTTGGTCGGCATCTGATAAGTGCTCGGTTCTATAACAATAGAACGTGGTTCGACCCCACCTGCCTCCGCACTAAAGAATCTGTTATAATCTCGACAGATTTTTTAGTTATTAAGCCACTTCATTATTATAGCACGTTTCGCAATAAACAATCTCAGGTCTATCGGGAGCATAACTTGTTTCAAATTCGTTTGTGCATTCCGGTTTCATGCATTTTCTATGCCAGAGTTTGTATGAATTTCGTTTTTTTAATCTAGTTGAAAGCCTGCAATAAAAACATCTATGAGGAATAGGTACTTGCATTCTTCTATATAAAGTAAGTTCAGCTTCTGTTATTTTATAATTTCTTTCGCAATCAATGCATTGTAAAATTTCTTTTGTGATTTGATCTTTTACATCATCTATTACTTCAGGAATACTTTCTGACTTAATAGTTTCTTTGCCTTTTGTCAGTTGAAATGAATCTTGCCATTTCCAATTATTTTTAAAGACCTCTTCTCTTGTCATTGGGAATTGCTCTTGAGCAATTGTCTCATTATAACCAAAATATGAAAGTTCTGTAGGATAGAATTCTCCAAATTTATATTTTACTCCCCTACTATCTGTATACGGATTATTATTCATATCTTGAATAATTTGAGCTCTCAATTTTTCAAATTCTTCTTTACTATATTGCTTATTTAAAATACAATATTCAGCGTTTCGTAAACTAGCACATCCAAACAAATCATGAGAAGTATGACAATGATGTGCATATTGCACATTCTGACTTTTCCATGTAAAAATTCCAAACAAATTTCTACTTGAATGATCGGACGTTATACCTTCGTAACACTCTGAAAGCTCTCCACTACACACAAGATCATAAGAATCCTTCGGACTATCACTATTTTCAATCCACTTATCATTTTCAGGTCTTTGCACATTAAAGCAGCTTTTAGAATTTTTACCATTAATAAGAAAATCTCCCGTACAGTTATAACAATTTTTGTTGTTTGCAAACTTACGTGGAATAGTCAAAATAAATTCTTCAAATTCTTTTTTTGCTCTTTCAGATTCCAACCAAGTACTAATTTTATATGAATCAACAATTTTTTCATATTCTTCCTTGGTATATTGCTCATTCCTAAAACAATACTTTTTATGACGCAACCCCCCGCACATAAAACAATTGCTACAGTCTTTACAATCAAATAAAAAAGCACTATCTAAACAAGAAGTACAATTTTGTGACCATTTTACTCTAGAACAAAGCTCAAGTTGTAATCCCTCATATATTAAATCGCAGAAATCCAAAATATTTGTACAATCAACAATATCCTTGCCTGCAATAATATAAGAAGTGTAAAGTACATTTTCAATTTTCCATGCCGAAAAAACCATATAACAATTTTTAGAAAATGCAAAATCGTGCGTATATTCTGAATTTACACTGCCTATCCCATCGTCGTTTACCAAACCTAAAATTGGAACTCTTTGGATAAGTTCTTTTATTTGTACAAAAAACGGTTTTGTAGAATCATAATCAACTCCATAATCTCGTGGGTTCCATTTATCTGACCACCAGCATTTATTACAATAGACTGTCATTTTTGATTCTGGAGAAAATAATGTAACAACAGATTTTCCGCACAATTTACAATTACTGGTACATAAATTAAAATCATTTCTCCAAGACAATCTTCTCTGCTTCCTACACTCTGGACAAAAGGTTGGCGGTGGAACTTTTATTTTTTCGTAAAATGCAAAATCATCGGGTTCAATAATAAAGTCCTTTTTACAATTTTGGCATACCTTAATTTCTTGATTCATAGGTTTATGCGGTTAGAAAATAATTTTTTAGTTTTGAAATTTGCCAAATTAGAACTGAATTCAATGCTAAAATTATTACAAAAATTAAAATTAAGGCATTTCCTCCCAAAAATATACCGCCCATTACAGCTACTATTGAAGCACCCATAGTGGTCACAATATTATCCATGGCTACACCAACTAAAGCATCTCCAATTCTGCCTTTGGGGTTTACTGTAAAATTATGTACTACAATCATTTCCCCAATGCATCCAATTATTCCAGCTAAAACTCCAGCTATCACAAATGGCATTCCTGTAATTTCGCAAAAACTTTGAACAGATTTTACCATAGATTCTGCTGTAAAAAGTATAGAAATTCCAGATGCTAATAAAATCATTAATATTACCCAAGTTGATTTTTTGGAATAATATCTTTCATCTTTTTCAGCTTGCTTCCCCACAATGTGGCTTCTTTTTGTTTTTCTAAAAGAATACATTGCAATAATGCATAAAGCTAAAATTACGCCTCCAACAGGTTTAATTAATTGGTATAGATCTCCCTGCATGTTTTCTGGAGGATTTTGTACTTTTCCAAAAATAACCATAGTAATAGCAACTACTGCAGTTAGTATGGTTAATACATTTAAAATATCAACAGATGAGTCAATTTCTTTTAAAGATGGCTTGCTTTGATGGTCTTTCATTGGAATAACTATGCCAAAAGCTTTTGTGCCTGGAAGCATTAATACATTTTTCTCTTTTTTGTTAGCTAGATTTTGTCTAAAAACACACCAAACAGCATGAGCTATATTGTAAATATTAGATCCAAAAGTAGTTGCTGCAGCTATAATAGCAAAATTAATAGCTAAAGCATAATCTTCTTTTACTAAACTTAAAGAAATAATAGCAGCTACTATTCCTAAAACCATATCAGGAAAAGCAGTTCCTAAAGATTGCAGTAGTCCTGAGGCAATTTTTGTTCTTTCGCTTAAGATTTCTGTAGTTTCTTCAATAATCTCAGCTACACCTTTTAGCACAAAAAACCCTCCAAATCCAAGAATTATAATTATGCTTGCCATTCTTATTAAAATTGAATTTGGTTCTTCTATAAAGTGCTCTAAATAAAATCTTAAAAATAAAGCTGTTATAACAAAACTCAATAACTTTACAAATCTATTTTTAAATATATTTTTCATAATTTTTACTGAAAGTCTTTAATTTTAAATTTTCTGTTATATACAAATATTTTTAAAAAGAAATAAAATAATAATGCAACTGCTGCAATAATAACAATTACTACAAATGAATGTATAAAAGTATTTGGCCATCTTTCTTCCCATGGAAAGGCAATGTTCATGCCAAAAAAACTTGTGATAGCAGCTAATAAAGAAACAAATTTAAGAGTGCTTAATTCTCTCTGGATGCTTTCTTGCGATAATGAGTCTAGTAGATTTAAAGTATTGTTTGCATATTCAATTGTTATTTCCCATAAATCTTTGATATATTTGATATCTCCTATTAAATTTTGAGTTCTGTTTATTTTTAAGTTATTTAATTCTTTTATTTCTTCTTTTGATTCTAATTCTTTTCTAGTTTCAATAATATCTGACATTTGATTGATTCTAGCTTTTGTTAAAGATAATGTTTTTAAATATCCATTTATTTGTTCTCTTATAGCTGGAAAATCCTTATATGCTATTTCTTTTGCTTCTCTTACAAGATCTATTTTTTCCCATATCTCTCTATGTATATTTAAACAGTTTGCTAGATATAATGAAAGTTCTTTTAAAAATATTATATCTTGCAAAAGTGTTTCAAATTTCCCGTCTTCTTTTGCGCCATCTAAATTTATTATATTTGTATCTTCTCCAAAAAAAACTTCAATTTTTCCATATTTATTCTCAGAATATATTTCGAGATTTTCTTTTTTAATAAATTCCAAAGCATCTTCTTTTGGGCAATCTCTTAAGGTAATTATTGTAGGATAAACCTCTCTTATATCTTGTAGTTGTTTTGGAAGGGGAGCGCCAAGTGAAAATAAATATTTGATTGCCGGAGAGAATTTTTCAAGAAAGAATTTTTCTAGATCTAATCGGGTATTTTGAAAATTCTTATTAGATATCTCATTTTTAGATTTTAGCATTATTATGCCTTCTTCCGATATTGAAATATCACATTCTTTGCAGGAAGCTTTTATTATATCTATTTTTTCATCTTTAATAAATTCAACCTTATCTATTACTAGTACTTCTTTAAAAGCTTTTAATTTTTTGGCCTCAAGTCCAATGACAGATGACTCAGCTGAATTAAGAAATTTATAGATTTCTTTTAAATGTATTGAGGCTCTTGGTATCCAAGTGCCTATATAAATATTCTCAATTTTCATATTTTTTATTTTAATTTTTTGCCAAGCATTTTTTCTACATAATTTTTAAATTCTCTGTTATCAGGTCCTTTAAATCTTTGCGTTGCATCCCATGGATTTATAAACTCTCCAGTTTCAATATCTCTGCCCTTTCGGAATTTTGGGCCCCACTCTCTTTTCCATTTTGTTTCAAGTTCTTGCTTTGAAACCCTGCCATCTCGAGTAATTGTTTTGTCATTTAATATTAATTTATCAATTTTGGCTTTGTCTTCTAAACTAAAATCTTCAGCTCTTGTAGATTTATAACCTACGCCTCTGTTGATTGCTTTTTTTAGGTCTCTTTTTAATTCAAAAACGCTTTTTTAATTATTATTACCATAGGTAATATTAAATTGTGAATTATCATCAATTGGCCCAGTTGAATGTATGGCATTGGGCTTTTGCATTATCCTTTGTCTTGGGGATAATTCAGAACCTCTAACTATATTTTTTGATGGAGGGGTTGGCCTACTTGGGGGCATTGATGGTATATTGGGTCTTGATATCATTATCATAATTTTAAATTTTAATTAATAATAATTTTTCTAACCTCGGAAAATTAAATAAATAATATAAATAATATAAAATAAAATAAAGCATACACCCTGCCATCTTTCAAGAATATGTTTTTTACCAATAAACAAGAAAGCAAAAAGTGCCGTAGTTGCAAAAACTGTCATAAAAACATCAATCATCATTATGCTTGAAAATGGTAATGGTTTTATTATTGCAGAGACTCCTAAAATCCAAAATATATTAAATATGTTTGACCCCACAACATTGCCAACTGCAATGTCAACATTTTTTTTATACGCAGCTACAGCTGAAGTGGCTAGTTCTGGCAAAGATGTTCCTACAGCCACAACAGTTAGCCCAATTAGTGCTTGGCTAACTCCAAAGCTACTTGCAAAAGCTACAGCACCGTCCACAATCCATTTCCCACCAAAAGTTAACCCAATTAATCCTGCTATGATCATTAAAGTTGATTTTAATGGAGAATAAATTTTTGGTTCTTTTTCTTGTGTTTCGTTGGCACCAGTTTTGCTAATGCTAAATATATAATACATAAATATTATAAAAAAGCTAAGCAAGATAAATCCATCAATTCTGGTTATAGCAGAATAGCTAGTTTTATCAAGGAAAACATCATTAGCCATTATAGCTAAGACAATTACAGCTAAAAAACTAAAAGGAATTTCTTTCCATGCAGTTCCTTTTTTAACTGCTAAAGGATAGATTATAGCTGAAACTCCAAGAATTAATAAAATATTTGCAATATTACTTCCTAAAATGTTTCCAATTGCAATATCTGTATTTCCATTAATACTGGCAAAAATATTTACTATTAATTCTGGCATTGAAGTGCCAAAAGAAACAATTGTAAGTCCAATAACTAAAGCTGAAATGCCAAATTTTTTCGCTACAGAAGAAGCACCGTCAACTAAAAGGTCAGCTCCTTTAATTAAAAAGAAAAAACCAATAACAAATAATATATAAGTTAAAATCATAATTTTTTTTATTTACTAAATTTGTGGTTAGATAGCAAATATAAATAATAATTTTTGGAAATTTGATTTAATTGTTTTTGTGTTTCCAAATTAATTTTTAATTTCAAAAGTATTTCCCAATCATTTTTAAAAATTATTCTTAATATCTTAATTATATCAGAATTTATAACAATGTCATTCCCGCGACCCGCTTCGCCAGCGAAGTGAGGCGAGAAGCGGGAATCTAGAGTATTTGGCACATAACAGTTTTTACAGATCACGCCGCCATCTTTGTTTGAAAAATATAATTCTTTCTCATTAAGTTTGCTGTGGCAATGAGCACAGTTTATAATTTGAGGTTTATACCCTAAAATTGCAAAAAAATTCCAAGCAAACGATAAATATAATAGTTGCGATCTTATTTTTCCGTCATTGTGAGCGAGCTCATTGGGCGAGCGTGGCAATCTAGAGTTTGTGCCTTTACTCTGGATTGCTTCGGGTATTGCTATACCATCGCAATGACGACGACAAGATAATTGATTTAGTTTTTCAAAAGTTTCGTTGATCAAATTAAATATTTCGTGATCGTGCTGTTCTCCTTTTACAAAATCATCTAACAATTTAGCAACTTTTTTGGCAATTATAAATTTTTCTGGAGTTTTTGTAATTTCTGTAAATTTATTTATTAAAACCGCATCAGTTAAAGTTCTTTTCTTGCCTTGCACAAATTCAATGTCTGACAAGTAAAAAATATCAATTCCTGATTTTAATTTTGAATTAATTTTTCTAATGCTTTTTGCCCAAACATTGATTTTCCCAAAATCATAAGTAAAAACTGTAAAAATTCTATCTGCTTCTCCTCGATCTCTTTTTTTGTAAATAAATCCTTTAGTTTTATATTGCAAAGCCATAAAATTATCTTTGATATAAATAAATTGGTAAGCTGTTGGAGCTTTGGTCAATTTTAATTGGGGTCCAGCCCTCAATAGGCCATGCATAAACTATTACTTTTGTTCCAGGTTTTAATTCTTTTTCAAATTTAGTTTTTAGTTTTGGATAAACGCCTTGCATCAAAAATAAATAAACAATATTTGCATCACTTAAATTAACATTCCAAAAATCCTGAAATTTTATTTTGATAATGTCATTCCCAACTTGATTGGGAATCCAGGGTCTCTGCATTTTTCTCTGGATTCCCGCTTTTCCGCCCAAGGCAGACCAGCCTCGGGCTGGCGCGGGAATGACAGAGAGTAAGATATTTATTTTTGTATGTAAATACTGCGCTAACGACAACTCAAACCCAGTTGCATCTGCCCCCATTTTAGCAGCTGCAATTACTAGCCTGCCATCTCCACAGCCTAAATCATAAAATTTTTGCCCAGGTTTTATATCGGCCAATTTCAAAAATCTTTCCACATCATTTTTCCTTGTCGGCACCCATGGAGCCCCTTTCCAACATGCATACCCAGCAGAAAATAGTAACACAATAAAAATATAATAAAAAATATCAACAAAATTCATAAATTTTCAAATAATATTATTTATCGCCGTATTTTCTTAAAAATTCATCTCTATCCATATGCATTTCTGCAACTTTTTCTGGTTCTCCTTTGGCGTTAACTGCGTCTTTAAAATGAAGCTCTCTTTCTTCTTTGCTGATTAATCCGTCCCAAACAAAACCAAGCTCCTCAAGCCATCTTCTGCCACTTTTACTGGCGCAAAGCCAAGATTTGGCCGTTACTTTTTTGATATCCTCATTTTTCCCTATAACGATGGCTAATTTTCTCAAGCCATCTTCAAGAAGTTCTTCAACCCTTGTTATCCCATCTCTTTTGCCATGCTCTTTAAGTAATTCAGCCACAGATTTTAAATGTATATGAATGATATCTTGGTCTACTCCGTAATATAATATTTCATTAAGCGGTAAATTAGTTGCTTCTACCGCTTCTCTTTGAAAATCTTCAGGGCGTTCTGCATGAAAATATAATATTGGTTTTAGGGCTTCTAAAACACGTTCAACAAATTCATTTTTATCTGCAACATCAACACAAGCTTCTAGCGAGGCCTTTATTTGTTCTCCATCAATAAATTCGGATTTTAACATTGGTCCAATTCTGTCTAATATTGCATCTATTCTTTTTCGTCCGGTATTATTTTTATCAAAATAGCTTTCTATGTTTTTTCTACTTTCTGCGAGCAGAACTGGATCAATTTCTGCTTTTCCTGCTCGTGAATTTTCAAAAGTTGGTTCTGGCATTTAATTTTTATATTTAATTTTAATGGCTCTCTACTTTTTGAATTTCGATTTTTAGTTCGGTTCCAAGCTCTGTGGTAATTTCTGTAGCACGAAATTCTTTAAGTAGTAGTTCTTTATTTTTTTCTATGATATTTTTTTCATAATCTGGGGCAGAAATTTTAGCAGAAATTTTATCTGTTGGCACTAAGTTTTGATTTTTTCTTTCTCCTTGCAATGTTCTAATTATTTCTCTTAAAATGCCTTCTTCTTTCAATTCTTCTGTAAGATTTATATCAAGTTCAACTTCGCCAGAAATTTTTTCATCAAATATTATTTCTTTTACGTTTACTTCGTCTTTAATTAATTCTGCAAGTTCATTGGGAACAATTCCATAGAATTGTTCTGATGCATTTTTTATTTTCAACGAGGATAGTGGTTGTTTTACTTTTATGCCTTTTACTACTCTTTCTCCGAGTGCTTTGGCGACAATATCTCTTACTTCTTGCATTTGATTTAAAATTTTCTTATTTATTTCTTTTGCTTCTGGCCATTTGCATAGATGTACACTTTCTGGGTCTTTGTCTTCTTTTGTAGCTATAAAAATATATTCTGCAAAAAATGGCATAGCAGGCGCTATAACTAAAGACAAATTATATAAAACATAACGCAAAGTTGAAAGTGCATCTTTTTTGTCTGGCGACTCTTCTTTAAATCGATCTCTGCTTCTTCTTAAATACCAAACAGAAAAATCATCAATAAAATCTGTAATTGGGCGGGTTGCCAAATCTACACGATAATTTTCATAGCCATAAGTTACATCTTTTATTAATTCATTAAGTCGGGATAAAATCCATAAATCAAGAATATTTTTACTACTGCAAGATGCAGGAGTTTGGTTTTGATAAAGTTGATAAAAAGAAAGTACGTTCTGTAATCTACCAATATTTTTCTTTACAATTTCATCCACACCTTTTTCAGAAAAAGATAAATTTTCTGCCTGAACTACTGGTGAGGTAAGCATATAAAAACGTATAGGATCTGCTCCGTATTTTTCTATCATATAAGTAGGATCTGGATAATTTTTTAACTTTTTGGACATTTTTTTACCATCCTCAGCTAAAATCATTCCAGTTACAGTACAATTTTTAAAAGCTGGCTTTTCAAACAAAGCTCCAGATAAAACATGCATATAATAAAACCATGCTCTTGTATGATCTTGAGCTTCGCCAATATAATCTGCAGGAATTTCTCTGTTTGTTGCAAAGGGCACAGATCCTGAATCAAACCAAGTGTCTAATACATCTGGCACGCGAATCATTTTATTTCCGCATGCACAATCAAAAATTACTTGATCTACTATATCTTTGTGTAAATCATTTACTTTGATTCCACTTAATTTTTCTAATTCTTCTGCTGATGCAAAAACCATTTCCTTTTTACATTTTTCGCACCTCCATACAGGAATTGTATTTGCCCAAAAACGTTGTCTTGAAATTGACCAATCTCTAGCTCCCTCCAGCCACTGGCCAAATCTCCCTTCTTTTATATGAGTAGGGGACCAGTTTATATTTTCTGCAGTTTTAAGTAGTGTTGGTTTTATTTTTTCCACAGCTACAAACCAAGAACTTGTTGCGTAATTTAATAAAGCAGTATCACATCTCCAGCAATGAGGATAAGAGTGCTCATATTTTTCATGGCTAAAAACTAAATTTTTTTCTTCTAAATATTTAACCATTGTTAAATCAGCTTCTCTAATTTCTTCTGGTTTGTTTTTGGCTCTTGGTTTTAAATCAAGCCCAATAAACTTTTTTGTTTCTTCTTTAAATGTGCCATCCATTTTTACATGCTGGACAAAAGGCAAGTTTTTTTGTTTGCCAAGTGCCATATCATCTGCACCAAAAGCAGGAGCAATATGCACAATACCAGTTCCATCTTCTGTGGTTACAAAATCAGCAGATACAACTCTCCACCCATTTTCTCTATTTTTTAAATTTAGATCTTTTTTATAATAATCAAACAATGGCTCATATTCTAAACCCACTAAATCATTTCCTAAAAATGTTTTTATTATTTCGTAGCCGTCATTGCGAGCCTCGACCGCAGTCGATGGCGTGGCAATTCCAGTCATTGAGATTGCTGTCCCAGCCAACATCTGTGATGTTGCGACTGGTCCTCGCAATGACGAAAGACGATTTTCAGCAACAATATAGTTTTCGTTTTCAGCTTTTACTAAAACATATTTTATTTTTTCTCCTACAGCCAAAGCCACATTCCCCGGTAAAGTCCAAGGAGTTGTTGTCCAAGCCAAAATAAAAGTATTTTCTGGTAAGTTATGTTTTTCTGGATTTTTTACTTTTAGTTTTACTGTTACTGATAAATCTTTAATATTTTTATAGCCCTCTGCTACTTCGCCTTGACTTAAAGTTGTTTCGCATCTTGGGCAAATATGCATTGACCTATAATCTTCATATATAAGGCCTTTATTATATAGCTGTTTAAATGCCCACCATTCTTTTTGCATATATTCAAAATCCATTGTGCGATATGGATTAGTCATATCAGCCCATCTACCAAACCTAGGAATCATTTTTTCCCATTCATTTATAAAAATAAAAATTTTATCTCGGCACAAATCATTAAATTTTTTAACTCCCATTTCTATAATTTCTTTTTTGCCCTTGGTGCCAAGTTCTTTTTCTACAATATTTTCAATTGGCAGGCCATGACAATCCCAACCCCACTGTCTTTCAACATAAAATCCCTGCATTGTTTTATAACGGGGAATTGCATCTTTAATTACGCTTTGTAATAAATGACCATAATGTGGAGTTCCTGTAGCAAATGGTGGACCATCATAAAACACAAAGTCTTTTCGCTTGCCCTGAGCTGGTCGAAGGGTTTGCTCTAAAGACTTCTCAAAGATTTTATTGTCTTCCCAAAATTTTAATATTTTTTCCTCCTCTTGTGGATAATTAAACATAGATTTTTAGATTTTAATATTTTTTAGAATTCATGATGTGCTTTTTCTCTGATTCTTCTAATATAATCATTAATGTGTTTGATCTCAAAGAATTTATGGTTTAACTTTATCAATTCCTGGATTTTTTTTTTAGTGTCTTTGATATTATTAAATTCAAACTTTTCCTCTGTTGTTTCGTCATAAATATCATAACCTTTAAATCCACGATTTGCATCTATACCATACATATCCCAAAGCCATCTCGCAGGAGCTTCAAACTCTATTTCTATTATGTTACTAGTGTCAGACTCTGGTTTCACAGTAGTTATTTGCTCTTGTTCCATTTTTTCACACTCTTCTACAATTTGTCTCAATTTAACAGCCTCAATGTTTGATAAATCCTTTATACCATATTTTTCCTCTAAATTTTCTTTGCTAAATTCAAACAATCGAGAAATTCTTTCTCTTCTTTTTATCTCTTCAAGATCTAATCTATCTAAATTTTCACCAAATTTTTCTGTCATAATGTTTTTTAAAATTAATTTACAACATTCTTACATTCTCGAGAATGTCGGAGTGTTTTTTATCTAGTTTCTCTAATTACAATATTCCAATATTCGTTGGAATGTTGGAATGTTATTTCCCAGTTCGGGCTAGATAGTTAAAGCTTATAAAGTAATTATTCCATTGTGCTTCTGTAGATTTGTATGTGTTGCCAAAGCAAAAATAATCTGCCAGAAATTCGCGCAAAAGCAAAAGCTCTCGTAATTGTTTTCTGTTTTTAATATCTAAAATTGTTAGATCCAAGAGTTCCAAGCCTCTTTCAAAAGCACCTTGGCTCAATTCTAAATTATTTTTATTTCTCCAATTTATTGCTCTGCCAATTTCTGAGCCCACATTTGCTAACTGCAAAGACAGTGAAAAGCTAAACCATTTTCCTGCAGATAATTCTTTGTGATAAATATTTTCTTGCATTTTATTTTTGCCCCATCTTATGGGGTTATAAATTTTTCTGTTATTTTTATTATTTTATCTTGTATTTCTTTACTTTCTACTCCACGAGTTTTATTATCCCAAGCTGGTTTTAAATTTATCATAGAATCAAATTCAATTCTATCTACACCTTCAATTTCAGTATAAATATTTATACCCCACAAATTTTTGGGTTCGCAATTTTCTTTTTCAATTAACAATTGCTCCAAATCAATATGAAGCTCAGCATCAACTGCCATAATGTTTTTTTCAATATCAACAACAGCTTTAACAAAACTACCAAACATTTTTTTGGATATTTCTTTTAGTTCTGCAATTTCAATTTTTTCTTGATTTTTTACAATTTTCATATTTTTTATTTTATTTCTATTAATTGGCCGACTGTGGGATAGGAATTTTGCCTGTCGTTTCTGGCTTCTAAATATTGATTTTCGTTTTTAAATTCTCTCAAATATCCTGCCATTAACCAAATAGGATCTGCGTGACTTATTATTAAAATATTTTTACCGGAATATTTCTGTTCAACTTCATCTAAAAATGACTTTACTCTTTTTAAAATATCATCCCAGCTTTCTCCGTCTTTTGGTCTGTTATCAAAAGTAATTTTGTCCCCCAAATAAAAATTCCAAGATTCTTGCATTGATTTTCCCATAAATTCACCAAGATCAATATCTACTAATCTTTCATCATAATTTATTTTTTTTGAATCAAAGCCAAAAACATTAGCTACAATTTCTGCAGATTGTTTTGTGCGTAAAAAGGGCGAGACAAAAACAAAATCTATATTTTGGCTACATTCATCGCAAATATTTTTTATTTTTTGTGCAGATTGTTTTACCATTTCTTTGCCTTCCTCTGTTAAGGATAAAAACGGTCCGGAATCTGCGGGATAATTCATTTCTCTGCCTTCTTTCTGATAAATGGTTTGTCCGTGCCTTAATAAAAAATATTTATTATTTAATTCCATATTACATTTTTTCTAAAGTTTTAATTCCCAATAAGTGCATTCCATTTTTCATGACCACAGTAAAAGCTTCTGTTAAAGCAACTTTATAAGCAGAAAATTCATCAGACTTATCTACAATTTTATTTTTAGCATAATAGGTGTTAAAACATCCAGCTAGTTCTGTTAAATATAAAAGAATAAAATGTGGTTCTTTTTCTGTGCCTGCTTTTTCTATTATTTCTGGAAATTGGCAAAGCATTTTTTCAAGTTGGCTTACTTCATTTGGAATTTTGGCAAAGCTTTTGTTTATTTTTTCTTGCTTTGCTTTTCTTAAAATAGATTTTGCTCTAGCAAAAGAGTATTGCAGATATGGGCCTGAATCTCCATCAAAAGAAATTGATTTATCAAAATCATAAATTACATCGCCTCCAATTGATTGTTTTAAAATTGAATATCTTACAGCACCCACAGCTACAGCTTCTGCAATTTCTTGCTGTTCCTTTTTGGAAAAATCTTCGTCTTTTATTTTTTCAATAACCATTTCTTGCAATTTTCCTAATAAAGATTCACCAGTTATAATTTTACCAGTTCTAGAAGACATTTTACCTTCAGGCAAGCGAAGCATTCCGTGTCCAATATGATTTGTTTTATTAGCTAAATCTGGCAAAACTTCTTGCATAGCTTGCTTCATTACTTTAAAATATTCATTTATTTCATTTCCAGTTACTACAAAAGACAGATCATAAGGATATTTTTTGTATTTAATTTGAGCCAGGCCCAAATCTTTAGCTTCATAAGTTGGGATTCCTTCTGAATTGATAAAAACTCTTGTGTGTAAGCCAAATTTTTCTCCTTTAAAAATTATAGCGCTGTTCTCTCCTTTTTCAAAAACTTTAGATTTTAATCCTTTTTCTACAGTTTTTTTACCTAAATCTGCAACTTGGCTTTCAAAAATTAGCCAATCAAATTTAGTATCAAGTTTTTTATAAATTTTATCAAAATATTTTAAAGATTCTTTTTTACCTTGGTCATATAATTTATTTATATTTTTGTCACTTTTTTCAAATACTTTTTTATTTAATTCTGTAATTTCTTTTTTTGAATTTTCATTATCTGTAAATTCTTTGGCGCCAAAAGCATAGGCTTCTGGCCATTTTAAATTTTTGTTTTTTATTTTACCCCAAATTGCTTTTGCTACATGCATACCAACATCTCCTTGATAGCATACTCTTTTTACTTTAGCTCCTTGAAATTCAAAAATACGGGATAATGATTCGCCAATGGCATTTGACATTAAATGCCCAATATGAAATTCTTTAAAAGGGTTTGGATCTGTATAATCTAAAATAATTCTTCGACTTCGCTCAGAACCGTTGGCTTCTTTAATTTTTAAATTATTATTTTTACCAAAATTTTTATTTATTTTTTTAATATTTTCAATAATATATTTATCTGAAACAAAAAAATTAATAAAGCCGTTTTTCACTTCAATTTTTTTAAATAAATCTGATTTAATTTTTTCTGCAATTTCAATAGGATTTTTTTTCAAAATCATTGCCGTATTTGTGGAATAATCTCCATGTTCTAAATTTTTTGGCACTTCAACTAAAATTTCTGGTATTTTTTCAACACCAATTTCTTTTATTGCTTTTGCAATTATTTTTTTAATTTTTTGTTTCATTGTTTTAATTTTTTTTTAATCGCATTACGCTATATGTAATTTTTTTGTTGCCGTCGACCGAAGTCGACGGCAACTTATTTTTCAAATTGTTTAAAAGGGACGAAGCTCTGTCCAATGTCTTGGTGGGGGTGGACTAGCACCACCAAGTTGCCTAAGCTCAATGTCGATGTTCAAGGATTCTTGATCATCGTGGTATTGGCTCGGAGAGAATTCTCTCCCTTGTCGTCCACGACGAAGCTCTTCGGAACGAGCCTCGAGCTCACGTCGCCGTTTTAAATCTCTGTCATTGTACATTTTACAGATCTCCTTTTGAACCTATTTGAATTTAAATTACAAACACCGTGATATGATTAATTATATTTTTTTTACTCAATAATTGTACCAATAAATTTTTTATTATTTAAGAAGTCTTCTAATCTTTTTAAATGTTTACCATTTATTATTACTACTTTAAGTTTTAATTCTTCTGCTAATTTTGATGCTATAGGGTCAAATGGAGAAGAAAGGCCAGGTGTCCATTTGTTGCCAATAATTTCTCTAAAATCTTTCCAGTTTATTTTTTCTATTGCCTTGGCATTTGGAAATTTGCTTGGATCTTTATCATATACAAAATCAATATTTGTAAGATTTATTATAGTATCAATATTATTTTCTTTAGCAAACAATGTAGCTACATAATCAGTTGAATTACATGGTTTAAATCCTGCACCTAAAACAACATTTTTCTCTGTTTGTATTTTTTTATTTGGATCTGTAATTATTTCAGAAAAAGAATTTTCCATAAAAACTTGTTTTACAATTTCTGCATTAAGTCTTGAAATTTTAATTCCCATCCAATCTCTATTTTCTGCATCAGCTCCAAAATCCAAAAGAGCACTTTGATAAATTCTGCAAACCTTGCCTCCACCAACAAAAATAATAAACTGATAATCTGCAAAGTATTTTGATAAACAATGTTTAAATTTTTTTAAAAAGCCAATTGCAATTTTATTTGGGTAAACCAAGCTCCCACCAAGCGATATAATAACTTTTTGCATATTTTAATATTTTTATATTTAAATATTTAAAT
>MHPU01000008.1:0-28620 GCA_001820485.1 Candidatus Staskawiczbacteria bacterium RIFOXYD1_FULL_32_13
ATACTCACAAAAGATAAAAATATGTGGCTTACCAACAAAAAACGTTATCGTATTACAAACTTAACAAGTGTATCACATGTATCTGGACCTAGACACACCCGTTGACTAAAAATCGCCCAATTACTTTGGTTTTATAACAAATTTTCAATTCATATTTATTATATCAAACCAGAAACTTGTGTCAAATTTATTTTCCTAACAATTGATTTATTTTTAATCTGGTATTTAATCCTACATATCCTGTTCCGTTACTAAGGCCTAATGGAGTTAAAATTTCAGAAGCATATTTTTCTTGAAATTTTATTACAGCCTGTTTTGTTAAATTACCAAAATTACCAGTAATTAAAGCTTCTGGATAAATTTCCGATCCCTGATTTTTTAAAAATCCCTGAAGACATCTTACCTGATCACCAGTTTTACCAACGTAAAGATCTTCTATTATTTGCGAGCAAGCTAAATTTTGAATTATAGGTCCCATTCCTCTTTCTGCTAAAATTCTAGCAATTTCTTTTTTTAAATAATCAATCTTTTCTAAAAGCTTTTGAATTAAGACTAGATCCTCACTTAAAATTACCTCTTCTGATGTCGTTGAAACTTTAAATGTGTATGGGTAAGTTGATTCAAAACTATTTACGCTTGTAATTTCTGACACTAAAGATGGAATAATTATTAATGATGCTATATTTTCCCCAAAATTAGGTATACTTATACTGCCTTTTTGGTTACTATCAAGATCAATAAATTTTACGTAAAAATCCCCCTCCTTGTTATAAACAACATAAGGTATTTTAAAATTAAGCCCAGCCAAACTTTCAAAATTTAATTTTAAATCTCCAGTACCACCAATTATTTTTTTCCAAGAGCTTGAAAAATTTTTAGCTAAATTAGTCACAGATAAAGAACTATTGCCCGATAATGGTAAAAAATTAATTACAGGACTTATCCTTAAATTTATTAAATTTTTATTTAAATAACAATAATTTTTATTTTTAGTACAATCATTTATTATCACAGTTATTGTCCAATTAATAAAAATTTGCGAAAAATCTTCTTTTATACCCGCTTTTTGTAGGGCATGATTTATACTCTCTATCCCAACATATTTAGACTTCAAAGAGTTTACCAAAATGTCAATCCCATAGTGATCTACTAAATAATTAATAAACAAATTAGCTATTGCATAATCATATTTTTTATCTTGCCACTCAATTAAAGAATCTGATGGTTTTTCTAAAAATGCCCTAGTCCTTCTTTGCAGATTACTCCCCTCGTAATTTTCATCATATCCAAAAATTGTTGCTACATATTCTGCTCTTGCCTCATTTAACCAAACATCTTCTTGAACACCAAATATATTTTCTTTTTGAGCAAAAGTGATTAAATGCATTAATTCGTGAGCCAAAAAAACCTTAAGTTGATTGCTATCAATTTGCTCAATTGGTAAATATAACATTTCTTTCTCATTAGAATCCGTAACTTGAGCTTTTATATACTCATCAGCTGACCTAAAATATCCTCCAGAATCTCGTATCATTTGATGAAATAAAAGCGTAATCCTTTCATCTCCGTCAATTCCAGGCCTTTGTTCCTGTCCAAAAATAGAAGTTAAATTTGGATAAATTTTATTTTCAAACTCTAAAGATAACTTTTCCAAATTAAATAAAACTTCTTTTTGCTTAGCTTCTACTTGTTGGTCCCACCAACTTCTTTCAACATAAAAAAAAAGTTTTGGAGTTATTTTAATCAATTTAGCTGTAATCTGAGGTCTAGCTGTTGCATCATGACCTTTATCTACATTTAAAATTATTGAATCATTTAATAAAATTGCCTTTGTGCCTCCAGCAAAAAATAAGGCACATAATAGCCCAAGTATAAAAATAAATTTTTGAGTTATTTTATAATTCATTGACCTTATATTAACATTATTAGTTATAATTTGGCAATATATTCCTTAACATACTTTTTATTTTTTCATCTTCTGTCAAATTTTCTAACTCAAGCAGTTTTTCACTAAAATTAGTAAAATCCATTTCAGATAATTTTGCCATAAAAATTTCTTTACTTTGAGTTACAGATAAACCTTCTTGCATTGTAAGCATTTCTTCAAAAAGTTTTTCTCCAGGTCTTATTCCTGTAAATATTATTGCAATATCTTTGTCTGGTTCAAATCCAGAAAGTTTTATCATATCTTTAGCTAAATCCAAAATTTTAACTGGTTCTCCCATATTTAACACAAAAACTTCTCCACCATTTCCCATAGCTCCAGCTTGCATTACTAATAAACAAGCTTCAGAAGTTAACATAAAATATCTTTTCATATTAGGATCTGTAACTTCAATTGGCCCACCTTTCTTGATTTGTTCTCTAAAAATTGGGATAACCGAGCCCCTACTATTTAACACATTACCAAATCTAACTGACATAAATTTTGTTTTATCTAATTTATTTATTGATTGACAAATAATTTCACAAACTCTTTTTGTTGCTCCCATTACAGAAGTAGGATTTATAGCTTTATCTGTAGAAATCATCACAAATTTTTCTACACCATTTTGAACTGATAATTCAGCTATATTTCTTGTCCCAAAAATATTATTTTTAACAGCTTCTCTTACATTTTCTTCCATTAATGGCACGTGTTTATAAGCCGCAGCATGAAAAATAATTTTTGGTTGATATTTACTAAAAATTTCATCAATCCTTAATCTATCTGTTATATCAGCTATTAAAGGAATCAGTTTTATTTCACCTAAATTTTCTAAAATCTCTTTTGATATATTAAAAATTCCAGTCTCATCTTGATCTAAAAGTAAAAGTTGTTTTGGCTTGAATTTAATAACTTGCCTTGCAAGTTCAGATCCAATTGAACCAGCAGCTCCTGTGATTAATACAACTTTTCCTTTTACAAAATTTTCTATTTTTCTTGTATCTATTTCTACTTTATTCCTGCCCAATAAATCTTCTACGCCAACTTCTTTTAAATTCTTTAGCAAAACCTGTCCTGTCACCATTTCAGATATTGGTGGGATAATTTTAATTTTTCTTATTTTTGCTTTTTTACCTAATTCAATTGCTTTTCTAATTGTTTGGCTACCAGCAGAAGGTAAAGCAATAATCAAATTTCTCACTCCTTGAGATTCTGCTATTTTTACAATATCATCAATTTTACCTAAAACTTTTAATCCGTGAATATTCACGCCTTTTTTTATTGGGCTATCATCTACAAAACCAATTGGATTATACTGACCATTTTTAGATGACAAAATCCCTCTTAAAATCTGTTCTCCTGCATCACCAGCTCCTACAATTAATGTTTTTTCTTTTTCTGTATCCTTGCTAATTTTTCTATTATGCAAATATACTCTTTTTGCAAATCTTAAACAACCTGAAAAAATAAAAATCAAAAAATAACTTATCAAAATTGTAGATCTTGGGAAACTCTCAAACTCAAAAAATAATTTTAAAATATAAATTGCTAATATAGAAATAAAAAAAGATATAATAGTTCCAAAAAATAACGATACAGCTTCTGAAGCTGAAACATAAGACCATGAAAAAGAATAAAGCCGTAAAAAATAAAAAACTGGCAATGTAATTACAACTTCTAATAAAATTAAAAATGGCAAATATTCTAAAAGTTGCAAAGGTATATGGCTATCAAATCTCATTAAAAAAGCAAACCAAACAGCTAAAGAAATCAAAACCACATCTGAAATCAGAAAAAATAATTTTCTTTTAAAAGCTGTTTTTTTAGTTAATGGAAACATTTTTATTTAATTTCGTTAATAATTTCTTTTAAATTTTTTACTACAAAATCAATTTCTTTCTCTGATAAATTATTATAAAATGGTAAAGCTAAAGTTCTTTTTGAAACATTTTCTGCAATTGGAAAATTGCCTTCTTTATATCCAAACTCTTTTTTGTAAAATGGTTGCAAGTGTATTGGCTGAAAATAATTTGAACATTGAATTCCTTCTCTTGCCATTTCTTGAATTATTTTATCTCGTTTTTTTCCGGCAAACTTTCCAGACAATTTTACCACATAAACAAACCAGCTTAACCTACAATTTTCCGCCACAAACGGAACTTCAATTTCTAAAATATCTTTTATTTTTTTAGCATACAAATTAGCAACAGCATTTCTTTTTTTTACTATTTCTTTAATTCTTTTCAGCTGAGCAATACCCATAGCAGAGCTCATTTCGTCTAATCTGTAATTATAACCCAATCTTATATGATTTAACCATTTACCATTTTTAATTTCTCTACCTTGATTTGCCATACTTTGACACAAGTTTGCTATTTTTTTATTATTAGTCAAAATCATCCCACCCTCTCCTGTAGTAATTTGTTTATTTGGATAAAAAGCAAAGATAGAAGCATCTCCAAAACTTCCACATTTTCTATTAAAATATTCCGAGCCCAAAGCTTCGGCTGAATCCTCAATTAAAAATAATTTATGTTTTTTAGCAATTTTTTGCAATTCTTTCCAATCAGCAGGATGTGAAAAAACATCAACTACTAAAATTGCTTTTGTTTTAGAGGTTATCAACCCTTCGACAAGCTCAGGGTCGATATTAAAAGTGTTACTTTTAATATCGACAAAAACTGGTTTTGCTCCCTCATATAAAATACAATTTGATGATGCAATAAAAGAAAACGGAGTTGTAATAACTTCATCACCTTTGCCAATGCCCAAGGCTTTAATTATCAAGTGCAAACCACTAGTTCCCGAATTTATCGCCACCGCATATTTTACTCCTGCAAATTTTGCCATTGTATTTTGAAACTCAACATATTTTTTCCCCAAACTCAAATGCGGAGTATTCAAAACATCCATTACCGCTTTTTTCTCGGTATCAGTTATATCAGGCATTGATAAAGTAATTTTATAATCCATACATTTTAATATACATCATTGTGCCCAAAATTACAAAGATTGCTTGAACAAAATATGCTATAAAAAGTGTTTTATAAATAGAATATTTTTGCATTAATTTGTCATAATAATAAAGCCTGTCACCAGAAAATAAGGATTGTTTACATACAATTTTCCTAAAATTTGTGTAAATTCCATCAAAAACAGGTATACCAATAATCAAAATAGCCCCAATAATACTAAAGATATTATATGGCTTGCAAAAAATCATTGCTAAAACAGCTAACATAAATCCCAAAAAATAAGCACCAGAATCACCCATAAAAATTTTAGCTGGTGGAAAATTAAAAATCATAAACCCAAGCAATGCACCACATAAAATTATAGCAATATTTAACGCAAAAATATTTCCTGATAAAAACCCCAAAATAATAAACCCAATTAAAGAAATTAAAACCAAACCTCCAGCTAAACCGTCTATTCCATCCTGATAATTTATTGAATTAATTGCTCCAAAAATATATAAAAAAGTTAATATAATAGTTATAGGCAAAAATGGTAAAAAATTAAAGCTTATACTTGAATAATATAAAATTATAGCTGGCACGAAAGAACACAAAATCAAAAATAGAAATTTTAAAGATTGTTTTTTAGAATCCATTTTCCATTTTATATCATCATAAAATCCAAGCAAAAAAATTATTATACCTCCAACTAAAATTGCTAAAAACATATTTAAATTATCATAACCATAATTAAATGACAAAACAATTATAAAAGCTAACGCAAACCCAGCTCCCCCTAAAAGCGATATTTTTTTACTATGAATTTTTAAAACTCCACCATCAGAAATATCCACTGCAAAATTATATTTTTCGGATATTTTTTTAAATAAAAAAACCAAGCATAAACTCAACACAAATGAAACTAAAAGTAAACTAATTTGATAAATCATAAACATAAATTAAAGATTTTTTATTACTATGTACGTTTGTTTCTTTCACAAACTTAAATCCATTTTTTTCATAAAATTTTATAGCATTTTGCAAATTACTTCCGACTAAAACTTTAAATTCTTTAACATTTTTATTTTTCATTTCTAATATAAAAAATTTCAGCATTTTACCTGCAATCCCCTCCATTTGAAATTCTTTTTTAACAGCAATAGTTAAAAGCTCAGCTTTTGGCAAATCACTTTCTTCTTTAGAATAAAATAAAGTTTCAAAAATTTTTCTAATATCAAATAATTTTGGTAAAAGCATAATTATAGAAATAAAAAAATATTTTCCTAAAAAATATTTATATAAATTTTTAATATTTTTAGTTCCTGCAATAAAGCCGACGATCTCATTATTATTTTTTGCGACCACGCAAAAATCATTTTCAATCACCGCAATATAAATTTTTTCTAAAAAATTTATAGACAAGGAACTCAAAAATCCACCAACAATTTCTGTTTTATGAATTTCTGCTATTTTTCTTGCATCATTTTTCTGTGCTAATTCTATAATCATAAATCTTTGTTTTTATAAATTTTTTCTTTAATTAATCTATCATATTCTATTTTAATTCTATCAAAAACCAATTTTTCATCAAACTCTTTTTCTACTTTAAGTCTTCCATTTTTCCCCAGTCTTTCGGCCTCTTTTGGGTTTTGCAATAAATAAATTATTGATTCGGCTAATTTCTCAGGATTTGCAACTGGTACCAAAATCCCTGTCTTACCATTGTCTACTGCCTCCCTACAACCTCTTATGTCAGTGGCAATAACTGATTTTTCCATTGCCGAGGCTTCAATTACTGAACGAGGAAAACCCTCTCTATGAGAAGCTAAAACAAAAATATTCATCAATGGATAAATCTCATAAATATCACTTCTTTCGCCTAAAAATATAACATTTTTTGATATTCCAAATTGTTCAACAACCCCCTGTTTAAACGCATCCTTTTTTTCAAATTCTTCTGGTCCTACAACCAACAAAATTATATCTGGATGTTTTTCAAGAACTTTCTTAAATGCTGAGAATAACTCAAGATAGCCTTTTTCTGCTACCAATCTCCCAACTGCTCCGACAATTTTACAACTTTCAGATAAACCAAGTTTCTCTTTCTTTTTGTTTAAAAACTCTGCAGAAAATCTTTTATTATCAAATACTTCTAAATCAATACCATTTCCTAAATATTTTATTTTATTCTGATCTCCAATTTTCCTTTCTCGCATAGTATTGATATCTTCCTTGTTCTGCGAAAATATTAAATCAGAAAAACCATCAGAAAGCCTTTCTATAAAAATATAAAACTGCTTCTTTAAAAAAGAAAATTTATTCCCAAAATACAACCCATGAACAGTATTTATTATAATAGGAACTCCGGCCATTTTAGCGGCCATTTGCCCCAGCAAAGCCGGCTTTGGAGTATGAGTATGAACGATATCAAACTTTTCTTTTTTAAAAAACCAAAACAACTGCCACAAAGCAACTAAATCAGAAAATGGGCTTATTTTTCTTTTTAATTTTATTGTTTTTACTTTAATACTCTCTCTTTCAATGTCTTTTACCCATTTCCCGCCAGAACATACAACAAAAACATCATAACCCTCTGTAATTAAGAAACTTAGTTGGGGCATTAGCAAAAATTTTACAGTAATATCAGCAGATACAATATGGCATACTTTTATATTTCGATGATTATTTTCAGTCAGCAAATCTTTTTTCATAAATAGAAATATCAAGCCTATAGAATAAGCTATAATTATAGAAAAAATAGCTCCTGATAAATTTAAAAAAGGTATTAAATAAATACTAATAAAAACATTAATAAAAAATATAACTGCTGATAACCCTGTAACAAAATTAGCTCCGGACATTCCTGCTGAATAAAAAATCCAACCATATATACAATAAATTACCATTAAAATAGCTGCTAATGAGAAAAAAAATGCTAAATAATTATTATACTGATATTGAGAACCATAAAACTGGAATATTAAAAATTGTATTGCTAATAAAAATATAAATCCTCCAATAATTATAAACGGTAAAATTTTTCTAATTTTAATCAAAATTGATTTTTTATTTTCACGCATTGAAATAGTTGGGAAAAAAACTGTTATAAAAATATTATAGAGAAAAACCATTATATTTATTGATGAGAAATAATATGCATTATAAACGCCGACCTCTTCTACTGATAAAAAACTATTTACCATTAACTTACTAAAAACTGGCAAGAAAGTGAAAAATGCAACACCAATCATAACATTAAAACCATATTTAAACATTTTCTGCACCAAAGAAAAATCAATACTAAAATCAAAAAAATTTCTTAAAAATATAACAATAAAAACTAAAGGCACAATTAAATTAGAAAAACATAAAGAGTAAATTGCACTCTCAAAAGTCAACTTATTTATTGTTAATAAAAAAGTGATAAAAACAGAAACTAATAAAAATCCATACATTTGTCTATAAAATGCCAGTTTTTTCATTTGTCCCAACCCACGTAAAATATCGGTGTTAAATATATAAAAAGAATAAGAAAAAGCAAAAAATATCGCTAATTGAAAAATATTTGTAGAAATATTAAAAGTTTCATTTAAAAAATACTGCGAAAAAATAATTCCTCCAAATCCGATAAATATAGTAGATGTAAAAAATAATAAATATGCCAAAGAAATTATTTTTTGCCTACTTTTAAAATCATTTACTTTTGCCAAATAATAAACTACAGCGTTATTTAATCCTAATGTCATTAAAAAATAAAAAAATAATCCCAATGAATTTACTAAAACATATTTACCATATTCTGCAGGTCCTAAAACTCTACCAGCTAAAATTTCAAAAACAAAAATAAAAACTCCAGTCACACCATAACCCATAGCTATATAAAAAAAATTATTCAAAAAACCCATAAGATTATAAGAAGCCTCTTTACCTGAAATCTTTTGGTAAATATTTAAAAAACCTATTTTGACTACACTAAAAAAAATCATAAATTATAACAACAACAAATAATAATTTTTACAATACTTCTTCTAATATTTTTGTAAACTTCTCTGCTCCATAAGCATCAAGGTGATCGCTATTTACGAAATCTACATCCGTAAATCTTTCATCAAAAAAATAATTAAAATATTTTACATTATATTTACTAGACAAAATTTTTATATTTTTTTGCATCTCTAAATATTTTTCTTTATCAATATTATTATAATATGAACTTGATACAGGAATCGTAACAAATATAGGTTCAATTCCTACAGACCTTGCCAATGTTAAGATTTTTTCTAAATATTCAATATTTTTATCAATATTACTTTTTTTCATTATAGATTCGTGTAAGGTTATCGCCTCCATATCATTGATCTTTTTGACAATACCCTCTTGGACAGGCACATAGCCCGTCTTATTCATAGTCATTACTAAATCAACATCAAACCCCTTTAAAGCATAGGAAATTGCCCTTATTTGTCCATAAAGCATCAAGAAACTATAATTTCTTATATCAAATCTCTTTTTAATAATTTCTGGATCTATCCCATACACTCTTTTATAAAAAAACTCCTTCCATGACTCTGGACCTGAAAAATTATATTCAAGAGAAAAATATGAAATTGGAATTATTACTTTTTTGAGTTTCTTAAATTTTAACACATATTTTTCGAAAATCTTCATATCATAATAAATAGATTGGCTAGAATTTGCTATATTAAAAGTATTTTTCGAAAAATATTCAGGGTTTATACCATTTAAAGCGTGAGAAGATCCCAATACAAGAATTTGAATTTTAGAAATATTTTCTTCTAAATAATTTTTCTTTACACTGTAACTTGTGGGTATTTGCGATAAATTATACTCAAAGAAAAAAACTACAATTATAATTGGCAGAAAAAAAATACCTAACTTTTTAAAAAATTTATTCATTTAAAATTGAAAATATATAAATTTCATTTCAGATACAACTCCCAGAAAAATTATTCCAAAAATAATAGCATAATAAAAACCCCACCTGACAAAAATTGGCTCCTTAGAAAGCAATGCCCTTACATCATTGTTTTTCTGCAAAAAATATATAATACCTAAAAATATAAACGAGCAAAATAATATTAGTAACTCATATGCAGGATGTTCAAAAATAATGGTTTTTGTGAAATTAAAATTGCTCAAATTGCTATAAATACTTAACACCTGAAGAGGCATCCCTGAAAATAAATTACCGATAATATAAAAAGCGTCTTTTAAATTATTTGCTCTAAAAAAAATCCAAGAAAAACAAACTAAAGAAAATGTTAAAAATATCTGTAAATATTTATTAGTTTTAGGCAATTTTGTTATCCCAATAAATTCTACCACTTTTCTCCTGAATTTTTTTGTAATCTCGCCAAAAATATAATAAAAACCATGTAAAGTTCCCCAAATTATAAAACCCCAACTAGCTCCGTGCCACAATCCACTAATAAAAAAAGTAAAAAGTAGATTAAAATACCATCTAGATTTTTTAATTCGCTTTCCACCAAGAGGAAAATAAATATAGTCCCTAAACCATGAAGATAAAGAAATATGCCATCTTCTCCAAAAATCAGCTATAGATCTTGAAAAATAAGGATTTCTAAAGTTGTCTTTTAATTTAAAGCCCATTACATAAGCCGATCCTATTGCAATATCAGAATATCCTGAAAAATCAAAATAAATCTGAAATGCAAAAAATAATACGCCAATAATTAACTCCAAACCTTTATATTCCATAACATTACTAAATACCAAACTTGTAAACATCGCCAACCTATCTGCTAAAACAATTTTTTTAAATAATCCCAAAGCCATCAACTTTAACCCTCCAGTTACATTATTATACTCAAAATTGTGCTTTTCATAAAATTGACCCAATAAATTCTGTGGTCTTTCAATGGGACCTGCAACTAACTGTGGAAAGAACATAACATACAAAGAGTAAATTCCAAGATTTTTTTCGGCTTTATACTTTCCTTTATAAACTTCAATAACATAGCTTAAACTTTGAAAGGTATGAAAAGACAAACCAATAGGTAAAACTAAATTCAACATTTTTATAGGATAATTCCAATCCAAGAAATTAGCTATTGCCAATATATTTGCATTAAAAAAATCAAAGTATTTAAAACCAAAAAGTACAAAACAAGAAGATAAAATGCTGATGACCAAAAAAAGTTTTTTTTCCTTACCGCAAGATTTCTCTATTTTTATTGCTAAAAAATAATCAACTACAATTAAAAATGCTAAAATTATAATATAAGCAGGAATAAAAGCCATGTAAAAAAAACAGCTAGCAAGCAACAGTATAACCCATCTATATTTATGCGGACTTAAAAAATATAAAGAAACTGTTATTGGAAAAAAAATAAAAAATTCAACAGAATTAAAAATCATTTCGTGTTTATTTTAAAGCTTTTATAATATTCAAAAGACTTCTCCAAACCTTGTTTAAATTGAGTTCTAGGCTCATATCCTAAAATTTCTTTAGCTTTAGAAATATCAGCTAAAGAGTGCAAAACATCACCCTGTCTTCCTTGTCTATATTCTGGCACAAAATTTTTCCTCGTTATCCCACACAACAAAGTAACTAATTGATTTAATGAGTTTTCTTGATTACAGGCAATATTAAAAACCTGTCCATTAGCTTTTTCTTTAGAATTAACTGCCAATAAATTTGCATCTACAACATTTTCTACAAATGTGAAATCACGACTTTGCTCTCCAGTTCCAAAAATTACAGGAGTTTCATCTTTTAAAAAATTATTTATAAATTTTGGAATTACAGCCGAATATTGAGAGTTGGGATTTTGTTTTGGCCCAAAAACATTAAAATATCTTAAACAAACAGTTGGTAAACCATAAATTTGCCAAAAAATTTGAGCATATCTTTCGCCAACATATTTTGTTAAAGCATAAGGTGAAATAGGCCTTACCGGAAAATCTTCTCTTTTGGGTAATTCGGGATTATCTCCATAAATGGATGAAGAAGATGCATAAATAAATTTTTTTATATTCTCATCTCTACTAGCAACCAACATATTTAGAGTTCCATTTACATTTGCATCATTTGAGGTTAAAGGATCTTCAACTGATCTTTGTACTGAAGGCACAGCAGCTTCGTGTAACACAAAATCAATATTTTTTATGATCCTTTTGCAAAAATCTATATTAGTTATATCGCCCTCAATAAAATCAAAATTTTTATTATCCAAAAATTCTGTAATATTTTCTTTTCTACCAGTTGCAAAATTATCAACAGCGCGAACAAGCTCGCCATTGTCTAAAAGTTTTTTAACTATGTTTGAACCTATAAATCCAGCTCCTCCCGTAATTAAATATTTTATCATAAATTTTATCTAAATTAATAAATAATGCCATAATACATAAAAACGAAATAAAAATTGGCATTCTAATTCTTAAAATAATACCAAAATTATTTATAAAAAGCGAAAGAGCTCCCAACCCTATTAATGCAAAGAATAATAGCGGAGCTATGATTTTATTTTCTCTTATGATTTTATTAAATCCATATGTTTTAATAATTTTTATGAATTTATATATAAATACAATAATTAATAAATACCACGGAATATTTTCAATTAAAGCAAAAAGTTGTCTTTTTTGAGTTATCTGCCAAGGAAATGGACCTAAAAAACTGTAAATAAATGATCTAATATAATTTAATGAAAAACTAAATACTCCGTTATCAAAACCAGTTTTGACAACAAAACTTGAGCCCTGTCCACCAACATTGCCAAGATTTTGATCAAGAGAAGGCTGATCAGTTTCTAAATTATTTGACGATTTATCTAAATTTGACGATTTATCTAAAACTGGATAATCTAAACAAACATTAGTATTATAAGTTTTTGAATCAGAACAAACAATATCTGTATTTTTTTTATTGTATATTGCTTCTCGAAAGTATATTATCTTTTGCGGTCTTAAATATTCAACAAGACTAGATGACCCATAGTAACCATTTCCAACTATCATAGGAGAAAATCCTAAAATTACAACCATCACTAACCCATACTTTAATCTTGCTTCTATTTTAAAGTTAGATGCTAAAAACCAAGAAGCAATAAAAGCTAGAATCATCGCATATCCAATATAAAACCTAAAATGCGTTAATATAGTTACAAAAACAAAAAATAATAAAAATTTTGATAATTTGTATTGCTTTATTATTTTTACCGAAATTAAAAGTGTAATCAGTACTAATGGCATAAATACAGTGTCTTTCAAAAGTAAACTACCAAAATAAATATAACTTGGATAAAATGCCAGAATAATACAAATTAAAAAAGATGTCTTTTTTGTTCCACCGAGTTCTAAAATTAATAGATATAAAAAAATAGAAGAAATACCAGATAGCCAAACAATAAATAATTGGCCCACAATCATTTGAGGAATTGTAAAAATATAAATAATTCCTATTAATACAGGGAAATAATGCGATGAATATAATCCTTGCATAGAAAAGTCAAAACTGCTAAATCTTCTAGAAATTTCAATTGCAGTTTCATTGTACATCTCAAAATCAGCTCCTCCGCCAAAAGGCCGAAAACCTGTAAAATATATCAATAAAACCATACTTAAGTGTATTGCAAAAATAATCCAAAAAGCGATATAAATTTTTGTATCTTTAATTCCAAAAAAATGAAGGACAGCGAATGTTGCAATTGTGATAATAAATAAAAATAAAAAACCTATTGACAGTGCTTTGTCAAAAAATAAAGCAACAAAAGCCAAAATCAAGACAACAATCAAAGGGTAAAATAATAATTTATTTATTAATATCATCTTAATTGCTCATTAAATACTTTTTCGTAATTTTTTATGCTATTTTCAGCTGAAAAATATTTCACTCTCTCTTGTCCGCCCAAAGCAAGCCTTAAAGCAAAATCTTGATTTTTTAAAATTTTTAATATAGCTTCTGCCAATTCTACAGAATTTCTAGGCTCTACCAATAATCCACTAACCCCATCCTGAATTATTTCACCAGGTCCAGATCTACAATTTGTTGCAACTACAGGGACACCACAAGCCATTGCTTCGACAATAACATTGCCAAAACCCTCTCTTATAGAGGAATTTACAAAAACAGAAGAATTTGCCATATAATTATAAGGGTTTTCCTTGAAACCTAAAAAATGTACATTATCTGAAATCTCCAATTTTTTTACTAAATTTTTTAAATTTTCCTCCTCTGAACCCTCACCCAAAATAACAAGACTTGCCTGCATTTTTCTAAAAACTATCTTAAACGCCATTAATAAAGTTGGATAATCTTTTGCTTTTACTAACCTACCTACCGCGACAATAACGGGTTTCTGATTAAAAATACTGTTAGTTAAATATTTTTGTGAAAGTGTATTTATTTTTTTAATATCTATTGGGTTATAAATTGTTCTTATCTTATGACCAAATTTATATATATTTTTTAGTTCATCTGCAATGCCAATAGAAACTGTGATTATGAGATCTGCTTTTTTATATAAAAAATAGATTACCCATGTCAGAAAAAAATAAATAGAAAATTGGCTCAAACTTGTATGTTCAATTATAATAATTTTTGAACGCGAGCCAGAAATTATTTTAGCCAATATACTTATAATGTTAAACCTTAAAAGATTAGAAACAAATAAATCTGGCTTTTCTTTTTTAAAAAAATTAATAAGTCTTATAAACACTAAAAACGAACTCAAGCTCCCCAACTCACTAATTGTTATATCTGACGGCAAATTATTTAAAAAATCACCCTGTTTCTTACACAGCAAAAGCCGTATTTTGTATTTTTTTCTATCAATACCAGAAAGTATATTTACTGCGTTCTTCTCAGCTCCCCCTATCTCTAATGTTGGAATAAAAAAAATTAAACTTTTTTTCATTAACTAGTGAATTTGCTATTAATAGTTATGTTTACCATAAAATTGACTAAATAGCAAAAAAAATATAAAATCAAAATATGATTAAAACTATATTTTTTATCTGTTCTAAATCATTTTTGAAAAATGAGCTTTTTAACTTAAAAAGCTCTCACAATAGAGACAACTGCCTTTACCCGTATTATCTATTAAAACAATATTTATCTATCAAAGGTATTTCTCTAAATACTTACGATTATTTTAATAAAAATATTAATGAACCATATTCCTTAATATTTTTTGATTTTCCTAAAAATATTGATTATTACTTAAAAAACTATCCCAATTCCGATAAATTTTTATTTATTTATGAATCACCAATCAAAAACCCTGCAAATCAAATAATAGAAAATCATAAATATTTTAAAAAAATTTTTACATGGAACAGCATTATTGTTGATAACAAAAAATACTTCAAATTAAATTATGCAATGCAGATACCGACAAACACACCTTGTGTTAATTTTAAAAACAAAAAACTATGTACTGCTATCTTTGGTCACAAACTTCAATCTCATAAATTAGAATTGTATTCAGAAAGAATTAATGCTATAAAATGGTTTCAAAATAATCATCTTGAAGATTTTGATTTATATGGGGAGGGGTGGAATAAATATTATTTTAAAAATAAACTCTTTCATTTAAATAGATTTCAATTTCTAACTAAACTTCTAAAACCAAATTTTCCTTTTTATAAGGGACCAGTAAAATCTAAAATAGAAACATATAAAAATTATAAATTTGCCCTCTGTTTTGAAAATGCTAAGTTCCCTAATTATGTAACAGAAAAAATCTTTGATTGCTTTTTTGCCAGATGCGTGCCCATTTATCTTGGCGCTCCAAATATAACAACCTTTATTCCTCAGAATACATTTATAGATAAAAGACAATTTAAAACTTACGATGAGCTTTATAATTTTCTAACAAATATTAACGAAGAAACATATAATAAATATTTAGAAAACATAAAAAATTTTATAAAAAGTGACAAAATTATTCCGTTTTCTGCTGAATATTTTGCCAGTACAATAATGAATGAAATAATAAAAAAGTAATAACTAAACCTTGATTATTTTTTGATATAAACTGGTTTTCCAAAAATAATTCTTTTAAATTTAGAAAAAATAGGTAATAATTTATGATTGAAGGGAATAAAAGAATATAAATAATAAAAAAAACGCAATAATAAGGCTTTCTTAAAAAATGGATAATTGTTCCTATATTTTTTGACTATTTCAATATTATTTTTTAAGCTTTTTTTATAAAAAGAGTTTGATAAACTTTTATCACTTTCTTGGTAATAGGCAAAATATTCATTAAAATTATAAAATTTGCCAATTGTTCCCAATCTTAACCACAAGTCCCAATCTTCGCAAACTTTTAATTTTTCATCAAAACCTCCTGATAATAAATATGCTTTTTTAACGAAAACAACCGTACTAGATGCAAATAAACAACTAAATAACATAAATTCTCTTATTTTCTGGTCATCACTTGGATATAAGGTTTTATTTATTATTGTCTTATTTTCTTTAATTCTAACTATACCTCCGCCTACTAAAAAAAAATCTTGGTGTTTTTCTAAAAAATCAACTTGCTTTTTAAGTTTTTCAACATTGCACCAATAATCATCAGAGTGTAATAAAGAAACGTATTTACCCTTTGATTTTTTAATGCCATTATCTAAAGCCACACTTACTCCTTGGTTATTTTGATATATATATTTAAAGCGACTATCCTTTAAATAATTTGCTATTATATCTTTTGTATTATCAATAGACCCATCGTCAATAATAATTATTTCAAAATTTTGAAAACTCTGCAAAAGAACGCTATCTATCGCTCTTTTTATATATTTTTCCCTATTATATGTGGGTATTATTACCGAAACTAATGGATTCATTTTTTTAAAAATAACCATGGCTCATTAGTGCTTAAAAGACCAAGTGAGATTAAATATTCTTTATTAAAATTAATTTTTTGATGCATAGGATGTATTTGTGAATCCTCATTTATTCTTAAGCCAGTGACAACTAACCTACCATTTTTGTTTAAATGTTTTATTAAATTAAAAATAACTTCCTTAGCATTAGGCACATGTTCTATAACATCAATAGCAAGAATAGTGTCATAATTTTTAGATATATTTTCATTATTTAAATTTATCATACTAATATTATTAACTCCTTTTTTTTGAAACATTTGTTTTGCAAAATCAAAAGTTCTACCACCTACATCTGCATAATCTACTCTTAGACCATCTTTTGACATTGCAAGACAAAGATCTCCGATTCCTCCTCCATAATCTAAAACATTTCCTTTTACTATTTTAATAATTTTAGAACGAAAATGTCTTTGAGCTAAAGTCATATGCCAAAAAGCTAAATCAAAAATATAAAACGGAGTTGTATTATAAAAAATTTTTTCTTCTTCTTCTGTTTGAGGATTTAAAATAAGCCATAAATTAGAATCTATCCTATTACCAAATTTTAAAAGCCACAAAATTTCTTTTTTAGAAACTCTAAAATGTTCTGATAAATAATTAACAAAATCCATATCCAAAATAATAAAAGAGCCCAATTTTCTGTAAAAATTTTTAGCTATTTTTTTTAAAAAGTTAGGTAAAATACTATATAAAACTCTTAATAAATTATTCATAATACTTTTATTATTTCAAATATTTTATTGAATATTTTTTCATAAGTATAACTTGAAATTGTTCTTTCATATCCAGCTAGAGCAATTTTTTCTCTATCCCCTTGGTTATTTAAATAATATTTTATTTTTTTTATTAAATCCTTATTACTATAAAAACAAGCTATCTCCTTACCTATTGTATAATAATCCTCTAGCCCTTTTGCATAACCAGTCAAAAGAAAAGCCCTACACCCTGGAATTTCAAAATTTCTACCTTTAATTTCATTTTGACCTCTTGCTAAGAAAGACTTAAAGTTTGGTAACCAACTTCTATAATCATTTATTATTAATTTACCTTTTTCATTTTTATTCACAAAAATTCCAGCAATATATTTTAGACCAAAACCCCCAGAACATTTAGAAAAATTAAGATTTATCTTACTTTGATTAAAAACTTTGATCATTTCTTCCTGCGAAATTTTTCCATTAGGCCACCCTCTGCCGAAACATTCTATCTTTATCCCTGCTTTTTTTATTTCTTCAACAATATTTTTTCTATCTCCATGGGATTGGCCAACAAAAGAAACATCATAAATCTTAGGAAGGTTAAGATATTTATGAATATTTTCATTGCATGCCCATCCTCCTACAACTACATTTTTATAACCAATTTTGCTATAATCTTTTACCCTCACTGGCTGATCAGTAGATATCCAAGAAAATAGTGGAGCCCAATATTTTGAAAAATTTTCAAACCTCCATTTATCATCCGCAAACCAATTAAATGTTATAACGCCAGAGCTAGTTATTTTTTTAATTGTTCCTTTTTCTATTTCATCTTTTGATAAAAAGAAAAAACATAAATTAGGTTTTTCCTTAGATACTATATCAAGCAATTCATTATTCATTTCTTTTTTACCTTTTTTTGCCATTATTTCGTCAAAAGGAAAAAAAATAACATCATGCTCCTTATTATTCATTCTAACTAAAGAATCATATAAATTATAATATTCATAACTATAACCTAATTCTGGTTTTCCATAGTCATATTTTGACGCTATGAAAATTATTTTCATTTACTAAAAAAATCTTTAATTCTGTTACAAATATATATAATTTCTTCATCTCTTAAAAAAGAAGAAGATGGTAACCAAAGACCTGTTCTTGAAATATTTTCTGAATTCTTAAAACTACCCTTTATTTTTTTATATGGCACCTGAGTGTGTATAGCTGGATAAAAAATTCTTGAACCTATTCCATTCTCATCTAAAAATTTTACTAAAGGACCTCTTTTATTTTGAGGAACTAAAATATCAATAAACCAAGGAGAAACATTTTCTAGATCAGTTTCTAAAAATTTTATTTCTCTTATGGTAACTAAATTTTTCTTATACAATGTAAAGATTTCCTTTTTTCTTTCCAGCCTCCATTGTAATTTTTTCATTTGTTCTATGCCTATGACTGCCTGCAAATCTGTAAATTTAAAATTATACCCAATAGACTTATGAATATCAACTCCAGCTTTTTTTCTACCAAAATCTTTAATCTCCAATATTTTTTTATAAATTTTTTCATTGTTAGTGATTAAAGCTCCACCCTGCCCAGTTGTTATTATTTTAGGCATAGAAAAAGAAAAGCTTCCTATATCGCCAAAAGTTCCCAAATATCTTCCACGATATTTTGACCCAAAAGACTGAGCAGCATCTTCTATTAAGAAAATCTTTTTCTTTTTGCAAAAACTTACAAATTCATCCATATTAGGACTCCTTCCATTTACAGTTACTAGCATTATTGCTTTTGTTTTTTTAGTTATTGACTTTTTGACAATTTCCAAATCTAAACATAAATTATTAAAATCAATATCAACTAATATAGGCCTTGCTCCAGATAAAATTACAGCATTGGCCGAAGCTATCATTGTGTAATTTGGCACAATAACTTCATCTCCCTTACCTATACCTAAAGCAACAATGGCCACAAACAAACTCACTGTTCCGTTACTTACAACAGAACAGTATTTTGCACCAACATAATCTGCAATCATATTTTCAAATTCTCTAGTTTTTTTAAATTCAGTAAGCCATCCGCCAGATTTTAAATATTCCAAAACAGCATTTTGTTCTTTTTCATCTAACCACGGCTCCATTTGATTTATTTTTTTTATTTCCGCCATATTTTTAAAATCTTTTCCTGTCTTTCTCTGGTCCAGGATAAGGTCCATTTTTAACCTCTAAAACCTTTGTGCTATCTTCTAAAATTTCATACCCGTGCCCACCATTAAGAAAAAAAATAACGTCTCCTTCATTTAAAATTATTGAAGTTAAAAACTTTTCATTTTCTAAAAAAATATCCGCTCTTAATTTTCCGTTTTTTACAAAAACAACTTCCTGAGTTTTTTGCACTTGGCGATGCGAGACAAGATGTATATGGTTATTTAATTTATGACCTTTTTTATAATTCCAAAAACCAACTTGCAAATAATCATTTTCTGTAGAAGCAAAATTTAAGCCCTCCTGCCAGCTATTTTCCCTAACGATTATAGCCAATATTAAATTTTTATGTATTATTTTTTCTGTTTCCATAATTAAATTTAATCTTTTCCCCACCACTTGTTGGGGAATTTTTCTTTTAAAATTTTATCTCCTTCTCCAATCACATTCAAACCCAAAGCTCTCATATCTGCATCTATCATAATTTTAACCAAATCATCAAATTTTATTTTTGTTTTCCATTTCAATTTTTCTTCTGCTTTTTTAGGATTAGATATTAATTTATCTACTTCTGTTGGACGAAAATATGCCTTATCAATTTCAACATAATCTTTTTGATTTAGGTTAACATAAGAAAATGCTTTATCCAAAAATTCCTTTACCGAATGTGTCTCTCCTGTACCAACAACAAAATCATCTGGTTTTTCTTGCTGAAGCATTTTCCACATACATTCTACATATTCTGGAGCAAAACCCCAGTCTCTATTGGCTTCAATATTACCTAAATAAAGCTTATTTTCCAAACCTGCTTTTATTCTAGCAATCCTTCTTGTTATTTTTCTTGTCACAAAGGTTTCTCCTCTTCGTGGACTCTCATGATTAAACAAGATTCCATTGCAAGCGAAAATATTATAAGCTTCTCTATAGTTTGTGGTTATCCAATAAGCATAAATTTTGGCTACTCCATAAGGAGATCTAGGGTAAAATGGAGTTATTTCTGATTGAGTATTTTCTTGAATTTTCCCATACAATTCGCTAGTAGATGCCTGATAAAATTTTGTTTTCTCTGATAATCCTAACAGTCTTATTGCCTCCAAAAGCCTTAATGTTCCTAAACCATCAGCATTAGCTGTATATTCTGGCACCTCAAAAGAAACTTTTACATGGCTCTGAGCAGCTAAATTATAAATTTCATCTGGTTTAATTTTTTGTATCAAACCAATTAAAGCAGTAGAATCTGTCATATCTCCATAATGAAAAAAGAACTTGGCTCCAGGTGTATGCTGTTCGTCAACAATAATATGATCAATTCTTGAAGTATTAAAAGTACTTGCTCTCCTAACTATTCCATGAACCTCATATCCTTTAGATAATAAAAATTCCGCAAGATAAGAACCATCTTGACCCGTAACCCCAGTTATTAAAGCTTTTTTATTCATTATTTTCTTGATACCATTTAATTGTATTTTTTAACCCCTCAATAAAATCTGTCTTTGCCATAAAACCAAATTCATTTTTTGCCCGACTAATATCTAAACATCTTCTTGGTTGACCATTTGGCTTTGTTTTATCCCATCTTATTTCTCCTTTAAAATCCATTAAAGAAGCAACTAAATTAACCAATTCTTTAATAGTAATCTCTTTTCCAGACCCAATATTAACTGGTTCTGACTTATCATAATTCTCTGTTGCTAAAATAATCCCCTCTACTCCGTCTTTAACATAAAGAAATTCTCTTGAAACTTCCCCTGTGCCCCACACATCAATATACTCTTTGTTCCACTTTTTTGCATTATATATTTTTTTAATTAAAGCAGCTATTACATGAGATTTATCATCTTCAAAAGCATCTCCCGGACCATACATATTTACAGGGAAAAGCGAAATAGCATTAAATCCATACTGATCTCTATATGCCTGCGATTGAACCATCAACATTTTTTTTGCCAAGCCATAAGGCGCATTTGTTTCTTCAGGATAACCTGACCAAATGTATTCTTCTTTAAATGGCACTGGCGTAAATTTAGGATAAGCACAAACAGTAACAATACCTGTAAACTTTTCTACTCCTATTTGCCTAGCTGCCTCCATTAATTGAGTGCCCATCATTAAATTATCATAAAACAATTCTCCAGGTTTTTCCATATTCAATCCTATCCCTCCTACTTTAGCAGCTAAGTGGATTATTATATCTTGACCTTCAACAACTTTTTTACAGTCTTGCCACTTAATTAAATTTATTTCTTCTTTAGTAGGCAAATATAAATTTTCTTTTGGGATTCTTCTGATATTTAATAAATTTTCAACCAAATGCTTTCCTACAAAACCGTAAGCTCCGGTAACCAAAATTTTCTTTTTTGTTAAATCAATCATACTTATTCTTTTTACTGCTTAATAACTCTTTTATTATATCATAAATTTTAATTATTTCATCATTTAAAAGCCCTAAACCAGATGGCAAATATAACCCATATTTTTCTATTCTTTCTGAAATAGGACATTTTGCGCTTTTTACTTTTATTCTTTTACTTTTCCAAATAGTCTGCAAATGTAAAGAATAAAAAAACGGCCTAGTTTGTATTCCTTTTTCTGCTAATTTTTCAGCAAATTTTTCTGCTGTAAAGCCTGTTAATTTATCTAGAACAATTCCATACATCCAATAAACATTTTTAGCATAATTTTTTTCTACTGGCAACTGCAAACCTTTTACATTCTTTAATAATTCTGTATATTTTTTTGCATTATCTCTTTTTATTTTTATTAATTTATCAATATTTTTTAACTGAGCTAAACCAATTCCTGCCTGTAAATTTGTCATTCTATAATTTCTTGCTAAATCTTGATGCAGAAATCTTTGCTTTTTACCAAAACCTAAATTTCTCAAACTTTTTGCTTTCTCAAAATAATTTTTTTTATTTGTTAAAATAATTCCTCCCTCACCAGTAGAAATAATTTTGTTAGCATAAAAACTAAAACAAGAAATATCGCCAAAACTCCCACATTTCTTACTTTTATATTCTGCTCCGTGAGCTTCGGCTGCATCTTCAATTATTTTTAAATTATATTTTTTAGCAATTTTTAAAATCTTATCCATATCACAAGGATGCCCGTAAATATGGACTATCATTATGGCTTTGGTTTTCTTAGTAATTTTTGCTTCAATTTTATTTACATCTATATTCCATGTATCGGGCTCTGAATCGACAAAAACAGGAATCGCGCCATAATTTACAACAGCTAAAGCACATGACATTATTGTAAAAGAAGGTATTATAACTTCATCGCCTTTTTTTAATTCAAGACAGCCAACAGCTACTTCTAAAGCCGATGTTCCCGAAGAAACAGCAACCCCATATTTTCTACCAACATATTTTGCGAAATCTTTTTCAAATTGCACAACAAAAGGACCTTCTGAAGAAATCCAGCCCGAATCAATGCACTCATTTAAATACTTTTTTTCATCACTAATGAATAGTGGCTTATTTACCGGAATCATTGACATTTATTTTAAAATTTGTTAATATAATTATCGTACCTTGACATTTTTTTTACCTCTATATAAAAGGGCCCAAAATGAACGTCCAAGAGTTATTTCCCGAAACCTTTGACTTGGTGACAAAGGCACACAAAGGTATTCACGGTGGCCACGACATCCATCACGCCACACGTGTTGCGACATGGGCACAAAGGATTGCCATGAATGAATGGGGCGACCAGTGCGTCGCAAAATTGGCAGGTCTTGCTGGCCTTTGCCACAACGCAGACCGCCTCATTGAACACCAATATGGACACGGTAATGCACCCGAAAGTGCTACAAGAGAGCTTCTGACATCTTGGCTAGAGACCAGTGACATCTCCGTGGACGAGTTGGAAATCGTCTTGTCAGCAGTATTGAATCACGGTGCAAAGAATAGTGCTAATGATTCCCGAGTTAAGAAAGCTCTAGCAGATGCTGACAAAGTGGTTAACATGGCTCTAGACCTGATCATCAGGTCCGGCCAACTCTACCATGATCTGCCTGCAGTTGACCACGTATGGTTTGTTAACGACCCGGAAGCGACCTACCTAAATCCTAAATCGTCCCTCAAGGATATTTGGTACTCGCCGGCCGAATGGGTTGACCCAAGTTGTCCATTCTGCTTCTGCACCAGCTTAGGATGGAGAATCGGTGAAAAGCGTGCCCAAAATCTCACCGATTACATACAAACCCTGCGGGCCCAGATGGAAGAAGACGGGATTGTCTTCAAGGAATAAATCAACCTCATTACTCTCACTATAGGACGGACCCAAAATCCGTCCTCTTTTTTTACAAATTTTCAAATTTCTTCTATGCCTTTAAATTCTATTTTATAATCTTCATTTAAATATGGACCTTGTTTTACTTCTATCATTTCTGTATCTTTTAAAAACTCAAAACCATGTCCTCCTCCAGCTAATAAAACAACATTTCCTTTTCCTAAAATTCTTGAATCAAAATATGTTTTGTCTTTACTGTAAAAATTAATTTTTACTTTGCCTTTTTTAATAAATAAAGTTTCCTGAGCAAAAACAATGTCTCTTTTAGTAATTTCATGGCAATGAGCGCTTATTTTTTCTTTAGCTTTTTTAGATATAAAAGCCAACTGCTGAGAAAATTCTCCAGAAGTCAAAAAATTAACACCCTTCTTTTTAAAGTTGTTATAAATAATTATTGCCAAAATTTCATTATTTTTATTTTTTATCGTTTCCGTTGTTTTCATTTTATGTTTTATTAATTTTACCTAAAGCTTTTTTTACGGCCATAATCCACATTTTAGCATAACTTTCAAAATTAAAATCTTTTATTTTTTCATAACCCTTGTCAACCATCTGTTTTCTTAAGCTTTCATCTGTCCAAACTTTAACAATTTTTTCTGCCATATCTTCGGGATTAAATGGGTCAAATAAAACTCCTGCATCTCCCACCTGCTCTGGCATAGCAAATAAATTAGGGCAAATTACCGGAGTTCCCAAAAACATCGATTCAACAATAGGTATATTTGTAGGTCCACCAACCGAAGCGAAAACAAGAACCATTGTCTTTTTATATAATGCCACAATTTCTTCATCTTTTACATAGCCTAAATGAAAAATCCTATCCTGTAAGTTTAAATCTTTCGCTAAATTCATAATTTTATTATAGTTTTTAGAGTTTGCTTTATCATTGCCTACTAAAACTAATGGAATTTTTTGGTTATATTTATCTTCTGCAATTTTTATTGCTTTTATTAAATTTAAATGATTTTTGTGTGCCCAAAACTGAGCTGGATAAAAAACAAAATTTTTTGGCAAATTATATTTTTTTAATAATTCATTAGCTGTCTCTTTTGCCATATCTTTAAAAGCAAAAACATAACCAGCTGGCAAATAAGGAATTGACATTATCTTTTCTTTTGGTGTTTTAAAAAACTTTTGCAAATGTTCTGCCCCACAATTAGAATCAACAATAGCTAATGCAGAATATTTTATAGCATTCCCAAAAACAACATTGCTTATAACGCGATCTTTAAAAGAATATTCTGGAAACTGCGGATAAAATTTATACATTACATCTGGTATAGAAACCATATATGGTATTTTGTTTTCAAAACCAAGTAAAAGTTGAAAAGGTATTATCAAAAGATCTATTTTTGCGTCCTTTAAAATTTTCTCATTTTTTTTATTTGTGATAAATAAAGGCCTGCCAAATAAGCAATTAAAAGAAAATTTTATTTTGCCTAAAAAACTGTTATAACTTGGATCTAGAGAAATAAATTTGATACCTTCTAAATTTTTCACTTTCAAAAATTCCTTCGGAGATTCCTCTGCATAATACAAAATTGTATAATTAAAATCAGAACAATGATTTATTAAACTTTCAGCAATACTTAATCCATATTGGAAAACCCCCATCTTTCTGGAAATTGAAAATAGAATTCCTATATTTTTTTTCATTTTATTTATTTTATTTTTAGCAAAAATCCTGTTAAGTCATGAATCGGAAACTCTTCTTGCAATTTATAATAATTATCAAATAATGCAACAAGCTGATTTCTATTTCTTAAATATCCAGCAAAACTCATTTTGTTCCCTTGGAGAACCTGAGAAAAATATCCTAATTTAGATTTGAGTAAAAACCCTATTTTCGATATATCACATGGCACAAATAAAATATTTTCAATTCCTGTTTGATTCATTTTACAAAAAATTTTATCCCATTGTTTATTATTAAAATCCGCATCAAGACGATGTAAAATATATAAAGTATCTACTCCATAATTAATCCACTCATCTTTTAACATATCAAAAACTTCTACATTATCAGCTTCAGTAAAAACATTTTTTAATCTTTCAACAGCCTTTGGCGCAAAATCTGAACAGCTTATTTGAATTTCAGGATAATTTGCTTTAAGGTTATATTCCATAAAACCTGCGCCAAATCCAAAAGAAATTACTTTTTTAAAATTTTTCCTCTTTATTTTTAAAAAATTTGCAATAGCTTTGCCTCTTTCTACCATAATTGTATGATTTTTGCACTTTTCAATCCATTTATTTCGATTGCTAGGAATAGAAAAAGGTGTAGATTCGTCCTCATCTAGTCTTATAGTGTCCCAAGAAGAAGATATAAGAAGATTTCTACCAACATTCTCTGCTTTTTTACCAAAACAATAATAATGTTTAACTATTAGTTTCATAATTTAATTCTTTGAATAATTTTTTGAAAAGAAAATCAATTACTTTTATTTCAAACCTAGAAAATTTGTTTTTATAATCTCCAGATATGCCTCTTCTGAATTCAGCACTACCTTTGTCTTCCTGTCCTCTTTTACGACCTGTGATTTTTTCAAATGAAAAATTTTCTACTGCTTCTTTAATAATTTTTTCATCTAATTGAATTTCCAAATATTTTAAAATCTTTTCTAGTACTTGCTGGCAATTTACCAACAAATCTTCATATCTTACAAAATAGTAACTAGATTTTTTCCAGCTATAATAATGTCTTTTCCAACTTAAAATTATTTTAATATAATTTAACAGTCTAAAGCTTTTTTCCATTAAAAGAAAAAATTTTGCTCTCGGATGACCCCAGCCAATTTTATTGTAATTTATTAAAACCAAGTTTTGCATAGAAACCGCCACATCTCTTGGATCACGCACTAATAAAATTATTTTATCAGTTAAATCAATTTGTGATCTTAAAATATTGTGAGTTTTAACAACTAAAGAATAATTTGTTCTTTCCCTATTTGGTAAATTACCCTGTGTTAAATCCAAAATATGCTCCGAAACAGAATATTTTTTTCCATTTAAAAAATTGTATGGTTCGATAAATTGGGCATTTAGGATATAACAAAGCATATAAGAAAGCCAGCCTTGCCCGGATCTTCCAAAATCAGAAACTAATACAATTTTATTTCTAGATTTTGATTCCATAATTTTTTTGTAAATTTTCTAAAATCATATTTACTGATTCGCCCACAGACAACTTATCTGTTTTAATTTCTAAATCACGGTTTTGCGGAATTTCATAAGGTGACTCAAGTGAAAAACCAATTAAATCTTTAATTTCTCCACTTTGCGCTTTTTTATAAATTCCTTTGACATCATTTTTTATAACAACTTCAAGTGGGCAATTTAAAAATATCTCAAAATAATTTTTGCCAAATGTTTTCCGCGCGACATCTCTTGTCTCTTGATAAGGAGAAATTACAGCCACAATCATAAAATCATAATCATTTTCAAAAGCTTGACAATGCGAAATTATTTTTAAATTATTTTCAATAATATCTTGTCTTGAAAAATGTTTCTCTTTTTTTTCTTTTTGCCGAAATATATCGCCATCAACCTGGCAAACCGAAAACCCAACTTTTTCTAAAGCCTGCTTCAAAAAATCTGAAAGAGTAGATTTTCCCGATCCCGATAACCCTGTAAACCAAATTATCATATTTTATTCTTTTTCGAAAAGCTTACTTTTATCTTTTTTATAAAAATCTTCCAGCATTCCTACAATTTCAGGACGCATCAAATAATCAGGAATTTTTTCACCTGCCAATAAACAAGTTCTAGCTTTTGTGCCACTAATACTTATTTTTGAATCTTCTTTATGACTGCATTCAAAATTAACTTCTTTACATTCTTTACAAAAATCTGCTTTATCAAACATTAAAGGTTTTATTCCAATATCCCCCACCTTTTCAAAAATCTTATGTGAAGCATCTGGCTTATAAAAATTTCCAACTCCAGTATGATCTCTGCCAACCACAAAATAGCTACACCCTAAATTTTTTCTACATAAAGCTGTAAATACAGCTTCTCTGGGACCAGAATATCTGGAATATGTTGTAAAAGCTCCAATAATAGCAGGATATGGATCATAAAAATTATTTTTAATCATTTCCTCATAAGCTTTAATTATTACTTGCGCAGTAAAATCATCTTTCTTTTTTGGTCCTATTACAGGACTAATAAACAAAGCATCAGCTCCTACTTTTTTTAGAGCCTCTTTTTGGATAAATTCATGCCCTCTATGTATTACATTTCTTGTATGAAATCCTACTATCTTTTGCCAACCAAAATTTTTAAAAATTTCTCTGCTTTGTTTTGGAGTCAGGCTATAAAATTCCGCATAAGAGTTTGGTCTTTCAAAAAGAAAAACTTGACCTGCTACAATATAATCACCTTTTTGATTAAAATTTGCCACTCCAGGATGAGATTGGTCTGTTGTTCCAAACCATTTTTGCGCGATTTCTTTTTTGTCTATTTTCTTGATTTCTGAAACATCAATCATTCCATAAATTTTATTTCCTATTTTTTCTAATAAAGCAACTTTGTCACCTTTTTTAAAATTAATTTCTTTTTTAATTAATTGCAATAAAATAGGTAAAGTCCACACTGCTCCATTTTTAAGCTTATATTTATCTAAAACCAACATCAATTCTTTGTAATCCATAAAACCA
>MHPU01000008.1:28640-52280 GCA_001820485.1 Candidatus Staskawiczbacteria bacterium RIFOXYD1_FULL_32_13
TTCTGCAATTTGAACAACATCAAGCATTGTTTGACTTGAAATTCTTAATTTTGGCAATTTATCTAAATTTAAAACAGAATTTCTGTCTATTACATTTTGAACCAAAACTCCACCATGAGGTTCAATCAAACTATAATCAAAAATTGAATTTAAATATTTTATATTTTTTTCTTTTTGATATTTTGCAACTTCGTTAATAACCCCTTTAATCATTCTAACGCATTCTACAGGATGTTTGCCAATAGCAGTTTCAGCGGCCAACACCAAACCCGAAGCTCCTGAAAGCAATGTATTGGTAATATCATTAATTTCGGCTCTAGTTGGCTGAAAATTTTCCATCATTGTTTCTAATAAATTTGTAGCCACATAAACTGGTTTTTTTATTTTTTTAACTGTATCTAAAATATATTTTTGAGCAAGACCAATTTTCTGCAGGGACACATCCCTAGACAAATCACCCCTATCAATTAAAATAGCATCAGATACTTTACAAATTTCTTCTAAATTATTCATTCCTTTCTTACTTTCTATTTTGCTTATTACAAAAATTGGATATTTAAAAATTTTCCTCAATTTATCCACATCTTCTTTTTTAGAGGCAAATGACAATGCCACGCAATCAACCTTTTTTTTCTTTGCCATTTTGAAAATCTTTAAATCTTTTTTGGTAAAAGCAGATATATCAATTTGCCTATCTAAATTTACCCCTTTATTAGACCCCACCACTCCTCCGCTTAAAATCATTGCTCTTACTTCTTTTCCGACTATTTTAATTACCTGAATAATCACATTATTAAAATCTAAATATAAAACATCTCCTTCCTTTAAAAATTTTGATGGCTCTATCGGATATAAAGGAATATTATATTCATCTCCCAAAATATTTTCCGAAACAAAATTTACAACACTATTGCTTTGAACAAGAATTTTTCCACCTTTCATTTTGCCCGTCCTTATTTGAGCACCTTCTGAATCTACACAAATTGTTTTATTAGTTCCTTGCTTTAATCTATTATAAAAATCTAAAAAATCCTCAACTTTTGTATGAGATAAGTTTATTCTAAAAATATCAACTCCCGCAGAATCAAGCCTTTGTAAAATTAATTTATCAATAGAAGCGGGTCCTATTGTCGCCAAAATTTTAACACTTTTTCCCATATTTTTTAATCTAACCAATTTTCTTTTAATACTAATTTTTTCCAATCAGAGTTTATTATTAATTTAAAATCATATTTTATCCTTCTTATATAATAAAAAATAAACGCCCATCTTATTCTCCATTTTGAATTTCCAGTAATAAAGTTTATCAGCAAAAATAGTAAACAATAAGGCATTCTTAAAATATAATATAATATTTTAACATAAAGTTGAAAATTATTGTATTTTTTAGCCTGATAAGCAGTGTAAGAATCAACCGCTCCCTGGTTTGCAAGACGCTTGTTAATATATTTTTGTATTAATCTTTCTTTTGGTATTATATGATAAATTATTGATTTTGGCAAGAATACAAATTTTAACTTCAACTTTTTGATTTTAATATTTAGCCCGAGTTCTCCATTACCAATCCAAAGACCTGCCGTATTTTCAGGATTAAAACCACCAGCTCTAACAAAAACATTCTTTAAAATTGCATAATGGCAACTAAACACACCCATAGATTCATAAGAAATAATTTCTTTTTTTTCTCTAGTAGGCTCAGTTAAGCTTAAAATACTATTGTAACAATTTTCTAATATCCATTTTGGAGGATTTACTTCAAAAATAGGCAAAATTAAACCCGTCACAGCTCCAATATCTTTTTCTTTATCAAAAACTTTAATTATTTCTTCTAAAAGACCACCATCAGCTTTCATATCGTCATCTGTAAAATACAAAATTTCTCCTTCTGCTATTTTTGAGGCAGTATTTCTTGCAAAATGCACTCCTTGCCTTGGTTCAAAAATATATTTTATTTTGACTCCGTTTTTATTAGCATTTATTAAATTTTCTACTATTCTTTTTGTTAAGTCACTAGAATTATTATCTACAATAATAATTTCATAGTTTTCTTTATTAAAAGACTGCAACATAAAAGATTTGATAGTTGTTTCTAAGGGCTTACCCCTGTTGTAAGTAGGTATAATTATTGAAACTTTATAAGACATAATTATAATAAAATAATTTTTATTTTTAGTAAAAAAACTTTAAAAGTATCTAAAAAATAAAATAAAAATATTTTCGCTGTTTGTTTTTTAAACAATTCTACTATAAAAATCGGTTTTTTAGATATTGTTTTTATAATTTCTATTATGTCTTTTCTTCTGGTTTTCTGTTTGTTAGATATATTGGCAAATTTATGCAATACTTTAAGCTGATTCTCAGTTAATATACCATTAGTCATAGCAACCTCTCTACCGCTATACAAGCTTGGATCAAATTGATTAGTTATCAATTTTTTATCTTCTGCCCATTTTGCCAAAGGAGTACCAACATAAGGCGTAGCTATTGTGAACTCGTTAAAACTTGTATTTAAAGATAAAGAAAAGTTGATTAAATCAATTGTTGATTCTATTGTTTCGCATGGAAGACCTATAATATAAAACCCCGAAGTCTTTATTCCTATTTTTTCGCAATGATTTAAAATAATATCTATTTGTTTTTTTCCTATTCTTTTACGATTAACTAATTTTGCTGTTTCCTCATTTATAGTTTCTACTCCAAAACAAATTCTATTGCAACCTGCTTTTTTCATTATATCTAAAAGTTCTGAGTCTAATAAATCTAATCTTGTTTCACATTGCCATGTAATATTTATCTTATTATTAATAAGTTGATTACAAATATCTACTGTTCTTTGTCTATTAATTGTAAACTCTGGATCTCTAAATCTCACAAAATCAACTTTAAAAACAAAAAGTAATTTTCGCAATTCCTCTATTATATTTTCAACACTTCTAGTTCTCCAGACAGATCCTTGATAAACGGGATATGGACAATATCCACAGTTATAAGGACATCCCCTGCTCGCAAGACATGTAAGAAATGAATATTTTTTATAAGGAACTAAACTCCAATCTGGCAAAGGTAAATTATCTAAATTATGGCTAAATTCGCGCATTCCAGTATAAACAAATTTACTATTATTTTTAAAACCAATTCCCTTTATATTTTCTTTTGATAATTTATTCTTAATATCCAAAAAAGCAAATTCAACTTCCCCTGATATAAAAAAATCTATATTATGCTTGCTTAAAACTCCTATAAACTTATCAAGAAAATTAGCAAACAAACAAATTTTTATCTTTTTATTACTTTTTTTAAGCAAATCAGCAAAAAACAAATCTTTATCTATGGTTGGGACAGATGTCCTTAAAAAAATAAAGTTGTAATTTTCCTGAATAATTTTCTTAATTAATTCCTTATGCTCAACTTTATCCAATTCATTGTCAACAACTTTGACATTATAGTCTGCTTCTTTCAGCACAGTAGCTGAAACTATAAAATCCAATATGGGCATTTTAAATTTATGAGAATAAACTTCACCAAGGCCTGCCATAGTATCTTTAACAGAAACTGATTTTTCGCCATAATCAAGATTTAAAAATAATATTCTGTCATTTATTGTTATCATAAATTTATCTTTTTAAAGCTGTTATTAAAAGTTCTTTTGATTGATTAATAATAGATCTATCAAACAAATATAGAAACCCTATATAACTTATTGCTCCAGTAAAAGTAATTATAAAAATTTTATACAAACTTGCAATGCCCTCGAAGGGACTAAACAAAACAACTAATGCGTGAGCAACAGAACCCATCAACAAAACAGCTATAATAATTTTTGCATAACCTATTAATTGGAACGGTTGAAAGCTTATTTTTAAAACCTTTTTAACAACAATAAAATTTAAAAAAACATAAACTGTTTCCAATCCTAATCTAGCTAAACAAAAAGTAAAAATCCCAAACGGAGCTGAAACAATATATATTGGAACGCTTATTACCACAAAAAAACCAAGTAGTTTTGAATTTATATCAGGCCTCCCAATTGCCCTCATAACGCCACTATTCGCACAGATTAACCAACTAACCGATTGGACTAGGCTCAAAATTAAAATAACCTGAGCAATCCCCGACCATTTTTCATTAAAAACAATTGCAGAAAATGGTACAGAAATTATAGTTAATCCCATACCCATTGGCAAAGATAGAGCAGAAACTAATTTTGTGATCTTTAAAAAATATTCCCTAAGTTCTTTATCATATTTTTGCAATCTAGAAAAAGTAGAATAAAGAATTGGGATTATTGAATTAAATACTGTTCCAAAAACCAATAAAACAAATGTGGCCCCCATTTGATAAATCCCAAGCTCTTTTATATCCAGAAAATATCCAACAGCCATAGATTCTCCTTGTACAATTAACCAAGCAAAAAACGTTTCCAACAAAATCCAACCACCAAATCCGAATAATTGTCTTGCTAATATTTTATCAAAACTCATATTCGGTCTCCACGAACTAGTGAACCAAAAAAATACCATTTGTATAAAAGACCCTGCTAAAGACCCAAGAACTATTGCCCAAACCCCAAAATTTAAAAACGCAAGAGGAATAGACACAAAACCTGGTACGAATGAAGAAATTAGTCTATTAAAAAATATTTTTTTAAAATAGAATTCTCTCTGGAAAAGAGCTATCTGAACCGAGCTCAATGATACAAAAATTATTTGTAAAGACAAAACCCTTAAAACAAATATTACTCTTGCCTCTCTAAAAATATCAGCAATTATCGGAGCTATAAAAAAAAGTGTCAAAAAAATTAAAAAAGACAAAATAAAATTCCCCCAAAAAACAACATTAGCTGATTCTTTGACATCTTTATCGCGTTGTATTAAAGCTTTTGCTAAACCAAAATCCTGAAAAAGTTTTGCTAAACTTATAAAAATTGTAGCTATAGCAATAATACCAAAATCAGAAGGAATAAGAAGTCTGGCTAAAATTAAAGTTACAATCGGAGGAAAAAGGGAAGCAATAAACTCATTTAAAAAAGACCATTTTAATGATTTAATGGCTTTATTTTTTATATTATTAGGTAAGTTTAAATTATTTTGATCTAATATTTTTTCCTTCATTAAAAAACTTACTATTATTTTATTAATTTTTATACCATTTAATAGACAAACTCAAACCTTTTTTGATTTCAAAAATAGGTTTATACTCTAACATCTTTTTTGCTTTAGAAATATTTGCTACATACTTTACCACTTCTCCCGTTCTGTTTGCTCTAAGCAAAATTTTACTTTTACTTTTTAATTCTTTTTTAATTATTTTTGCAACATCAATTAATTTTTGTCCTTTTCCCGAAGCAATATTAAAGGTATTATTTTTTACCTTATCAAATTTTTCAATAGATTTTATTATTCCATCAACACAGTCATCTATATATGTAAAATCTAATAACTTATTTTTACCAAAAATTTCTACTTTTTCTTTATTCTTCATTTTCCTTATCATCAACGGTATAAACCTATTTGACTCATCATACATTCCATAAACATTAGAAAATCTTAAAACAATATAATTTATTTTATAACATTTTTGATAAGAATAAACTAAAACTTCGTCAGCAATCTTACTAGCTGAATATGGACTTTCACAAAACTGAATATCTACATCATTTTCTTTTGCTTTTATTTTTTTTCTATTGCCATAAGTTTCTCTTGAAGAAGAAAAAATTATTTTATCTATTTTATTTTTTTTAGCAAATTCTAAAATATTATAAGTAGTAATTATATTATCTTTTGCTAAATCTGGTTCTATAACTAAATCATAAACTCTAGCATTGGCTGCCAAATGAATTATTAAATCTATATCACTTGGAATTTTTTCTATATCCTCTTTTTTGAGCAAATCTCCGACTACTGTTAATTTATTTAAATTTTCGTGCCATTTATTTTCTTTTTTATCAAAACCAACAACCTCATAGTTATTTTCTAAAAGTTTTTCAAATAATCTTGTCCCAATTGTCCCAGAAGAACCTGTAATTAATATTTTCATTCTAATTTCTTTTCTTTATTTATTAAAACTTCATACTCCTTTATCATTGGGTGATCCCAAGTTTCTTTAAGCATTTTCAAAACTTCCTCTTCAAACCAAATTTTCTTTTCTTTGCCACGATTAAATTTTTTCCAAATTTCAGGACCCTGTTTTTTATATGCTTGCAACAAACTTTCTATATTATGAATTTTATCTGCCAATGATACTGCCTTAGATCCATCTGGACCGTTCCTTACAGTTTCAATATATTTTTTCTTTTCGTCTTCCCATATTAAAGAATTATCATTCGTAACAGCTTTTACAATTTCTAAAACTTCTTTACCAAGTTCATTTTTTAATATTTTTTCTGAAAAATTAGTATCCTCCAAAACATCATGGACTAAAGCAGCTGCAACGATTTTATCTGAAAAATTATACTTTGCTAATTTCAAAGCTACCATAAAAGGGTGAATAATGAATGGCAATCCATCTGCTTTACGAACCTGATCTTTATGTGCAAAGACTGCTATCTTTACGGCTTTCCCAATAATATTATCATCCATAATTTTAATGCTTATCTTCCAATAGAATAATATTTAAAACCTAATTTTTCCATTTTTTTTGGTTCAAAAATATTTCTTCCATCAATTATTATTGGTTTTTTTAATAATTTCTTGATTCTTTTTAAATTCATTTTATAAAACTCTTGCCATTCTGTTAAAATTATTAAAACATCGCAACCATTGGCTACATCATAAATATCTTTTGCATAATAAATTTTATCTTTAAAAATCTTTTTTGCATTTTCAATAGCAACAGGGTCAAATACTCTTACCTCTGCACCACTATCTAAAAATGAACTTATAATATCAATTGATGGTGCCTCTCTCATATCATCTGTGTCTGGCTTAAAAGACAAACCTAAAACTGCAATTTTTTTATTTTTAAATCCTAAAATTTTATCCTTAACTGTTTCAATAAAATTATATCTTTGTTGCTTATTTATTTTTTTAACTTCTCTTAAAAGATCAAAATCATAACCAGATTTTTCTGCAACATTAATGAAGGCTGATACATCTTTTGGAAAACAACTGCCACCAAAGCCAATCCCTGCCTTCAAAAAATGCTTCCCAATTCTTTTATCCAGTCCCATAGCTAAAGCAACTTCCTCTACGTTTGCATTATTTTTTTCGCAAATATTAGCAATTGTGTTTATAAAAGAAATTTTAGTTGCTAAAAATGCATTACAAGAATGCTTTATAATTTCAGCCGATTCAATTGAGGTAAAAATTAAAGGAGCTTTAATGGGACTATAAATGCTTCTCATAATTTTTTCTGCTTTTTTACTCTCAACTCCAATTACAATTCTATCTGGTCTTAAAAAATCATCTATGGCAGTACCTTCTTTTAGAAATTCTGGATTAGAAACTACATCAAATTCAACTCCTTTTTTGCAAAATTTTGAAATTATTTCTTTTATTTTTTGACCAGTTTTAACTGGCATTGTGCTTTTAGAAACAATAACTTTATACTTATCTATTACTAAAGCTATTTCTTTAGAAACATTTTCAACGAACTGCAAATCTGTCTCACCATCTTCTCTTGTTGGAGTATGAACTGCAATAAAGATTATATCTGACTTTAAAACCGCATCTTTTATATCTGTTGTAAAATATAACCTCTTCTTATTTTTTGCCATTAACTTTTCTAAACCTGGCTCATAAATAGGACAAATTACTTTTTTTAATTGATCAATTTTCTCTTTATTATTATCTACACAAATAACGCTGTGACCAATTTCAGCCAAACAAACTCCAGATGCCAATCCCACATATCCTGTTCCTATAACACAAATTTTTTTCATTTTTCTAAAAATTTATCTTGTTATTTTTATTAATAATTATCCTAGCAATATCAGAATCTAAAATTTTGCAATTTTGCATAACACAATGTCCACCAATTTTACCTTTCATATATTTTAAATACGGACGCAAAACTTCATTTCTACCTAATTTTTTATAACCTTGATTATACGATATATTTGCCTCTGTATAAACTTTTTCAAAATCTACTTCATTTTTATCACACCACTTTTTAATTTCTTTATTTAAGATTATATTCCATCCATACTGGGTTGTGTCCCAGATCTTTAAAGCCTCTGTTGTTTTAGCAGGTATGAATAATTTTGTCTTAATTCCTAAAGAAATTAAGTGCTTTTCTGCCATATTACCTGCTTTTTTATTTTCGGCTCCAATATATTTTACAAAAGTTTTAATTCCTTTATAAAGATGTGGATGCACTCCTCTTACCGGACTGTGGACTACCATACCACCAAACATTTTGGCTAATTTTTGAGTGGTTCCCGGAGCTACTGTTGTGTGTATTATTGTTAGTTTTGGATTAGCCAACTTAATCTCTTTTTTTACTATGTCTATAAAGTTATCAAACCATGGAATGCAAATATGCAAAACTTCAACGCCCTGTAATCCATCGTCTTTTTTTAAATCTTTTATTCTAGGATTTTTGTAAAATTGAGCCATTGAAGATCCAATTTCTCCAAATCCTAAAATTCCCACTTTTGCAGTACTCTTTTTCATAAAAAATTTATGATTGTTTTATTTTATCAACAGTATTTTTTAAAAGCCAAGAAGAACTTTGTACTTTATCTCCTCCAACTCCATTTAAAACTTTTATATTAAATTTTTTACAAACGTCCTTTTCGCTTTCTGGAAGATTGTCAAAATTTCTATCTCCGCCTTTAGCAAAACACAAATCTCCTTTATATTTATTAGCAATAAGCTTTAAACTTTTAGCTTGCGTAGCATCTTTATCTACTGACAATATTACCTCATCAGCATATCTTAAGGCTTTTACAATTTCTAACCTTTCCTGCTCTTTCATAAATGGGACTGATCCTTTTAATTTTACTTGCTTATCATTATTTACCAAAACAACCAAAAAGTCGCCAAGCTTTTTTGACTCTCTAATCAAATTAATATGACCGATGTGTAATGGGTTAAAATACCCCGAAGTGATCACTATCTTTTTGCCTTCCATTTGATTTTTGATTTTTAAACCTGTATTATTAGTTAATATATTTTTACCATAAATTAATATGAAAAACAATACCACAAAACAAGAATACCAAAATAAATTTTATTGGCTTTATTTAGCAAGCTTTTTTATTATTCTTTCTCTGCCCTTGTGGGCGTTCCAACCGTTTTTCTTTCCGCCAGAATGGGGCAAAATGATAGCTTTTAGAGTTATTTTTTCTTTAATACTTCTGCTTTTCTTATGGCAGGCAATATCAGAAAAACTATTTTGGCATAATATTATAGAAAAATATAAAAATAATAAAAAAATATTTTGGTTTTTCGGTCTTTTAATATTAGCTGTAATTTTATCTACTATTTTTTCTAAAGATATGCTTTTTAGTTTATGGGCATCTCCACATCGCTCTGGTGGAGCCATAAATTTATTATTTACAATCCTCCTACCATTTGTACTATTTTTTATAATCAGAAAAGAACACTGGGAAAAACTTTGGGATTTTGAATTTATAATTGCAAACATTGTTGTACTTTTTGCCACAATCCAATATTTTGATCTTCTGCCAAAAGTATTTATTGATTACGAATATAGACCACCATCTACAATGTCAAACCCAATACTTTTGGCAATCTATCTTTTACTTTTAATCTTCCCCCTACTTTCATTCTCACTCAAAGAAAAATCTAAAAAAGCAATTTTTTACTGGGCATCTTTAACTTTCTTTACCTTTGGCATCTTTATATCTGGCTCCAGAGCAACTTTTATAGGAATTTTTATAGGAGCTATTTATTTTCTTTTATTTTTTCCTAAAAAATTATTTAAAACTAAAATTGTTATTTCTGCTATCTTGCTTTTGGTTCTTTCTGTTATTTTATTTATAAATTTTACCCCAAAACTTCCCAGCTTTATAGAGAAAAATGAAAAGATATTAACCATAGCAAAAAGATTATCCATTAAAAACGCGATAACAGACTTAGGGGAAACCCGTTTTTCTGCATGGAAAGTATTCTTAAATTCTTCTATGGAAAATCCTATTTTAGGTTGGGGGCCAGAAAATCAATCTATTGCTTTTGATAAATATTATGACCCTTCCTTGCCGTATCTAGTAGGTCAATCAAAAAATAACTGGTGGGACAGAGCTCATAATATATTTTTGGACTTAGCGGTTTCTTATGGTTATGCATTTTTAGCAATTTATATTTTTATTTTTGGCTTTTTGTTTTGGAAATTACAAAAATCTAAAAAGCTTAATGAAGGCATCAATATAAATTATCACTCAATTCAAGCAACATTTTTAGGCTATTTTGTTGCCTTAATATTTGGGTTTGATAGCGTGAGTACTTACATAATTTTATTCTTTATAATAGGATATTCTTTGTATTTGATTTCAGAAAATAATATCACAGAACCAAAAAATAATTATCAAATAAAATTTTATGAAAAAATATACAAAAAAAGGAAAACTATTTTTATTATTTCTGTAATTTTTTGTTCTTGGTTTTTATGGCAATTTGCTTTAAAGCCAATATCAATAAACGCAAAAATTAAAAAATATATCAGCTTAGATTGCCCGCAAAGACTTAAAGGATTAGAAAATATTCTTAATCAAAAAAGTTTTTTAGACTCTTATTTGAGATTAAATTATCTAGAAGAAATTAAAAACTGCGAGAAGTTTACTTCGATCAATCAAGAAGATTATGTTAATAAAGGGATTGAAGCTTTAAAATATTCTCTTGCCAAAAGACCAAATTATACAAGATCATGGATCCTGCTGGCAGATTTTAACAGCACATTAATTGCTGGAGAACAAAATCCTGAAACTAAAAAAAATCTTTTGACAGAAAGCGAACAATACCTAAAAACAGCTAATAATTTAAGTCCTAAAAGGCCTGAGGTTTTTGCAAGTTTAGCAGGAAATTATTTTGCTTATGGAGATTATAACAAAATGGAGAAAGCATCTCAAGATTGCGTTGCAACAGACTCGACCCTAAATTCCTGCTATTGGTATCTTGGTTTATCTGAAATTTTACTTGACAAATCAGAACAGGGCAGTAAAAATATAGAAACAGCAAAACAAATGAAATACGAGTGGGAAAACCAAGGCAAATTAAGCCAACTAGCAATTGTTTATATGAAAACGAAAAATTACAAAGAGCTAGTGCCGATATACGAAACACTTATAACAATAGACTCAAAAAACATACAATATAAAATAAATTTAGCAATTATTTATAAAGAGCTGGGAGAATATAAAAAAGCCAAAGAAATTGCTTTAGAAGTTTTGGGGGTAAATCCAGATACAAAAGAGGCAGTTAATGAATTTTTAAAAACTTTACCCTACTAAAATTACATAAAAAATATAATAAACAAAAACCCCGCAAAATAGCGAGGTTTTTGTTTATCCCTTCAGCCGATCCACAAGAAAGGCAAGGGTTTTTGTTTTAGCTTAACGAGAGAAAGCTTCTCCTGCAAATGAAGAAATATTCTTTACAAGATATCCATTAGACCAGTCGCCTGAAGATGTAGCTGTAGCTGTGTTTGCAGAAACAGTTGAAGCATGAGACAACGCACTATTATCTGACCAGATAAAGTTGGCGTCAACTCCGGAAGCTCCTGCTGATGTAGCTAACTGTACTACGCCGGTAGCTGGTGATGCAGAACCATTCAAGTACTTCTTGGTAGAAGCATTGACTGATGTATCTGATGCTAGTTTGACGGAGAATCCATCAGCCCCTTCATCAGAGTCAGCTGCGGCAAATCCAGAAGGTGTAGCCTGCAAGATATAAGTCGATGATGTTCCGGCTGAAATAGTATCTTCTGTATCAAATGTGACTATTGCATGAGCGGAATTTTCGTTAGCTCCCAATGCTGCAGTAGATGTTTCAAGACTATTACCATCTTCGTCGGTAATTGTTACCAAACTGGTAATGTCATCGCCATCTTTAAACAACTTAAACGCATACAAATACAATGAATTATCAGTTGTTGAATCATCCCAGGTTAAAGCAAATTTCATTTGTTTTACTGCGACTGACCCCTTTGCGTCTGCAGCAACCTTAACACTGTACACATTTTTAGCAGCGTTGTTTGAAATGACAGAATTTGTCACATCAATCTCAGTAACTGTCGGAATAGACTTAAACACATACATTTCTTTATTGGTGTCGTAAGTAGTTACGTCTGTGGTCATGTCAGATGTCGTTTCTGAGCCTTGACTATTAGCATACTTAATATAGTTTAAAGCTGGTTCTATATCAACTTGCGAAGTGCTAGTTGAAGAAGAAATGCTTGAAGACAAATTAAATGCCAAAGTCAAAACTTTGCCTGTACTTGAATTTGTAGGCACAGCTACTGACAAACCTGTGAAGTTAAAGTAGTTGTTGGCTCCGTCATAAGGAACTGTTGCTAACACTGTATCACCATCTTTTAATACAGCGCTATCAATTGCGGCTGAAATTCCAGGAGAAGTAGAACCAGTTGTTCCATCTCCTACAGTAAACCTTAACTCTTTAACTGTATATGCGTCATACAAACCTGTAAATTTGAATTTACCTGCAACAACTAACTGTCCTCCTGCAACAATTTGAGCTACTGGTGTATTTCCATCAACAGCAGGAGTAAATGTTCCAGATGTATAGGTTATTGCTTGTCCTTGTACTCCAGATGTACCTGTTGTGTAAGATCCGCTTGTACCAGCTGTTACAGCTGTAGCTGAACTTGCTGTTGTTCCTGCAACATACACGCTCACATCTCCTATACCAGTTGCAGATGAATTAAGATCTGCATAAACAAGTACATCAACTGTTTGTCCAGCTGTCAAAGCATAGTTTACAGACCAGCTGTTTGAAGCTGTTGTTACGCTTGCTTTTGTAGATGTGGTGTTTGTTCCAAATTTCACATACAAATTACTTGCATATGTGCTTGTAACATTATCTAAGTTGGCTTCAATGCTAGTAATGTTAACAGCTTCTGTTGTGTTGGCTGTTAATGTGAAGTGACCAATCTTGGCTGCTGTCAATGGAGGAACCATTGATTGATCTGTGTAAGCTGTGTATTTTGACAATGTCAAGCCTCCAGCTGCAACTGTCAAAGTATTTCCTGAAACATCGGACCCGGGTGCATCAATTGTACTTGATGATGACAATCCTGTAGCATTGTTCCAAGAAGAAGATCCTTCAATTGTAATTTGGATTGTGCTAGCTGTTCCTGTAGTTGTAATATTGTTTGTAGTATCTGATGTGCCTGTATCATAAACATCAGCTCTTACTTCCAAAGTAACTGGTGATCCTGGTTCAACTATTAAAGATGAACCCAAGTTGAATGTGGTGTAATCATAAGAGCTATCTGCTGGATCATACAAAGTGGTTGTAGAACCAATCTGTACTCCATTAGCATAAATAGCACCATTTCTTAAACCAGAAACAGTTGCTGTATTTACGTTTGCTGAAATGTAAAGTGTTTCAATCTTTACTCTTTCGCCAGCTGCTTTCAACTGGAATTTTGCCAAAGTTGCATTTGAAGCAAGGTTAACAATGTTTCCAGATGGAGATTCAGTCATTTTGGTAATAGTAAGTGTTCCAGTACCAATTGTCTGTTCTCCTGTAGATCTCTTTGAGAATGCGGCGTCGCTAATTAAATCTGATGTGATGTTTGCACCATATTGAGTATCAGAAACTGTTACATCGGCTACATTCCACAAGTTAAATGTGAAAGTCAATGAAGATCCGCCAATAATATCAGCTAATACCTTGACAACTCTTGTGCCTGCTTCTAATCTCTTTGGAGAAGAAGTTAAGTCAAAAGTTACCAATGATTCGTTGTTGGAGTTTAAAACTATATTTGGAACTGTAGCTCCAACTTGCACTCCATCAACATACAATCTAAAGTTTTGTAAATCAGCGTCTTTAACTGAACCTGTTTTTCTGAAAGAAATACGGCTCATATCAACAGCTCTTGTTGTAACAACAACGCTGTTTTGCCAAACTGTGTAATCGTTTTGAGGATCAATTGTAGCTGCAGCTGGAGTTGTTGTAGCGTTAAATTCCACTCCTGCCAATGTTCCTGTAGCTACTGTCATTAAGTTTCCAGTTACTGGGAAAAATCCCTTTATAGAACTGGCGTTTGATGTAATGTCGGTTGAAGTAACAACTTGCAAACCGATTGTTTCACCGGCTGCGGCGTTGGCAGCACTAATGTCAGCAAACAAAGTGATTGTTCTTGAGGAAAATGCTGGAACTGTAAACAATCCAGATGTGTTGTTAAAGTTAACCATAGTTGACGAAACAGCTGAGCCATCTGTCAATCTTGTAGCTCCATCAAACAAATAAAGATTTGCTATAGAAGCATCGGCTGAAATACCGATTCTCTTTAACTTTAATCCTGTAACTTTTACCTCTGAAGAATCTCCATTAGTAAATGTTACTTTTGCTAATTTAGCTAATGCTTGTCCATCAACAATAGTTGTACCTGCTGGGTTATCAGAAGCTAATGCAACTGTTAATCCTGCACCTGATGGTTGGACTACTGGAGGTAAACCTGGATCAATTATTGATCCAGCTAAAATTTGATTTAATCTTGCTCTTGTCATAGGACCTACCTGATTTGCAGGTGTCATCCCATTTTGTGCCTGAAAAATTTTAACAGCTGCTAAGGTTAATCCACCAAAGTATGATGTTTCATTTCCAGGTGAGCCTGCTCCTGTTGTTGAAACTTGAGTTGATGCCGATTGGTTCAAAACTGCTTGTAAGCATTTTACATCTGAACCAGTTGCACCAGTTGTCATATTTCTTGTAAATGTTACTCCAGTACAAACTGCAGGAACTCCAGATGAAGCTGATGGTGTTGATCCCTGTAATTGGGATAATTGAGCCATCAATAAATTGATCTGAGCTTGCAATTCTTCTATTGTCAAAGCATTTACAGTGCTAACAGGAACAATTGTTGCGACCAATGTCAATCCGACAATGGCTGTTATAATTGTTTTTCTTATATTCATTTTATTATTATTGTAAAAGTTATTTTTTAATAATGTGATCTAAATAAACCTAACTTTAAAAAATTTACCTAAATCTTTATTTTCTTGTCGCGTCGACCATTAATTCACCCCACCTTAGTGGGGGCCATTTATTGTTTTACGTATTAACAACAAATGGGCGACTTTTCTTAATTCTGGTTTTTATCCCCAGAACAGAAACTTGTTTTCAAATCTCTGTTCTGAGGACTACGTATCCAATTTATTTTATATTTAATTACTAATAACTAATATTTGTTCAAATGCTTCTGAATAACTACCTATATTATATAAATCTTTAATTTCTACCAAAGTCTTTTGTTGATCTTCTGTTAATGTTGAATTCTCTAATGCTTTTATTTCTTCCTCTACTATCACTTTATACAAATTATCAGATTCTTTACTTAAATCAGATCCTCCTATTTTATCTAATAATACTGCGTTTTCTTTTATTTTCTTCATTTCAACTGCAACTTCTTTCATTGATTTTGGATTTTTCTTAACTGAATTAATTAACCTGTTGGTAGCATCTAGCATACTTGCTTTAAATTCATTTGTTGCTACAGCAATATTTTCTGTTCTATTATCTTTTACTATCAAAGCTAAATCTTCTAATCTTTTATTGGCAATCTCAAAATTATATTTTGAAGAATCATCATTTATAAAAGTTGTTTGAAATTTTTCTGCTATTCTTCTTACAGAAAATAATGTATCACCAGGAACTGCATTTTGAGCAAAACTAAATACTGTACCTGCTAATAATAACATACCAGCTAATGAATAAGCAAATTTTGTTTTATAATTAAATGAAGATATTGTGTTTACAAAACCTGTAAATCTAGTTTTTATTGATATTTTCTTATTATCTTCATTATTAGAAATATTTAAAATACTTACAAAATCAGCACCTAAAATACTTTTTTTGGTTAAATCAGCCCACTGCTTATTTGGCTTAATTTCTGAAAGTTTATTTAATTTTTCTATAAGTTGTTTTTCTGTCATTTTAATGCTTATTTAGGCTGATTATAGCTATGACGATAAATTTGCCTTTTTGTTACAAATTCAGCGAAAAAAATAATTTTGGCTTGCCTCACTGAGAAAATTGCATGGTTTCGCGAAGCGAAAATTTTGGAGGTGATGAGCGAGCCCAGCGCTGGCTGGGCGAAGCGTCAAGCATAAAATTATTTTTTGAGCTTGAATACTAAGCTTCTTGAATTTTGCCTTTAAGTTCATCTTTTAGTGCCTTAAGCCCCCTATGTAACATTACCCTAACTGTACCAGCTGGCTTTTCAATAATATCAGCAATTTCCTTTACATCCATACCATCTAAATAATGCCAAATTATAATATCTTTATATTCCTCTTTTATATTCTGTATTGCTGATCTAACTATCAAGACATCTGAGCTCAAAATAGCAGATTCGTGAATACTTGTCCTACCATCAACTATTTGAGGAGCCATCTCTGTAGAAACAACTTTCATTTTACCTTTTTCCCTATAATGATCTATAACTGCATTACTTGCAATCCTATACAAAAAAGCCCCTGGATTAACAATATCTGACTGTTTACTATAAGACTCCCATCCCTTTAAAAATACTTTAGAAGTTATATCTTCTGCTATCTCCTGAGAGCTAACTTTTAAGTAAACAAACCTATATATTTTATCAATATATTGGTCGTAAATAGTGCTAAATTGTACTTTTTTGTCATCAACCATTAAAATATAATTATATTATAAAAAATCATTAATGTCAACACTTTTACGATTATTTTTTATATTATGTCCTATCTATAAAATTTGTGTCCTATCTAGATAAATAGGACATTTCTAATGTTATTAGGACAATATGACTGTCCTAGTTTTATTTTCTAATGATTCTGGTAAATTTCCACCTTTCATTATCTTATAAAAAATTTGGTTCCATTCTCCAACCCTCACCACTTTACCCATTTCTAGCAAACCATCTAAATCTCTTCTTATTGTTCTTTTTGTTATGTTTGGCAAAAACTTTATGATATCTGAAACTTGAGTTTTTTCATTACTATGTAAAATTTCCATTATCTTTTTCTGCCTTTCAGTAAGTTCTAATGAGGTATTATATTGTTTAGTTTCTACGATATTTTGATTATTTGAATTTGAGCCAGCGAGCTTACCCTGAGCACCTGCCCCGAGCGAAGTCGAGGGGATATCGAAAGGTTGACTTTGTAATTTAGAATTTTTATCCTCAATTTTTTCTAATAAAATTTTTGAAAATTCATCTTTTTTTATTAAACTTTTGACTTCTGTTTCTATATCTTTATATTCTTTTGATAATATTAAATAATTTATATCATCAATCCATTTTTGTGATTTAGCTACTTTTAAATAACTTAAAAATACATCAAGATCAACTAAAAGCTGACTTAATGCTTTTTCTTTTTGCAATGATGCCCAACCATTAGTTGCTAAAACCAATGGCATATTTTCCATTATTGATAAAGCCTTTTCTTTGGCTTTATTTTTTAATGGATCTTGCTCTGGAAAAAAATCCAAAACCTTATAAGCAGCATTTGTAATTTTAAGAAATCTTTCTTCCATATATCATACTCATTTAAATATCAATATTTTTGAGTATCATATAATTTAACAAAAAACAAAACAAAAGTCAAAGAGCATTTTTACCCTCTCAAAAATTTTACAGTATTTTATAATTATATCACGCCCAATATGTAGAACGCAACTGTGTATAACTCCAATATTTTTACAATAAAAAAACCCTTGCACCGCATACATACAAGAGTTTGTTAATACTCCAGCCAAAGTCCTAGTTGATTCACTCCGGCAGTTCCGGTAAATGCAGACCAAAGACTTTCGCAAATCGAGGTCACGAAAAACTCTTTGGACGCTTACTCCCGCTTGACTCTTGGAGAAAGAATCCGATATGGATTCAACTCAGTTCCCTTCGTCAACTCATTCCACAAAGACAAAAGAAGCATCTCGCCAAATTCCGGGCAAGTTTCAACCTCAGCGAGACACTTCTGCAAAATCACAGAAGTAAACCCGCTATCCTTTACTTCACCAGAGATTCGGCTCGCCGAAATTCTAGCTTGATGTTCAATTTCAACACCTCCTTGTCTAGCTCTTACGGCATCGCTAAGCTCTCCGTACCTTCTGTCAAAATACTCTTTGTTGATAATATTCATATTTCCTCAATCTCCCGTCAGAAAAAAGGGCGAAAATGAACTAAAACAACTATCTATAATTTAATCAAATTATTGCCTTTTGTCAAATTATTTTCCTTATTACAACTCTAAATAATGTGCGTAGGAACAATATTTAGAGTATTTTTCTCTTATACCTTATAAACATCTCTTAATTTTTTGTTCAATTCTTTCCCTTCTATCTCCTGCACAACTAAAACCTGAATTTGTTTTTGATTTATACCAAAAAAGTTTCTCAAAATATCAATTTCTTTCTTGCAATCAAAAGCGTGCAACCAAACACTTTTCTGCAAAGAATAAAATCCTAAAGACTTTAATTTTCTTCTAAAAGCATTTCTCTGTAATTTTTGGGTATCTGGAATATCAAAAATCACCACCCGCCATTTACCGTCCCATTTTCTTGGACAAGCAATTTGAAGCTTTGCAAATTTGTGCGCTTCAAAATTTCTCTTTCCTTTTTCTGTTGCAACAATTTTAATATCATGCCCGTCTTTTTCTACTTTGATATAGCCTCTTTTAATAGCATAAGAAAAAATATCGGAAAATTTCTTCTGATCATATTTACTCAAATCCTTATTTTTTAGCATTATCTTTGCCAATTTATACAAAAAATATGGGGAGGTAGCAGTTATAGTTATTACTCCCACCAAAACTAAAACACCTAGAATATCTACCACACTTATATTTTTTTCATATTTCATATTATTTTTTTTAAATATTCAAATCTTATTATAACATTATACTCTAAATATTGTTCCTACGCACATTATTTAGAGTTATATAATTTTTATAATATCACAAAATTTTATTTTCCTGTAACAAATTGCCCGCAAGCAGCTTGGATATCATCGCCAAAACGATATCTTTGTACAAAATTTATTTTTTCTTTTTTTAGTATTTTCTTAAAAGTTTCTATTCTATTATTACTTGAAGCCTGAAACTGCGAACCCTTAACAGTATTAAATGTTATTAAATTTAAAAAATATAATTTTTTGTGCATTAATTCCACTAACTCTTTGGCGCATTCATCTGTATCATTTATATCTTTGATTAACACATATTCAAACATTACTTTTCTTTTTGTTTTTAAAATATAGTCATCAACTGCTTTTAAAACTTTATCTAGTGGATATCTTTTGTTTATTGGCATTAATTGCTCACGTAGTTTGTTGTTTGGCGCATGTAAAGAAATAGCCAAATTTACTTGAAGTCCACTATTTGCTAACTTTTCAATCCCTTCGATTACTCCACAAGTAGAAACTGAAATATTTCTTATACTAATATTAAAAGCATTTGCATCATTTAAAACTTTAATTGCTTTTAAAACATTATCATAATTTAAAAACGGCTCCCCCATACCCATAAATGTAACATTGGATACGCGATTTAACCCATTCGACTCGCTTTGCTCGCTCAGGGTAGTTTTTTTCAAATGACGATTGAAAAAAACTACTTGCTCTAAAATTTCATCTACTGTTAAATTTCTTATAAATCCCATTGTGCCTGTAGCACAAAACAAACAACCCATTGGACAACCAACTTGGCATGATACACACACAGTATTACGTCCATCCTTGTGTTTCATCAGAACAGTTTCAATCTCTACATTATCTTTTAAAATAATTTTAGCTTTTATACTGTCACCATTTCTTGAAGTTAAAACATCTGCCTTAATTTCTAAAGGACATTCTTTATTTAGTTTATCTCTTAAATCTTTAGAAAATGAAGTTGCTTGATTCCAATTATCTATAAATTTTACAAACACAAAATCTCTTGCTTCTTTTAAGCGATATTTTGACTCATCTTTCAAAACTTCTTTTAATTTCTCTAAATCCATAATCACACAATAACATATTTAGCAAATTTTATAAAATTTATTCAATTATTGGGTTTACAACAACTGTGCGAGTTATTTGTGTTGCATTGTTACCTGCTTTGTCGGTAACGTTATAAGTTACATAATAAGTAGCGGGAATTGATATGTCTACAACATCTCCGCCGATAATTATTGAATCTGCATCTATATTTGCATCATTAACCACAGCCCCCAATTCTTCATAGACATCACCCATATTCAAATTTATTACAACATCTCCATTTAAAGTAATAATTGGATTTATTGTATCTAAAATTATTGTTGCTGGAATTCCTGGTGTAGTTTCATTACCGACAGAATCTTTAAATTTTACTCTAACTGTTTTTGTACCATCACCTGAAACCGACAAAGTCCAGTCTTTTGTTGTTAAATATGGTTCCCAATCATGGTATGAACTAAAATTTGCTATTTTCATCTCAACAACTTCAGACAAATCATCTTCTGCAAACAAAGCCAAAATAACATTTCTGTTATTTGTATATTCTGCGCCATCATTTATTGTTATTGTTCCTGTTGGTGGAGTTTTATCAATAACAGGAGGCAATTCTATTGTTGTGAAAATAGGTTCTTGTGGCAAAAATTCCGACCAATTCCCCTCAACATCTTTGACTTTTACTTGAAAATAATATGTTTTGCCATCAACTACAGGGATTGCTTCAGACTGTTTTGCAATTTGGATAGACATCGGGTGTCCATCTATTTCAACAGGTGAGTCTTCGTGCCAATTTTCAGCAACTGTAGGATCTGCGTCATTCCATCTAAAAACAAAACTATTTATACCAGATGGAGTAACAGTGCCCAATAAATCTGTTATTTCAAAATTAATAGAAAAATTTAAACTTGTTTGAATTGGGTTTAGTAAGCCAAAAGTAACTTCTGGTGGGGTTGTGTCTTTTGGAGTTTCCACAATTGGTGGTTCTACAAAAGTAATGTTTTGTGATTTTGGAGTAGGTATTTGGGTTTCAAAATCATTAAAATTATTATCTGTATCTTGCTCTGAATTATCAACTTCAAGCCATTTTCTTACTAAACTTTTATCGTTTTCCGGAGTTATGGCTGATAGAATTTCAAAATCAGTTGCTAAGCCAAATCCTAATTTGTCTGAAATGTCTCCATTAAAATTTTTCAAAACTAAAGAGTTGTCCTCGGTCAAAGGTTCATCAAAAATAATATCAGCCAAATTTTTATATTGAGAACTCTGCCTTACAATCAAAAAATAATTGTTTGCTAATATTGTTTTACCTTCAAAATCATTTTTTGTTACATAACTTGAATAATTTTCTGCTGTTTTGGTTTTTCTCTGCAAATACCAATTGGTCAAACTTACATCTGTATTGTTTGGATTAAATAATTCGATAAATTCGTCACCTCCAAGCAAAACTTCTGATATTAAAATTTTCTCTGGCAAATCAGTAGCAGGAGGAGAAATAATTGGATTATCTGGTGGCACAATATATTTTAAATTCTGCTGTCTTGGAGTTAAGTTTTGCATTTCAAAATCCACAAAATTATTATCTGTATCTCTTTCTGAATTATCCTCCCATTTTCTACCAATGCTCAAACCACTTGGCGGACTTTCCGCCAAATTACTTTCATAATCAACTGCTTGTCCAAAACCAAGTTTATCTGAAATATCTCTGTTTGGATCTTTCAAAACTAATGAGTTATCTTCAGTAAGAGGACTATCTATCCAAATATCAACTGCAGACAAATTAAAATTGCCATCTCTGGCAATTACGAAATAACTTTTCGCTAAAATTTTCTTTCCTGCAAACAAATTATTCGAAGCATACGTAGAATATGAATTTGCATTTTTGGTTTTTCTCTGCAAATACCAATTGGTCAAACTTACATCAATTTCGTTAGGATTATACAGTTCCACAAATTCTTGTTTATCATTGTCTGTACCTGCAATTTGCACTTCGGAAATTAAAATTTTCGGATAAATAGTTTTTGCTCCGCTACTTAATTGAGGTTGTGGATTTTCTAATGCGACCTCAACATTTTCTTCTTGACTTACTTCTATCTCTTGGACGATATCTTCTTCTATTTTTTTATCTTCATTTTCTTGTTTGTAATTTATATTTTGTAATTTGTTTTTTTCTGCTATCAAATCATTAATTTTTCTTTGTAAAACATCAATTTGATCTACTAAATCATCAAGCTTGTCCTGCTCGATTATCTCATTTTGCAACACGCTGACATTTTCCTCGTCATTGCGATCCAAAGACGAAGTTTCAACACTTGTTTTAAAATTATTATTCAAGATTACTGTCCCAGCCGACTTTTCCGAAAAAGTCGTGACTGGTCCTAGCAATGACGCTGGGACTTCATATTGTGTTCTATAATTTTGAGAATTTACAAGCGAAGCCATAAAAAATCCTGTTTCTTTAGCTACTTTTACAAAATTAGGAAAATAATTATAAATAAATCCAGACAATAAAACTGCTAAAACAAAACCAGACAAAAATTTAAGAAATTTCTTGATTTTTAAAAACATATGAAACTGTAAAATTATTTAATCTCTATATATAATTATATATAATTTTTCAGCAATATTCCAATCTCCACACACATTAAACCAATGCAAATCAAAAAAAATTAAGTATACATATTTTCTACGACCGTGAAAAATATGTATACCAAATATTTGATTTAATATTATTTGATCATAACTTTCACTGCAATCCAAAAAACTTTCGCAAATACATATCATTATCAATTTTTTCTAAAATGCCAAACCTTACCCACTTTGAAATTTTGTAGGTTTCTATTATATATTCTATTTCATTTTCACACTCATACGGAAAAGCAAATATGCTATGTTGTAGTTCGTAGAAACCAATCTTTTTTATTTTGCTTCTAAATACATCTCTAGCTACTCTTTGCTTCTCTGGAATATCAAAAAACACTATATGCCATTTACCGTCCCAATCTTTTTTATTGGTAAGTTTTATTTCTTCAAACTTATATGTTAAAGCTTTCATTTTACCTTTATCGGTGAGAGTTAAAGTTATAGTGCCATCTTTGTTTGCTTTGCGTTTGATCAATTTGGAGCGATAGAGATTATTAACTTGCTTTTTAAAATCATGATCAGATGTATTAAATAATTCTTTTCCTATGGCTCTTAAAACTTTTCTTTGTTGCCCAGGAGTATAACAAAAACCAAGAGCAATCACTCCTAACAATAAATATAAAATTTTACTTGATGGTCGTGACATTACTTAAAAAAAATAAAGATTAATTAAAAAATTAATTATTAGTATACATTAAACTCACGGTCGTAAGTTTTATGTATACTAATTTGTTATAATTATAGTACCATAATTCATAAACAATTTATAAAAAATATAAAAAATATCCACAGCCTTATCTGTGGATGTTTTATTTTCAAACTAAACCTTTCTTTTGCATTAAAATCCTAATCATTTCTTTTAGCAATTCAATTATCTTTTGCATTAATGTAATTCTAGGATCTTGTTGT
>MHPU01000009.1:0-12145 GCA_001820485.1 Candidatus Staskawiczbacteria bacterium RIFOXYD1_FULL_32_13
TATTAAGCCAGAAAATAGATTGCCAGAAGAACAAATAAATAAGTGTCTTTCAGAATCAAAAAAATCTTCTGCTCCGGTGGTTGAGATGCACGATGGTAAAGTTATGCCAGTATATATGTTTGGAGGTGCTTTAGTAATTAGATCAAAACTTGGAAATGCAAATATGGATATTATGATGACACTTATGCACCATGTTGAGAATGACAAGATTGAACTTCGGGGCAGGATAAGATATGAAGCAACTGGACGCAAGACTGTATTTAATAGACCAGAAATGTTTGATTTAAAAGATTATGAAGATGCAAGACAAGAAGTAAGGAATATGTATCTGCAGTTAATCAAAGAAACACCTATTAAACCTTTAGCAACTGCATGGGAACTGGAATTCAAAATTGGCGAGACCACAGAGAACATTATCAAAAAAATGGAGGCGAGCAATCATTTTAATATTGGGATTGTTCCGACAAAATAGCATCACATAGCACAAAAGACCCGAGTCTAACAAGCTCGGGTTTTTTTATTGGTTGTTATTTTTATAAGTTGCCTAACTTTGAAGTAAGTTGAGATTTTTAGGATTTACCATTTTTTAATTTGCAGGCGGTTTTTAAAAATCTGCCTAACGGATTTTTATGCGGTTTAATAATAATGCCCGGGTTTATGCGGGATACAAATAATCATAAATACGCCTCTCGCATTTTATTGGCAAGCTTGATAATTTATACACCAACCGTATATAAAACATAGATCTTTTAATTTTCAATAGATCTAAAAGTGGACTTGACAGACCACTTTGAATTTGCTAAGATGGATATGTCGCATACAATTAACATAATTTAAAACTATGAACAGTTTAGAAAAAGGTAAAAAAGCACTATTATTAGTGGAAGCTAAAAAGTGGTTATTATCAGAAAAATCAAAAAAAACTATATACTCTTCTGAAATAGTTAAAAAAATTTGCGATATTCCATACAGAAGATTAAGCGATTGGGATAGAAAAGATATTCTCCCCCACCAAGAGAGAGAGGGCGTCGAAGGATGGAGAACATTTAGTTTCTGCGATATTTTCATAATAAAAATAGTTTCTTTATTAAGAAACAATGGTTATTCTGTAGGAAATATACAAAATATTTATAATTGGCTGAGTATGCATGAGAAAGCTGATTCTGTGGTCAATAATGCATTGCACAGCAATAAAAATATGTATATTGCCACAGATATGAGAACTAAACATGAAGTTCTAACTAAAAATGATTTTGATAAGATTCCGGAACTTTGTGAAAGTTCATTGTTTATGTTTAGTCTAAATTCGATATTTGAAGAGTTATTTAAAAAAATGAAAATTTATTATTAATATTTTGCCATAAATTTCCTGTATTTTTAAATTAAAAAAATGGGGCGAAGTAAATGGAAAATCTAAAATAAAATGATCTAAAAAATTATTATAAATCGCTAAGGAAAAAAATAACTAACATTAAATAAATAAAATGATTTTAACTATTGTTTCGACAAAATATAATTTAGTCGATATCTATTAAAAATCAACAAAAAAAATGCCGAAATATAATTTAGAGGAAGTAGTTTCATGGGAAAGCAATCGGGGACAAGTTCTATGCCCAGAATGCTTTGAACGAGAATTCAAAGAAGAATATCCAGATAATTGGACCGCAATATTATTAAAAGGCGAAGAAGAAACAGTATATGAGTGTGATACCTGCAAGAAAAAGATCGTAAATTAGATTAAGCTAAAAGCCCCCGTCCGAAAAACAAAAGGGCTTCTAGTTGCGAATCAAGTGGTTTTACCCACGAGTTTCTATTTTTTTATATCATATTATAACAAATAGGACAAGCGGAAAAACCCAAAAACATGACATAACGCAATAAATAACGGGCGGTGTAATTATTAAACAGATTATCAAAATATATATAAGATGATCTACCAAAAAAATGCAGAAAATAAGAAAAACAAAAATTGACTGGACTGATTATTCTTGGAATCCAGTTATTGGATGCAAACATAATTGTCTATATTGCTATGCCAAAAGATGGGCAAAAAGGTATGGAAAAAGTTTTGAGCCAGCATGGAGTGAAAATCAATATAGGAAACCATATAAAATCAAAAAGCCAAGCAGAATATTTGTTTGCAGTTTAGCGGACTTATTCGGAGATTGGGTTCCGAATGAGTGGATTGAGAAGGTATTACAGGCTGTAAAGGATAACCCACAACACACCTTCCAATTTTTGACTAAAAACCCAAAGAGATATTTGGAATTTGAATTTCCAAGCAATTGTTGGCTTGGCGTAACAATTGATTATCCTAATCAGCAAAAAATCGACTTATTGAAAAAGAAAAAGGACAATTATAAGTTTATCAGCTTTGAGCCCTTGTTTGGCAATATGTCTGGATTAGATATCTCAGATATAGATCTTGCGATAGTTGGAGCAATGACTGGCCCGGGTGCTATTGTTCCAGAAAAGGAATGGATTAGCAGTATAAGGCATCCGAATATATTCTATAAAAAGAATATCAAGAAGTATCTGACTAAATCAAAAAGCAAATTAAAAATATAAATATTAACAATTAACCTTGCTGGCAGGTTGTCAAAAATGATATCCTACCAGCAAAAAAACAAATGAAAAATTCAAAATCAAAAAATGCGGTAGCATATGTTAGAACTGCTACAAAAAATAATACTTTAATTAATAAACAGCTTTCTGAAATAAAAAAATACGCCACTAAAAATGGTTATAAGATTTCAAAAGAATACATTGATAGTGGTTATAGCGGTAACGAATCTAACCGCCCAGCTATTGTCGAATTACTCAAGGATTCAAAATCTGACGCACATAAAGCAGTACTTATATTTGATTTTTCTCGAATAGCACGCAATCCAATTATTTATAATATGATTAAGACAGACTTTCAAAAAAATGGAGTAAAGATAATATCAATTACTGACTCTGACAATTCGCCCTCATTGTTTATGGATGATATGTTTGCGAGTCAGCATAGCAGACTTTTGTCTAAAAGCATTAAAGCTGGAATAGCGAGAAAAAAATTATTAAGTAACAAAAAAATATGCAAAACAAAATAGCTAATGAAAACACTGAGAACATCAAGTCGCTTGGTGAGTTGTTGAAACGCATCCACAATCGATTAAATTTGGAAGGATATTTCCTTAAAGGTGGGAAGATTTGGAACATTTTTAAATGTGTACCAAAAGAATTAACCTTTGAGGTTGAGATAGATAATATTAATTCAAAAAATAAAAAATATGGAACCAAATCAAACACAAAAAAATATGACAGAAATAGAAAATAGCATCATTGCAGATATTGTCTCTGGTAAATATAAAAACTTCTATTTAATTTATGATAGAAAAAGCACAGATGATACCAACAATCAAAAAAATTCAATAAAATATCAAAAATCAGAAAATACAAGGTTTGCTTTTAGAGAGAAGTTACCCATAGCCCCAATTTCTGTTGAAGGTTTTTTTAAGGAAGGTATAATTTCTGAAAGACATTCTGCTTTTAAAGAAAACTCTGAAATGACGTTTGGCAATGGTGACAAAGTTCAATACAGTGTTGAGCGTCCAAAATTCTATAAATTGGTAGAATGGTTAAACAATGGCTATTTTAAAGGTGCTATCTTTCTTTGCCAAGACAGAGCAACAAGAAACAAGGGCGATGAAACCATAATCCGCAAACTCATAAATGCAGGAGTAGATATACGATACACTCTCACAACATATGACAAAACAAGTTCTGGAGAATTGCATATGGACATTGATGGAATGTTTGCAAAGCATTATTCCCGTGTAACTAGTGAAAAAATCTCACTTACAATTCGCAAAAGTCGTGCAGATGGGCTCTGTACACATAAAGCCCCTGTTGGATACCTAAATCAAGGAAATATGACTTTCAAACCACAAGATCCTGAGCGTGCCCCAATTATACTAAAAATGTTTAAAAAGTATGCAGAGGGCTCATGGAGTTTAGCAGATATTGCCCGCTGGGCTATTGAAGAAGGCTTCACAATGCCTCCAGTGCGTAGAAGAAGAACAGAGGCGGAAATGCTCGAGGATGAAGAAAATGACGAGTCAACACAGGTTGAAGCGGTTTGCAGGCCACCAACTTACAATAATATACATAAAATTTTAACCAATCCATTTTATATGGGTAAAATTCCAGGAAACGATGGCCAATACTTTGACAGCACAAGCCATGAAGCAATAGTTACTGAGGAAATTTTTAACAATGCTCAATTAGAACTAAAGAAAAATAATAAAAGCGCCCGCTACATCAAACCATTGGATCATCCATTTAGAAATATGATTCGCTGTGCAGAATGCAAACGTACATACACTCCATATCTTAAAAAGGGACATATATATTTTGGGTCTCGTTGTGCAAGGGGTTGCAATAATCACTTTAGAAGTTTTAATTTAACACTTATTACTAGAACACTAGAATCATTAATCGGGAATCTCACATTTACCAAAGAAGAGCTTGATGACATAGATTCTTCAATAAGCACTGAAATTGCCACCCTAGATAAAAAACGCATTGACCTTATAGAATCAAATGAAAGGAAAAAGAAAAAGGTCCGTGAAGATTTAGCATATTTAAATGCAAACAGATTAACACTCTTAAGAACCGGCGCATATACGCCAGAAAAAATAAAGGAGGAAGAAGATTCAATGAACCTTGCACTTAAGTCTTTTCGTGATCAGGAAGAGGCTTCTGACATATCTATGGCCCAAACTGTCAAAGAGGTTATAAAACTTTCCGAACTCATAAAAGACACACTTCCCCATTACAGTTTGTGTAATTCATATGAAAAGGAGCAAATAGTTAAAATCATTTTTTCCGAACTTTCTTTTTCTGGCAAAACTTTAAATTTTAAGACTAAAAACGGCTTTCAATCTCTTGAAAACCGTTTAAAAAACCATTTTGTTACTAATTGTGGACCCACCGGGAATCGAACCCGGCCCTGATCCATGCCATGGATCCGTAATACCGATTTACTATGGGCCCTAAAAACAATCCCTGGCGACAATATTCGACAGGGAGTAAACTTCAACTTTTGTGGGCACATTATGATGTGATAAATGCGATGATCAAAGTGCCCAGCAGAAAGCAAACCGATGCAACTAACAATAACGAGGGAGCTTTGTAAACAATTAACCTTAGCATCTTTGCCTCCAAGAAAAGTGACGATAGAACTGTGCTCTCGCTGGGAATCGAACCCAGAACCTTATCCTTAAAAGGGATCTGCTCTACCAATTGAGCTACAAGAGCTTATGCTTTGAAATTACATTCCTGTCATTGCGAGGCTATCGCAATAGCCGAAGCAATCCAGAGTTAGTCTTTTAAATTCTAGATTGCCACGTCGCCTGCGGGCTCCTCACAATGACAAAAGTAAAATCAATCATTTTTATAAAATTATTATACCCTACAATCCTTCATTTTTCAAGTTTTCTAGGGCTTTTCTTTGTTCTTTACTTAATTTTTTAGGAGTTTTTATTTTAAGTTCTACATATAAGTTACCTCTGCTGTTACTTTGAAAATGTGGAATTCCTTTACCAGAAATTCGCAAAACTTTTCCTGATTCTGTTCCTTCAGGAATAGTTAGCAAAATTTTGCTCCCTTCGATTACAGGGATTTCAATTTCATCTCCCAACACAGCCTGAGAAAAAGTAATTTGTTCTTGCATAAATAAATCATCAGCTCTTCTTATAAATACAGGATGTTCTTTTACAAAAATTCTTACATAAAGAGCACCGGCTTTTCCGCCCTTTTTACCTGCTTCGCCTTTACCTTCAACTTTAATAATTTGATTTGAATCTACTCCAGACGGAATTGTAATTTCTATTTCTTCATTGGCTTTTACCCTGCCTTCACCTTTACAAACATTACAATTTTTTTCTGGACTGTTCCCCTCACCTTTGCAAGCAGGACAAACTCCCACTGTTGTATAAGATCCAAACATTGTTTTTTTAACTTGCTGAACTTGGCCAGTGCCTCTACAAGAAAAACATTCTTTTATTTTTGTTCCTGGTTCTGCACCATTACCAATACATCTTTGGCAAACAACATATTTATTTAAATTAAATTTTTTGGTAATTTCTTTTAATGTGTCTTGCAAATTTATTTCAATATCAACTTGTATATCTTTTCCTTTTTTGATATCTTTTCTATTTGATTTGCGAGCTCCACCAAACCCAAACAAATCACCAAACACAGAACCTAAATCTTCATAATCAAATTCCATTTCTTGGTTTTGCCTTCCATTGCCCCAAGCCCAATTAAAATCAAAACCTTGCCCATTAAAGCCTTGTCCACCTGCACCTGCTTGATCAAAAGTTCTGCCAAATTGGTCATATTGCTGTCTTTTCTGTGTATCAGAAAGTACTTGATAAGCTTCATTTATCTCTTTAAATTTCTTTTCATCTCCACCTTTATCTGGATGGTGTTTATGAGCCAATTTATGAAAGGCTTTTTTTATTTCATCTTGGCTTGCTGATTTTGATACTCCAAGAAGTTCGTAATAGTCCATAACAATTTTTGCGAAAATTGAATTTTCAATTTAAAATTTCCAATTTTCAATAAATTTTTAAATGTTTTAATTTCCAAACTTCTGTCGCACAATAATATTGACACGATTTAATCTTTGTGATATAAAGAAAATTAAGGAGGTCAATATGAAGAGAGTTTTTTTGATCGCCCTTAATTGGGCGATGGTTGCCGTATTGTATGGGTTTGGTTTGGCGATGTTGATTGGAGGCATCGTCCTCGTCATCTCAGACAATCGGCTGGTTCAAGCCGGCGGAGTGCTCTTGATCTTCGCTGGAGCGTTTACGGCAACGTTCGGGATGGCTGTCAACGCAAGGCGTTAGCAAAATCATCTCGACCACAAGCCCTTGCTCGCGTATCGCGACAAGGGCTTCTTTTTTTATAAAAAATTATTTTTCAGTGAATTTGGCTTCTTCAGCGTTTGGTTTGTCATCACCATCTTGTTTTGGTTGGTCGCCAGGATTTGTAGAAGGATTTGGCTCTCCGGATGGAGGTGGAGTTTGCTTATAAAGCTCAGCGCCAACTTTTTGAATTGCCTGAGATAACTCTTCAGTTAATTTCTTAATTTCTTCTATATTATCACTTTTCTGTGCATCTTTCAATGCAGCAATCTTGTCAGTAACTGGTTTTTTTAAATCCTCTGAAACTTTATCTCCAGCGCCTGCCTGCGCAGGCAGGTCTTTAATGGTTTTTTCAGAAGTGTAAATTAAAGCTTCAGCTTGATTTTTTGCTTCAATTAAAGCTTGCTTCTTTTTATCTTCTTCTGCATGAAGTTCTGCATCTTTTTTCATTCTTTCTATTTCATCTTTTGATAAACCAGTTGAACCTTCAATTCTAATTGATTGGGTCTTGCCAGTAGCTTTATCTTTAGCTGATACATTTAAAATTCCATTGGCATCAATATCAAAACTTACTTCAACCTGTGGCAAGCCTCTTGGTGCAGGCGGAATGCCATCAAGACGAAATATGCCAAGCACTTTGTTGTCATTTGCCATTGGGCGCTCGCCTTGCAAAACCTTAATGTCTACAGAAGTTTGATTATCACTTGCTGTAGAAAATACTTGAGTTTTAGCTGTAGGCACTGTGGTATTTTTGGCAATTAAAATTGTGTTTACTTCACCCATTGTTTCAATTCCAAGTGATAAAGGAGTTACATCTAAAAGTAAAACATCTCTTACGTCTCCCTGCAAAATTCCTCCTTGAACTGCAGCTCCAATTGCTACCACTTCATCTGGATTTACTTCTTTGTTGGGATCTTTACCAAAAAGTTTTTTAACTTCTTCTGTCATTTTTGGCATTCTTGTTTGACCTCCTACCATTACAATTTCATTTATATCTGAAGTTTGAAGCCCCGCTTCTTTTAAAGTGCTTTTTACAAGTTCAATTGATTTATCTATATAATCTTGCACCATGCTTTCAAATTGAGCTCTGGTTAATTTAAGTAACAAATGTTTTGGACCAGAAGCATCAGAAGTTATAAATGGTAAATTAATTTCAGCTTCCATACTACTTGATAATTCAATTTTGGCTTTTTCAGCTGTTTCTTTAATTCTTTGCAAAGCTAAATTATCTTTAGACAGATCAACTCCATTGTCTTTTTTAAATTCAGCTACCACCCAGTCCATAATTCTTTGATCAAAATCATCTCCACCCAAATGCGTATCTCCACCAGTTGCTTTAACTTCTACAGTATCAGCTCCAACATCTAAAACAGAAATATCAAAAGTTCCTCCACCAAAATCATACACTACTATTTTTTCATCTTTCTTCTTATTTAATCCATATGCAAGTGCTGCAGCTGTTGGCTCGTTAATAACTCTATCAACCTTAAAGCCTGCAATTTCTCCTGCTACTTTAGTAGCTTTTCTTTGTGAATCATCAAAATATGCAGGGCAAGTAATAATGGCTTCGGTAATTGGTTCGCCCAATTTTGCTTCGGCATCTGCTTTTAGTTTTTGTAAAATCATAGCAGAAATTTCTGCGGGGTTAAGCCATTTGTCCCCCATTTTTACATCTACACCGCCATCAGAAGATTCACGAATTTCATAAGGCATTAATTTTTTATCTCTTTGTACTTCTGCATCAGAAAATTTTCTTCCAATTAATCTTTTTACAGAATAAATTGTATTGTGTGGATTGGTTACAGCTTGTCTTTTTGCCAAAACTCCCACAGTTCTTTCACCAGTTTTTGACAAAGCCACAATAGAATGCGTAGTTCTAGCCCCTTCTTTGTTCTCAATAATTTTTGCTTCTCCATTTATGACCACTGCCATAGCGGAAAAAGTTGTCCCCAAATCGATACCTAATATTTTACTCATTGTTCTTGGAACTTGTAACATGTAACTTATAATTCAATTGAGTTATAAGTTTTAAGTTTCAAGTCTTAAGTTATTTTTTTATTTATAATTTATTCCATTCTTTTTTCTTATCATCATATTCAGCAATATGATCTGGGTATCTGATAAAATCCCCATTATTGTCATATGTTGCTATATGAATAGATGTGCCAGAAGATTTATGACCTTCTGGAAATTCTCCTTTTCTTCTATATTCATAAGAAACAACTTCGCCCTCTTTTTCTCCTTTTATTTTTATTTCCAAATAATAAATTCCTTGTTCGTCATTTAATTCTTTTGGTGGTTCAATAAAATCTTTACTATCTACTCCACAAATATTTAATATTTCTTCTATTGTTGGCACCTTTTCACGACCCTCATTATTTATTTCTTGAGATGATAAATGTTCTTTCATTTTTTTCACTTACCAATTCCTGCGCCCACCTAAGGAGGGTAAAAATTGATAAATGCAATTAATTTTATTCTCAACTTATTTACTATGATTAAACAATTACATGTAATCGTTAAGTTAACATAATGTTAACTTGAGCTATTTCACCATTCGCCCGAATAGTAGAATGGTTTTAATATTTCCAATATTCTATAGAATGTTAGAATGTTATTATTTTCTTTCTAAAATCATTTTTATTCTTGGCTCTCCATCATTAAAATAATTTTCAATTGCTTTGCCAACTTGCTTAAATCCTAGTGATTTATATAATGCTATTGCTTTTTCATTTTCTGGATGTGTCATAAGCCAAATTACTTTTTTATCATTTAACATTTCTAGTAACATTTGCATTGCTCTCTTGCCAATTCCCTGTTTTTGGAATTTTTTTGTTACCACTAACCCACTAATATAGGCACTTCCATCATCCTTTAATTGATAAGATGTATTACCAACTACTTTGTTATTACTTTTTATTAAATAATAAATATCATTAGTTAATTCCGTTTTGGCATCTTCTGCGCCAGTAAGGCCAGAATAAATCTTTGTACCAATCACACTTTTTTCCACATCCAATATTGCTGGTATGTCGTCAAATGTAGCACGTTGTAATTTTATCTCATCTAATTTTTCCATATTATTGTAATAATTTTTTTGCTAAATTTATTGGTTTGGCTCCTGCAATGTGCATTGGTTCTCTAATATCTAAATTTGCTTGAACTTGCGACTTTGTGCGAAATGAAATACTCATTACCCCAATTACTTTATTTGTTTCCACATCAATTACTGGGCATCCAGAATTTCCGGGGTTAGAAATTGCATCAATTATAAACCAGTTTCTTGGGTATGTTGCATCCAATCCATCCCTTTTAATATTGCTAATTATTCCTTTGTTAACTACTAATGTTATGCCAAATCCATCATTAATTAATTGTGATGCATAGGGAAATCCTATAAAATATACATCTTGGCCAACTTCAATTGTTTCGGAGTCCCCTAGTTCTAGTTCATTTACAACCGGTGGCTTTTCTACAAATTCAAATACTGCTAAATCATTTTTATTATCATATTTTTCTGGCACTAATTTTATTGAAAACCATTGATATCTTTCTAAATCTCTATCTTTTTGTTCTACCATTACATTGGCTTTTAATCCTTTAACCTGTTCTTCTGTTAAATTATTTAATAAATGAGCTACAGTAATAATTTTGCCTTGCGCTAGGAATCCACTTCCTAAAATTGTGACTTTATCAGGGCTTGGATTAAACCCAATAGCTACAATTGAACCTCTTATATTTCTTATATTTTCTTTTAAATTTATCATATTTTTTTATCTTTTTTTATTTCAGGTTGCCCTAGGGCAACCAAGTTATTTCCTATCTACCGGCAGGCAGACACCATTCCAAAGAATAGTGGAATAGCTTTATTTCTTATTTTCTAATTGATAAATTTGCGTGTCGTAACCGCGTGTTTCTTCATCTTTTTCTGAAAAACCAAATTGCTTCATAACATCAAATAATTCTTTCCTAACTTCTTTTGGATCTGCAGAATCTTCTGTCATTTTTTCTATTTCAACAAAATCTCCCAATTTCTCAACTCTATCTAAACAAATTTCATATTCTTTAAATTTAACTTTTTTTCTAATTTTCTTTACCTCTATTACTGGTTTCCAACCTAGAATTAATAACATTTGATGTACTGAATCAGGGTTTTCAATTTCTGTTTCATATTCTAAATTATCCATTTCAAAAGATTTTTGTTTTTTTAAATTTAACTCAGCTTTGCCATTTTGTTTGCGAATTCTTATAATTACATCTCCCTCTTTAGATTTATCAAATTCATCATTTATATTTCTTGAGGAATAAATAGCGTCATGTTGAAAAATTGGTTCAGAAAATTCACAACCAGCTTTTGATAGTTCTTTTTCCAAAAAATTTAAATTATTTACTTTTAGTTTTACTTCAATTTCTCTCATATTATTTTATTAGGTTGTCATACGACAACCAAGTTATTCTACCATTTCGTGAAATAGTTTGATTTAATTATTTAGCGATGCTTACTTTTGCTGGTCTTAATACTTTTTCATTTAATTTGTAACCTTTTTGCATTTCTTCAGCTACTGTCCCTGACTCTTTGCCCTCATCCTCAATCTCTGCCACAACTTCCATAACATTTGGGTCAAACATTTTACCATCAGTTTCAATTGGTTCAATCCCCTCTTTTTTTAAAAATTCTTCAAATTGTTTTATTACTTGTGACAAACCATTATCAGATAAATGTTTTTGTGCTAAATATAAATTATCTAATATTGGCAACAAATTTACCACGAATTTTTCCGATGAATGTTTTATTAAAGACAAAGTTCTTTCTAATTCATCTTTTTTATAATTTACAAAATCAGCCCTCTCCCTTTTCCAATTATTTAAATATTCATCAGCTTTTTTCTTTAATTCGTCAGCTTCGTTATTATCTATATTATCTTGTGATTTTATCTCATCTTTTTTACACCCACAATCTTGGCAATTATTGCAACATTCATCTTGTTTTAAATTTTGCTCGTCATTATTTATATCTTTTGTCATATTTTTATATATCAAATTTTTTTAATAATGATTTAATAATTTCTATATTTTCTTCATGGCTTGGTTTTGCTCCACCTAAAATATTTAAAATATCTAATAGTTCATCTTTTTCAGAAAGTTGACTTGAATGCTTTATACTTAAAGTTATGGAAAATTGAGTTAATGATTGAGTTAATTTTTCAGTCAATTCTAACTCTTGTCTA
>MHPU01000009.1:12162-12919 GCA_001820485.1 Candidatus Staskawiczbacteria bacterium RIFOXYD1_FULL_32_13
TCTTATTTCACTAAAAATAAAATCTGAAAAATCTTTTTCTGGGTCCTGACAAAATTTTTCTGTAAAATACTTATATGCTTTTTGAGTTGGAATTCTGCCTGCTGAAGTGTGAGGTTGTTCTATGTATCCTTCTTTTGTTAAAATTTGCAGGTCGTTTCTTACTGTAGCTGCACTTATATCTAGCTCCGCAACTTTTTTTAAGTCAAAAGAGCTAACAGGCTCTGCAGTATCTATATATTCTTTTATTAAATAATCTAATAATTTTTCTTGTCTTTGTGAAATCATAAGTAATTATCACTTTAAATTTTTAAGTGATAATTAATATTATTCTATTATCAAACCTCTGTCAAGAGTGATAATTAATTCATAAACAAAGAGCCCAAACTAGTTGGGCTACGTGCTAGGAATTTGTAGCACTTTGTAGCACTATAAATGGTCCCCTGGCGAAAGAAACCAATCAATCTGCGAAGGTTGAGGCTCTGGGGTTTGTCTGACCTTCTGAGTTAATATAGCTGCGTCATACCAATTAAAACTTAAGTCCGGGTCGCTGGCAAATTGCCCCATTCTTCGCATTATTTCGACACGATTTTCGTCATCATACAGAAAAATATATCTCTCATTTTTTTTTACCAGTGCCAACGCATTGATCGTTGCGGACATAGATATACCCCCTTTGCCCGAGTGATTGAAAGGCAAATTCTGTTTTGAATCCGAACGCTTTGATGTATAATCAAAGCTATGAAAAACACAAATAAAA
>MHPU01000010.1:0-12808 GCA_001820485.1 Candidatus Staskawiczbacteria bacterium RIFOXYD1_FULL_32_13
TGTCTAAATTCTTATATTTCAAATAATTAAAAAATTTATTTAAATATCTTTGATAATTTTTTTGCGTATTATCGCGTAAACCTTTTTCTACTTCGCAATAATCTAAAAAATCTGATAAATGATTTATTATTGCCTTATTTGATTCAATCATTTGTTTGTTATTTTAAGTGTTATTTTTAAGACTTTATATGGGCCAGTCCCCTAGGCATAATTTACCTAGAGCAAATGTCGCTTTACCTACATTTTGCGACATTGTATATATCTATCATAATCTGTCTCTATAACCATGTCAATTACCCCTACTGTGGATAAAGGGGTAAAAATTATTGAGTTTTTGGTAATTGGCAATTTTCAATACATTTTTGAAGTCCAGGTGATATGTTGGGATTTTGAGAATTCAAAGAATCTAATAAGGATGATGATTGAGAAGATTGTTTTACTTTATTTGGAAAAAATATTGAGTCAATTATATTTGAAAAATAATTTTTTATTTTTTCTGCTAAAGTTTCAGAAATTTTTTCTTTTTGCGTTGTAAACTCCTCTTCAATTATGTCCTTTCTTTTGTCTACTTCCCCACTTACTGATGGATATACCTTTTTCTCAAATAAATCAGCAATTTTTGAGTTATAAGGTTCTGCCTTCTTTTCAACCCAAGACAATGTGTTTTGTCCCCATTCTTTAACAGTTGGCTGTTGACTTACCACGACAGCTCCCAAAATAATAGCAATAATTATAAGATTTTTAATCATATGTTTTATTTTTTTTCTTCGTCGTTGTCATTCCCAACTTGATTGGGAATCCAGGGTTTAGTGCACGATCTCTGGATTCCCGCTTTCGCGGGAATGACACTAATGTATATGTCGCACAATAAATATATTACTATTGACAAGAATATATAATATGATATAATAAATTTATGAAATTTACCAAGGGGCTTGGCTAAATGGCAGGTCAAGTTCTCGCCACTTTTAGCGAAAGGAATTTGCCATGAAGAGTTTTTTTGCGCTAGTTGCTTGTTTGTTCGTTTGCTTTGTTGGTTGTGACAAGTCGTTGGTCGAGATCAACGACGAGATGGTCGTCGAGTTGATTGTGGAGAAGTTGGAAGTTGTTCCCCATCAAGCGAACGAGGTACTTAAGACAATCAGTCCTGTTCAGGAGGCGTCGAATCCTTTGATTGCGAGTGCGATTGGTCGAGTAGCTGTCAAAAGGAAGCGGGATGATCAGATCCTGTGCTTCCTAGTGATTCCTTATCGACCAATTTCGGTCGGAACAGAGGTCAAGGTCTTTCAAATCCACAATCAACGTGGGACTGGTGGGCAAGCCGACGATTTCTTTTTCGTTCGGTAGTACGATGGTGCATTTCACTTCTTGTCGAGGTGCTGATGCGCAGTTCTCAGCGGGTGTCTGAGAACTTTTTTGTTACAAAATTTTACAATAGTTTAATTGCGTCTGCGATCCTCTTTAAGGTTTTTTGTTTGCCTAGAATTTCTGCGATTTCAAATGGACTGGCTGATGCTTTCTTTCCTGATAAAGCTACTCGCAAAGGCCACATTACAAAACCTTTGTTGTTTTCTGGATATGATTTTTGCAAATTAAATTTTAATATTTCTGGAAATAAAACTTCCTCCATTTTTTTGATATTCCACTCCCCTGTTTCTTGATTTAATTCATCTAATATTTTGTCGCACAATAAAAGTGATTCTTTAATTTCAGAGTCAGACATTTTTTGCCACTGTAATAATTCTTTTTCATAAGCTAATTTATCTTTAAAGAAAAAATCAGTTAACTCCACAATTTCTGAAAGTTTTTTTAGCCTTTCTTTGTATGCAAAAATTATTTTTTCCAATTTTAATTTGGTAATTTCCTCACCAGTAGCAACAATTTTTTGGTTGTTAGCAAATTTTTCTAGCAAGCCAGCTTCAATTAAATATGGCAAGCAAAGTTCTGTTAATTTTTCAATTGATTTTTCTCTAATATAATAACCATTTATATTATCTAATTTTTGAATATTAAAAACAGCTCCAGCTTTTTGTACTTTCTCTAATGAAAATTCTTTTTCTAATTCAGATAAAGTAAAAATTTCTTTTTCAGTGCCAGGATTCCAGCCAAGCAACGCAATAAAATTAATTATAGCTTCCGGTAAATAACCTTTTTTGATATAAGACGCTAAAGCAACATCATTTTTACGCTTAGACATTTTGCTTCTATCTGGATTAAGTATCATTGGAGAGTGTGCATAAATTGGTCTTGGAAAGCCAAAAGCCTCTTGAATTAAAATCTGACGAGCAGTATTTGACAAATGGTCATCTCCACGAATTATATGGCTAATTTTCATTTCGTAGTCATCAATTACAACAGTAAAATGAAATAATGCTGTTTGTAAATTTTTAGCAATAACAATGTCACCCAAAAGAGCCATATCAAACTCAACTTCTTCAGAGATTATATCATGAAATTTTACTTTTTTCTTTTCCACTTTAAAACGTATTACAGATTTTTTGCCTTCAGCTAAATTTCTTTCCATTTCTTCTGAAGATAATTTACTGCACTTACCATCATAAATTGGAGCCACTCCACGAGTCATTTGGTCTTGGCGTTTAGCTTCCAGTTCTTCTTCGCTGCAAAAACAATAATAAGCTTTATTTTCATTTAAAAGTTGTTTTAAATATTTTTCATAAACATCTGCTTTTTGTGATTGCTTGTATGGTCCAAATTTGCCTCCAATATCTGGCCCCTCGTCCCAGTTTGTACCAAGCCATTTTAAATCGGTAATTATTTCATCAGTCCACTCTTGTTTAGATCTGGCTGTATCTGTATCTTCTATACGCAAAATAAATTTGCCATTATTTTGTTTGGCAAAAATATAGTTGTATAAAGCCACTCTTGCTGTTGCAATATGCATAGGGCCCGTTGGTGACGGTGCAACTCTTGTTCTTATTTCTTGTGGTAATAATTCTTTTTTCATTGTTAAATTATTGTTCTAGGCTGAATTCGGTTAGAGCTTTTTTTATTTCTTCGTCTGAAATTTTAAATCCTTGTTTCCAATTAATTTCTTCTTGATAATTTATGCCCATATCATCAAAATAGCAAAGCTGACTTCTAAACAATTTCTCATTAAATTCTTTGCCAAAAATTTTATTTGCTTTTTCTAAAATTTCTTTTACAGAACAGTGATCTTTGATAATAAAATATAAATCAACATAATCCTTCCATTTTGGTCTCCTGCCTAAAGCATAAGCTTTCATAGCACCTAAAGTCACCAAATCTGGTATTTTTATTATGTCATCAACTTTTTTTGAAAATTTAATTTTAAATGGATAATGAAAAAAAGTAAATTTTACAGTGTTTATATCAAGTGTAAATTGTCCGGTTTCGTCTCTTATTATTCTGGCAATTCTTTTTGCTCTAACAATTTTTTTCCGTATTTTTCCATTTTCGAATTCTTCTATTGAAAATAAATCAAAATCTATGGATTCTCTATGGCCTATATGGAGTGCAATCGCTGTTCCGCCAACTAACCCAAAATCTTTGTTGAATAATTTCACTAAATGCAAAAGGCCAATTTGTTCTTTTGTTAGAATTTCTTTATGTAATTTTGGCATATTTATTAAAGTATAAGCTAAAATAATTTTTCATTTTCTTATCATAATTTGTCCTTAATCCACTATTTTGTTTTCTAAAAATTTCTGCAATATTATTAATACCAATAATTTTTATAAGTTTTTGTACATCGTCCCAATCTCCATAATTTAAAGTGTGTTCAACAATTGATTCTATTGGTAAATTTTCTACATTTTTAACATACCACACCAAATATTCGCGTTTTTTTATGAAGGTTTTAAGTTGTTTTTGGATTTTTATTTCTTTGTTCATATACTTATTATAACATATTTTTAGTAATTTTTCAATATTTAAAAAGTTAAATATTCTATAATTTCGCGAGCTATGCTTTTGGCAGCTAATGGTTTTGAGAATCTTAAGGCTTCTGTTTTCATTTGTTCAAGTTTTTCTGGGTGCATAAATAAATAATTTATTTTATCTAAGAAAAAATTTGGAGTTAAATTTGATTGTTCTATTACTAAGCTTGCCCCAATGTCTGCGTAGGCGTAGGCATTTTTGGCTTGATGATTAAAAGCTGCACTTGGTAAAGGTACTAAAATACTTGGTTTACCAGAACCTGCAATTTCAAAAATTGAACTAGCTCCAGAGCGGGATATAATAAAATCTGTAGCAGAAAAGACTGCTTTTAATTTTTCTTCATCTAAAAACCCAAAAACATGATAATATTTTTCTAAATCCTTATTGATTACAATTAATGATTCATTTTCAACTTCTTTTAATTTTTCTTTACCTGTGATATGTATAATTTCAAATTTCTCTAATAGTTCATTTAAAATTCGCAAAACAAAATCATTTATAAATTCAGCTCCTAGTGAAGCTCCCCAAAATAAAATTATAGGTTTTTCTAAAGTTAAATTAAATAGTTCTTTTGCTTTTTCTATATCTCCTTCGAGCAATTCTTTTCTAATTGGATTTCCTGTTAAAACTGTTTTTTCTAAATCAAAAAATTCAGTTTTAGGAAAGGAAATAAATATTTTTTTTGCGAATTGAGAAATAATTCTATTTGAAAGACCTGGTGCTACATCTGACTCATGTAAAAAAATTGGTATTTTTAAAAATTTTCCAGCATAACAAACAGCTAGTGACCCAGTTCCACCTTTGCTAAAAATAAGAGTTGGTTTGATTTTTAATAATAAATAAAAGCTTTTAATAAAATCAATTGGAAGTTTATAAAAAATATCTATTAAAGTTTCAAAAGCAAAGTATCTTCTAATTTTTCCACCAGGAATATTGTAAATTTTTACATCTTCTTGTCGTAATAAAATTTCAGCAAATTCATCTTTTGGTCCAACATAAAAAAGATTCAGATTGTCTTCTGAGGTCATTCTTCTTAATTCTCTAATAATAGCAACCAATGGAAAAACATGCCCTCCTGTCCCCCCACCAGTAAATAATATTTTCATAAATGGTTCGCTGTCATGCCCGCGAAGGCGGGCATCCAGAGTATTTGCGTCTAACTCTGGATCCCCGATCAAGTCGGGGATGACAAAAAAATAATGACAAATTATTATTTAATATTATCATAAAAGAAAATTCACTAAAACTCTTGACATATAAATATAAATATAGTATAATAAATCATAGGTTGTTTCCAAATTTACCCCACTTTTTTCGGGAGAATAGAGATGAGCCAGAGAAATCACTGGCATTGGTTCAGAGAAACGGCGATTGATGTCGTCGAAAAGTTTAATAACGATGTTCTTGAGCGATTAACTTCGGCTCTGCGTCGTTATCAGGCTATTGACGGCGAAGAACAAGAGAGGCTTCGTGAGGCAAGACTGATCGATACTCATGGAGAAATCGAGTTCTACGAAGACTTGTTGGCGATTTGCGAGAGCGAGATCGGGCAACGGAAAGTTCTTGCCGAAATCGCCACCGAGGAAGGGCGTGTTGCCTGACAAAGTTGTTGATTATGGCCGTTCACTGTTGCTTGTAAAAGCATCTGGGTGAACGGCTTGTTTTTTTACTGGATTCCCGCCTTCGCGGGAATGACAAGATGCTAACCATTTTTGGAAATGTTCAATAATAATCCAACACCTGCAAGTTCAGTTAATAAATGTGAACCTCCGTAGCTAAAAAATGGTAAAGGAATTCCAGCTAAAGGCCAAATACCAATAGCTGAACTAATGTTTATAAATGCTTGCAAAGTTATCCAAAAAGTGATTCCTAAAGCAGTAAATTTTGCAAATTTATCAGTTGAATTTTTAGCAATTTTAAAACCAAACCATAAAAATAATAAAAACAATATAATTAAAATTGTAGAGCCAATAATTCCTGTTTCTTCTCCTAAAACTGCAAATACAGAATCTGTCATTGCTTGAGGTAAAAATCCAAATTTTTGATAAGAAAGGCCAAGTCCTTTGCCAAAAAATCCTCCTGAACCAATTGCAATCAATGATTGTTTAACTTGAAAACCTATTCCAAGTGGATCAGTTTCCGGGTGCAGAAAAACCAAAAGGCGACCTAATCTATAAGGCTCAAATTTTATTAAAGCAATTAAGCCGGCAATTCCCCCTAAAACTATAAATACTGTATGCCATACGGGAGTTTTTGAACCAAAATAAATTGCAAGCAAAGTTAAGCCAATAATTCCTAAAGTACTTAAATCTGGTTGCATTATTAAAATTATCGAAATTATAGATAAAAGAAATAGAAATGGAAGAAGAATATAAGTTATATTATAAATTGTGTTTTTTGCATGAGATACTATGTCTTTTTTTGTTTTATCTACTTGTCTATTTGAAATCCATGCAGATAAATATAAAATTGAAGTAATTTTTAAAAGTTCTGAAGGTTGCAAAACAAATCCTCCAACAATAATCCATCTTTTAGCTCCCCAAAATTCAGAACCAAAAAATGGAATAAAAACTAAAATTAACAAAAATAAATTTATAAGTAATAAATATGGTGCAAATTTTTTTATGATATGAATAGGAATAAAAAAAACAATAATTCCCAAAATTAAAGCTGGAATCAAGCTTCTTAATTGATGCAAAACAAAATAATTAGTTGTTGCAAAGGTTCGTAAAGATTCTGGTGCTGAAAGTGTAGACAAAAAAAGAAACCCAAAAAAGATTAGGATAATACTTAAAAATAGTAATGGATAACTTATATGTTTTTTCATCCATTCTCGTCATTGCGAGGAGCCCGCAGGCGACGTGGCAATCTAGAATTCGTAAATTAAACTCGAGATTGCTTCGGCTATTGCGATAGCCTCGCAATGACGGAAATAATAATTATTTTATAGATTGTTGTCTTACAAACTTTTTAAATTGATTGCCTTTTTCTTCAAAATTTTTCCACAAACTGTAGCTTGGTGAGGCACAAGAAAGTAGACATACACTCCCCTTTGCTGTGTGTTTGTAAGCAAATTTTACAGCTTCTGATATTTGCTTTGTATTTAAAATATTTAGACCTTTTGTTGATTTTAAGATACGTTTGCCGGAGTTTGGAAACAAAACAATATTTTTGATTTTATATTTTTTCATTATTTTTTCTAATTGAGTAAAATTGTATCCTCGGTCTTGGCCTCCAAGAAAAATTGTGCCAATATTTGGAACTGATTTTATGGCCATTATTGTTGATTCTGGAGTTGTAGAAATTGCATCATCATAAAACTTAATTCCCTTAAATTCACCAATAAATTCAAGGCGATGCTCTAATCCTTTAAAATTTAAAACTACTTTAGTAATAATTTCATCAGAAATATTTAAAATTTTTGCAACTTCTACTGCAGAGGCTATATTACTTTTATTGTGTTCTCCCAGTAGATTTGATTTTAAATTAGATTTAGTAAATGGAATTGCTTTTCCTTTGTAATTTTTTAACCAACTATTTAGGATTTTATTTTTAGCATTATATATAAAATAATCATTTTGAGTTTGAAAATTTATAATATTTTTCTTTGCACTATAATAATTTTTTAAATTGCCATGGTAATTTAAGTGTTCAGGAAATAAATTGGTTATAACTGCAATATGTGGTGAAAATTTAATGTCATCTAGTTGATAACTAGACAATTCAAGCACAAAAATCTTACTTTTTACATTTTTGTTTTCTAATAAATATTCTAGCATTGGTTTACCAATATTTCCTAAAAATTCAACATCTTTGCCTGCAGATTTTAAAATCTCATAGATTAAAGTTGAGGTAGTGCTTTTGCCTTTACTTCCAGTAATTCCGATTATAGTATTATTTTCAATTACATTGGCTAAAAATATATTTGTAGCTGTTGTATAAGAAATTTCCGTAAGTTCTTTTTTAATCCCTGGAGTTTTTATGGCAATATCCCAGCCTTTTTGTTTTTTAAGATAATTTTTTCTATCTATTTTTTCATCAGCAATACCAATTTTCAATTTTGGGTAAAATTTATGTAAATATTTTTTAGTCACAATCCCCTCTTTTCCATATCCCAAAATCAAAGCACTTTTCATTCCTAAAAATTTAAATTTTTCTGGAATCAAATTCTGTGATTGTGTTTTCCCGCCCGAGGCGGATTCGCCTTGGGTGGAAAAAACTTCGGTATAAATTTTGCTTTTTTTTGATAATTGTCGCACAATAAAATCTGTCTTATAATTTTTCTCTGCTATTTTTAATGCAGTTTGAGCTTCTTGAAATGTACCTACGCAGTCAAACGGTTTTATCTTGCCAAATCTAAAAACATCTTTAAATAAAGGTAACAAATTTTTGTCTTGATATAAATTTTTATTGAAAATTTTAATTAGATCTTTCTTTTCTATAAATGGTGACAAAATTGTAAATGTGAAAACGCATTTTGCACACCTTCCGCACCATAAGTTTTTATTTTTATTTTTAATTTTAAAGTTACTGTTGCAACTGGAAAAAACTTGAAAATATTTTGGGTATTTGTTAAACATTTCTGCAATTCTTATTTCATAAAACGGTCTTAAAATTGAAAAATATAAAAGGCTTTCGCTTATATTTTCTTTTATATAATCTGAAAACATTTTCTCAAATTCAAAAGTTTTTGACCATTGATGATTAATTTCAAGGCCTTTGTATTTTGTATTACCAAAATTACTGCTATATTCATTACTTACCACAAAACCATCATATTTATATAAAATGCAAGTAAGCATTCCTAAAAATGCATAAATTGCAGAAATTGGAATGTGGCCGTTATATTGATGTTTCTCAAAAACTTTAGAATCTAAAATTCTTTTTATTCTTAAGTTTGGAAGTTCTGTTAATTTTATTACATTATTTACTAGCTCTGATTCTTTATTGGTTTCTATATAAAAAGCAGTAATATTTTCGCCAGACTTTTTTAAAAGTTCTGCTCCCACAATAGAGTCCTTTCCCCCACTCACTCCAATCAGATAGCCATTCTTGTCATTCTCGCGAAAGCGGGAATCTAGAGTTTGTATATTTGATTCTGGATTCCCAATCAAGTTGGGAATGACATTGGTGTATGCAAACTTGGATGAAATTTTTAAGTTTAAATTGTTTCTGTAAAAAAATTCCCCAAGTCCATTTTTATAAATTGCCTTCCAAAATGCCGATTCATTTTTATTTAATTGATATGGTAATTTGATATTTGTCGCACAATAAAACTTATAATAACTAATTCCTAAAATTATATGCAAGCTTTGCAAAATTTTCTCAAGCTGATTTTTAGGAATATCTTTTAAATCAAGAAGACCTAAAGCGCTTGGAAGAACTATTGTTTCAGTCCATAAAATTGGCTCTTTATTTTCAAATTCTGTCTTGTAATTAAAAATCACTCGCCCATTTTCTGGCTTAAATTCGTAAGAAGTAAACTCAAAATTAATTGCTTTAAATTTTTTTTCCATATTTATTGGATTTTTTCTTTAATTTCCTCAAGCTTTAAAGAAGATTCTCCTCCTGTTATTTTAACTACATCTTTATCAATTTTGGCAAATTCTGTATTGGCTTTATTATAGCTTCCAACTGCTGAATCTAAGTGTTGACCTAAACGTCTTGTGTATTCTGAATATGTAAATAAATGTTTGCCGAGCTTTTCTACTTCCTTGATAATTGTTTGGGCTTGTTCCGAAATTTTTTGATTACGAAGACCTTGCAGAACTGTTTGCAAATAAGCTAAAAAAGAAGTTGGTGAAACAATTACCACTTTTTTCTTGCCTGCATAATGAATTAAATTATTTGTATCTTCTGTTACAGCACCCACTTTGTTTATAAGTAAATCATAATACACAGCTTCTGAAGGAATAAACATAAAAGCAAAATCCATAGTATTCTCTTCTGGTCTTACATATTTTGAAGTTTCATCAATTCTTACTTTCAAATCATTTATAAAAGCAGTTTCAAATTTTTTCTTAGCTTCTGGCTCATGAGTTTCTAAAATTCTATTGTAATTTTCTAAAGAAAATTTTGAATCAATTGGGATAATTCTTTTATCTACAAAAACTACAGCATCTACAATATTGCCGTCCTTAAAACTATATTGCATTTGAAAAGACGATGGTGGCAAAACATTTTTTAAAACAGTTTCCAAATAATATTCTCCTAAAATTCCACGTTGTTTTGGATTTTTTAAAATATCTTGCAAATTTTTAAGTTGATCAGCAAAGCTCACCACTTGTCTATTGGTTTCATCTAATTTTGCTAATCTTTCTCTCACATCCCCAATAATTTTAGTAGATTCTGCAAATTGAAATTGTGTTGTTTTGTTGGATTCAGAAAGTTTGGTGTCTAGCACTTGTGAAATTTGGTTTATTTGTTGTTGAAGCATCAAAAGTTGGCCATTATCTTTTTCGGGTTCTTTTTTAGAATTTTTTAGTAAAAGGAAAATTACAACTCCAATTGCCAAAATAGTTATAATTAAAAGTATTGTTGAAATATCCATAATTATTTTACAAATAAATTGCATATACAATGGCCGTCTTTGGCAATTTCGTCTTTATGATACGCACACGGACAAATTATCTTTGCATCTTTTTCTGCATCTCCAGTCACGCGTCTGCATGGGCAATACTTTTTGCCGTATTTCTTTTCATTTTCCAAAAGTCCACTTATAACTCTATCTGTAGTTTTTTTATCAGGATTTAAATGAAAACCTTGAGTAATTGCATAATTATAATAGCGTTCAGAAATTTCTTCTACACTTTCTTGGCCAGTTAAAATTTGATTTATCATTTGTTTTATAGATTGTTCTGTAGCCATTCCTACAAATCCAGTGACAGGACTTCCGTTTTTAAATACAATTACTGTGGGAATTCTATCTACATTAAATTTGCCAGCTGTTTGTGGTGCATCATCTAGATTTACTTTCATTAAAATAACTTTGTCTTTTAATTCAATAGCAACTTTTTCCAAAATAGGAGCTAGCATTTTGCAAGGCTCGCACCAAGTGGCAAAAAAATCTACAATCACAAGCTTATCTTGATTTTTAACTTCTGTTTCAAAATTTTGATCTGTTAAATTCATAAAGGAGTTTATATTAATAATTTATATTAACTATATCAAAAATGCCTCTCCGACGCAATGCGACGGAGAGGCTGAAATTATTTGCCCAACAATTGACTTTCTTGCTCGTCGAGTTGGCGGCGCTGTTCTTCCAACTGTTTGAGCTTAACCTGGCGCTCTTTTTCGCGCTCTGCTCTCACAACTTCTCTCCTAGTCGTAGCGAACAAGCGTCGCTGAATCTGGAGAGACTTGTAGAGCAACAAGACTTCGGCTTCTCGTGAGCCACCGTAAAGCGCTTCTTGCAACGTTTTTGGCACATGATACTCTTCTCCCCACGAACCATCGATTCTCGGCAAATACAGTTTGTACCGAAAAGTCAATGATTTCAACGCTTGGCGCGTAGCTCTATCGAGCTTCTTTTGTCTCAACAGCCAATGCAGGCTATTCGTGGCAGATAGGATATCGACTAGTTTTGGACGGGCTGAAATCAAACGCTCAACGACCTCGTCTTGATATAAACCCCGGAAATCATACCGACCATACTCCCATCCAAGTTCAGCAAAAATGGTGAGAAATTTTCCAATGGTCCGGGTTTGTGGCTTCTCGCTATCGGCATGGAAATTACGCAATGTACATCGACAGAGTCGATCATTATTGGTACGAAGAAACCACAAGGTCTTCTCAAAGACTTCTTGATCTCCGAGCATCCACCACCACATAGGGTCGCGATCCTTTTCTTGGCCAAAAAAGCGAGCACACAAAACGTCAAAGGCCTTTTCGGCGACCTTGCACCGATTTTTTGCCCTCTCTTCACCAAAGGATTCGTCGAAAATTCGAAAATTACTTGAGCTTCTCCATCCATCGGCAAGTTCCATTAAGAACAGTACCGATTCCTTTCCTACGTATTTGTTTGTAAGAACTGTTTGAAGTGTGCCCAGCCTGTGGCTCATCGTATTCTTGTCGCCCCAGTGAGCAATAGCTTCTTCACAACTCTCGTTAAATAAAGCGAGTTCCAACAACGGGTGCTTTTTCCCCACGGCTTGTTGCGTTTCCTCAGCTACGACACTGCTTCTAACGACTTCTTCTGACATGATCAAAACCTTTCACAAAAAGACAACTATGCCCAGTTACTTAGGGCGTAAAACGAACTAGTTTTATACTATTACAATAAAATTTTTTGTCAACAAAAAACGACAAACTCAATTTGTCGCATAATAATTTGTGCATGCACCGCGAAGCTCCGAATAAAATGAGGAGCGAAGTGGTGGACTATTGGGTTGGCTTTCTGAACTACCAAGTCAAGTAAATCAAATTAGATTTAGCATTAACGAGCTGTCCAAATTGCTTCCCTCAAAATCATTATTAACTTAATCCCCTATTTTCTATTTTACCAGTTTATAGTTAATTTTACCAAGCAAGGCTACTTTCCTAATGCTATACTCCTTTATATTTTGATTATGTAAGATTATATAAGATTATGCAAGGATCCTGAATTGGATGGGCAATTACGCACTCAAAAACCGCCTCAACTCTTGACATATAGATTGCATTTTGGTATAATAAATACATTAAAATAGTTCTTTAAATTATGGTTCAAAAAAAAATGAGACGAGCGTTTTGTTCTGCAAAACAGGATAAACCGCTCGTCTCATATAAGAGACAGACGTAACACTTCGGAATCGTAAGTCCGAAACACAGGTCGCCCTAAGATTATATCAAGGGGCTAACAGTGAAAGGGTTCGTGCAATGAAGTGGACAGAAGTCCCGACCGGAAAGACTC
>MHPU01000010.1:12817-37281 GCA_001820485.1 Candidatus Staskawiczbacteria bacterium RIFOXYD1_FULL_32_13
CCTACGCACGAAACGGCGGCCTTGAGCCGTCGTCGAGTCAGAAACATGCCCGTGAGATCATGGACAAGAACTTCTTTGGTGTCGAAGAGGCCATCAGCCACTTCGGTATCAACCCGACTCGTCGGCAACTCGCCGCCCTGTCAGAAGTTCCGTTTTCCGAAGCCACGCTCCAGCAGGCCAAGGACACCCACGTGCTCGTCGCCGTGTTCCCGCTCTCCCTGTTGGAGGTTCGGGCAAAGGTGCAGGGCAAGGGGTTGTTCTACGATCAGAAATGGTACAATGAAGAGGCATTCGCCAGCGAACGTGGAGAAGTTTCGTGGCAGTTGGTTCGCAAGACCCCTGTCGACAACTCCACTTCGAAGAACTGGACGGCCCAACAGGCACTGCTCGGCGAGGACGACGAGGTTCCGACCACCCAAGTTCTGGTCTACACCATCATCGGCCATTTCCTGGCAACCGGCGAGCGGTTGTTCGAAAAGATCTACGTTCGCACGTCCAGCGTTGACTCGGGCGGCTACCGTGTCTGCGTCGGCCACTTCGGCGTCGGTGGTCTCTCTGTCGGCAGCTACTGGGATGACCTTTCCGATGACTGTTTGGGCGTCTCGTCCGCTCGGAAGTAATCTGAGCACTTGATGCCTCGATTCCTTGTCTCTTTTGAAACCTTGAGCCTTCGGCGAAAATTTTTTTCGCAGGAGGCTCTTTTATTTTCTACAATTTTCATGTAAAATAAAATTGCTTGCTAGTGCAGATGCGGTTACGGCTTCATCTCGCAAGCATCTCGAATCTTTGAGGTTCACCAGAGTATCGTTGTTTACGGATAACGGTAGCGTGTGAGAAAGATTAGATAGAACTTCTTGTTTATTCTTTAGTGAGATGATAAGTAAAATTATCTGCTCAATAATTAAATACAAAAGAAAGAGAATATAGGTCTATTTCCAATAGGAAGTAAATCTCAATCTTTAGTGATTCAGATGAGAATAAGCAAAGAGCGTTAACTCGGACGGCAACCGTGTCTACGTCGGCAACTTCGACGACAGTGGTCTCAATGTCAACAACAACTGGGATGACAATTCCAATGACAATTTGGGCGTCTCGTCCGCTCGGAACTTCTATTTTTTTCTACAACTTAAAACGCTCTCCTTTTTTTGAGGAGAGCGTTTTATTTATCGAGCCTTAGTTGATTTTATCCAACCACCAAGCATTCTACCAATTTCATTTATATCCTCTTCAAATAGAATATACTTTTTGGTGTCCAATACCTTTATTTCCTTACAAAGCCTAAAAAAGACACGCAGAAAATTCAACTTCAAACTGGTCTTTTCCAGTATTGGCAGTTTTTCTAACTTAGACATTTGACTGGCCCACAAAACGTTTTCAAGAATATCTAAAATTATATTCTCGCACCTTTGCCAAATAGTATATCTATCTTGCCGGGCAATGGAATTTCGCAAACCATAAAACTCTTTGTAAAGTTCATAGATTTTCTTAAAAATTGGTATATCAAATTCATCCATATATGAAAGTTTATAAAAACATTTTTAATAATATTATTTCATTGGAAAATCTCTTTTCTGCGTGGGATAAATTTAAGAGCGACAAGCGTAGCAAATTTGATGTGCAAAAGTTTGAATGGAATCTTGAAGAAAACATATTTTTACTCAACGAAGACTTAAAAAATGGAACTTACAAACATGGACCATATTCCTCTTTTTTCATCCATGACCCGAAACAACGAAACATTCATAAAGCATTGGTTCGTGATCGTGTGCTTCACCACGCTGTTTTTAACATACTAAACCAAACTCTTGAGCCGACTTTTATTTCCAACTCGCTTTCCTGCCGGATAGACAAGGGATCACACAAAGGAATAGATATATTAGAATCGATGTTGAGAAAAATAAGTGGAAATAATCATAAACCTTGTTTTGCTCTTAAATGTGACGTTAAAAAATTCTTTGATACAGTCGACCACTCCATTTTATTGAGTATTATACGCAAAAGAATAAAAGACGTTCAGACAATGTCCCTCTTAGAAGAAATAATTGGAAGCTTTAGCTCCAAATATTCTAATATTTTTTACAAAAAAGGATTACCAATAGGCAATTTAACTTCTCAGCTTTTTGCCAATATCTATCTTAATGAGTTTGACCAGTTTATCAAGCATACTTTGAGAATAAAACATTATGTGCGTTATACTGATGATTTTGTGATTGTGGCTGACAATAAAGCATATTTAGAAAACCTTATTACCCCAATTAGTAATTTTTTATCACATGAGCTTGCGTTAGAACTACATCCTAAAAAAGTGTCCATCCGAAAATTTAACCAAGGTATAGATTTTCTAGGTTACGTTGTTTTGCCTTGCCATCGTTCACTTAGAACTAAAACCAGAAATCGAATTTTTAGAAAATTAAAAAAACGTGTTAAGAATTATAAAAATGGAATGATTAGCAGACATTCTCTTGAACAATCGCTTCAGTCATATCTTGGCACTTTTTCCCACGCAGACACTTATGAGCTTGAGCAAGAATTAAAAAATCAATTTTGGTTTTGGCTTAATGAATAATCCTATAACTTTTTAAACCTTTTTCTATTTGTCTTTTCTATCTAATTTTTCTTTATTGTTTTATTCCACCATTTTTCAAACCACTCACTCCCATGTTTATCAATCAAATAATCAATATTTCTCAGAAACCAAATATATTCATCGCCCCAAATCTTTTTCCAAAAAAAATCTACTTGTGTGCTTACATTTTTTTCCCATTCCTCCTCTTGCTCCTTATTTTCAGCAACAATATATTTATCTATTACATTTCCTGTTTCTAAACTTATTTTACTTTGACTCCAAAACCTCTTAGTAGGTCGCCATTTATCTGACGGCTTTTTGTACACAATTTCTTTCATAATTGATGCGCCTCTATTGTGTTTTATTTTAATTGGCTCTTTAACCATTGTTTTGAATATTTTTGCCTTTTACTCTTTCTCCCTTTAACAACCTGTCGAATGCCTCAAGATTTCCCATAGCATCGTGAACCGGATTATGATCATGTGGCGTTATGCGCAATCTCTTCCAAGACGAAGCATCGGTAAAATCTCCAACAAGCCCTGCATAAAAGTCTCCTATTCTTCAGCAGAGTTATCACTAATAAAAGTCGGATGCTCATTATTTGTAATTTTTAAAAGCCACTGCTTTTTCTTTTTCCTGTTCATCTAATTTATCCACCCACTCCTTTTTCACCGGTTTATAAATATAACTAAAAAGCACCAAAAGATTATATCCCAAATTTTCAGCGGTTTGTTCATCTATTTCAACGCCATACTCTTCTTTGTAAATTTTTTGAAAATCTTTTAAAGCTTTTTCTGATAACATATTTCAAATTTAAAATAATTAATACTTTATATTTCGCAGTGCAGTTAAATGTGGCCAAATCTTATATTTTCCCAATATTTTCTTTGGATCTTTTACTTCATACCAAGGGACTAGAGATATGGCGTTTTTATCTCCCTCAACAGGAATATAAATCGACTTTAATATATTTTTAGGTGGCAATACATCAATATTCTCTTCTAATAGAAAAACTCTAAATCCGCTCTTTGGTATAATGCGTACTTTTAAAACATTTTGACGAATCAACTTCTTGATTGTACGTATTTCTAATTTAAAATATATGTCGAGTTCAAAATCCGTATATCGAGTTTTATGAATTTTGCAGATATTCTCCGGGATTATATTCCTATCCACAGCATCTTGGCAAGCAAGGCATTTTTTACCCCATTTGTCATACCAGAGCTCTTCATCCTTAACATACATATCGCAGATACAACAGTTATAACTTTTCCCATCCATAATAGAAAAACCATTGGGTAAATCTTTTAATTTCTCTTCAAACTTTCTCTCTTCCAATACTGCACCAAAAATCATTTCGTAAATCGCTGTCATCTTTCGTTCCCGTTCTTTTTCCTCTTCTGGGGTCTTGGGTTCTATATAATGATATGTTAATCTCATATCTTTTTTCAATTATTTTAATTTTTATTTATCAAAAATAATTGATTTTACAATACTACTCATTTCAGCTTTTAATGTTTCACTTGGATTTTGAGATGGCAAGGTTGCAATACTCAGCTGGCGTTTATTGTCTGGCGTATTAACTACAATCCAAGCACCATCGTTCATTACAATTGCTTCTTGGCCATCTATATCAATTTTACTATATCCTTTTGACATATCAGCCCCTGAATTTGGGCCATTTAACCATTCTAGCGGTGTCAGTTGGGGGTCATTTAACATTGCGCTTATTACCACTGCGGTTAGTGTTTCATTATCGTTACCCTTATACGAATCGGGAATAATGTACAAGTGAGGATCCTCTGGATCACTCATAACTGACATATCGCTTGGATAATTAAATGAAAATCCAAGCTCGCTATAATATTTAGAATTATCTATTACGCCTCGTATGATATTTTCAATCTGCTCTAAAGATTTGGGGTCTGCCCTACCCTCTTTTGCATCCTTATATCTTTGAAGTGCAGCTGTGCAATTATTATCTACCCAAAATTGGTATCTTGCCTCGGACAATTCCAAAAGCGTTGCTCCGGGATGTGTATTATAAAAATTGTTAGTCCATTTATCAAAGTCTGCCAAATATTCTTTAGAGCCAGCATCATCTATTCCATAATCATCAGGGCATTTTTGTCGCACAATGACTTGTTCTGGCACAAAGCTTTTATAAACAAAAAATCCTGTTCCCAAAATAGCAACTGCACAAATTATGCTAATGTAGATAATTTTATTTTTCATTGTTGTCCCACCGCTAATTTGCCTTACTTTTTAAAAATCCATTATTAATATCCTCCCTAACGATTCAAAACTACCAGGATTTACCCATGTTGGTATTCCTAAATAGCAACTATATTTTAATAAAATTGCAGCTCCGCCAGAATTACCATGATCTATTTTGGCGTCTGTCACATAATAGTCTGTTTCTAAACCAGATATAATACCCGCAGTTACAGTTATGCTTTCCTCAGAACCAATAGATGGATAACCCAAAACAATTATTTGGTCGCCAAGGCTAACTCTTTCTTTCGGACAAATTCTTAGACTATTATTATTTGGCGAGCTAAAAAATTGATTTTTGGTTTCTCCTTTATCAGTTAAAAATTTATCATCAAGCATTATTAATGCAGAATCTTTGCCACGAGTATCAATTAAAAATGGATCGCCTCCAACACTATTTACGCTAGCAACTCGAAAACCACCGCCATAAAATCCAACTACGCAATAATTAGCAATTTTTCCAGAATTATTTGTAATAACATGCCTATTTGTAATAGCAACCAAACCGTATCCTTCAATGTTAGCCAAAAGTGATGATCCCCCACTCACTTCGGGAACTGTTCCTTTAGTAATATCTACTTCTCCGAAAAAACAAACCACCTCGGCCACCCTATTCTGCCATTCGGTAACTATTTTTGTATAATTTGCACCATTTATGACAATGGTCTTGCTTTCAGTATTTGCTTCTGGTTGCTTATTTTTTAAATCAGTTATTTGTTGTTTAAGCTCATTTAGTGTTGTATTTTGTAATTCTGCATCCAATGCTTGTTGGTCTAATTGGTTTTGTAAAAGTAATTTTTCATTCTTTTGTTGTTCCGAAAACTTTTTTTCTGTTTCAATTTTTCTTTGTTGAAATTTATTATACATTTGATAACCAAAAACTCCAATTATAAAGATAACGGCAATACCAATAATAATCCAAGTGCTAGGACGAATGAACTTATTGTTTTTGTTTATCATAAATTACTTTACTTTTAATTATGGCTTGAACGAATTTTACTACTTTCCATTTTTATATGACATTCATGACAAAGCACAGAACCATTATCTATATTCCATAAAGCATCACATTCAAAAGCTTGCTCTTTTGTTTTGATATCAAATCTTCTAATAATTTTGTCGAAAGAAGTCCTATGGTGTATTTCAATATCATTTACTCCACCACATATTTCGCATTTTCTCCCGTATTTTTCAAAAACTTTTTCTCTCCAGTTATTATATTTAGGCATCTCCTCAATTTTTTTTCTCAACTCAAGACGGACAAAATATGCCTCTTCTCTCTGTTGTCTTATTCCTTCTTGTTTTGCTAATTCCTCTTCTTCTCTTTCTTTTAATTCTAATTTATGTTCTTCTTGCCTTCTTTCTCTTGCATCTGTTCTATCATCTGCAGTATCCATCCAGTATATTAGTAAGTTATATCCACCAACAATAAACCCTACAATTACGATAATAATTCTAAACAAAAAATGTTCATCTTGCGTCATTTCACAATATAAAGAATATCCTGCTATGAAAAAGGCTATAATTCCGGTTATTAGATTATTTTCTGAATTATTATTCATAAACAAAAAGCCCACAGCCAGGCGATCTCTCTTTCGAGAAATCCGTACACCTTTCGATGCACGACCAATCACGGTGAACCTAGACTATGGGTTCTTTGTACGTGATTGGTTTTTATGCCATACCCTATAATTTCTTATAGGGGTTAGGCAAACTTAATTGTTCGATTTTATTTTACCACTAAACTATTAGCTTTTCAATCCAACGCTCAATGGTGGATATGTTTTTACTCTTGTTGCAATCCTATCCCAGAATAAACCATCTTTAGAATTAGATTTATTTTTATCTAATTCATATAAACCTTTGAATGTATACATAAATTCACCAAATTGGTCCTTGTCTCTTACAAATATTATTCTTTTTTGCCTTTTGTCATTAAAGCAATTTGTAAGATGTTCTGACCTCATAATGTCATCTTTGCACCTTTCAATAACAATCTTACCATCGCTTGATATTGAGTTATCCCATAAACCATCTGGGTTTATTTTAGGAAACCACAATAAGACATCTGGTTCATACACATGTTTTGCTGCGCCCCTTTGATACCCTTTATAATTATGGCCAAAACAATTACACCCATCTTTAATGGTTCTAAAAGCGGCATTGTCAACCAGATCAATAAAACCCTTGTCAATATATTTTTTTGAAAATTCTTGTTTTTCCATATGTTTATATTTTTTATTTATTTATATATTTATTTTTTCAAAAATAATTCAATTTTATGGTAGACTTTCGCAAACAATGCCATCTTTATCTGAATCAAGTTTATGAATATCATTCTTAACTCCTCCGCAAGAATCAAATACTTGTTGTGCTTCTTTCTGCGTTTTAAAATTTGGGCAGTTATAGGTATTTGAGGAACAATTAATTTTACTTGTATCTGTAGGCTGGTTTATTATTGCTTGAGTTGAAGTTTGTATTTTTGTTTGATCACAAACATTATCAGCCCATAAACCTTTTTTTGTTGTTCTTGCTTCAATTTCTGCTTGTTTAAATTCTGTTTGATATTTATAAATAGTGTCATAAGTATATTCATAAGCATATCCATCACTTATCATTTTTTTGTTAAAAAATGTTCCATCTTCAAGCCAAACATATCTTAAAAGTCGGCTATATTTATCTCGCTCTCCTTGCGTGTTATCAGCCTCCAAATAAACCTTTTTGCCTGTTAATAATTCTTTTGCTTTGTCAGATGCCTCTTTACCAAAACATTCGACTGGCTTTCTTGGATCAACTGTTTCTGGGGTGTTTATTCCAATTAATCGCAATGTCTCTACTCTCCCATCTATATTCACGCTTATAGTATCACCATCAATAACTTTTACCACAGAATAAAGTTTTTTATCTGAATTAGCCAAAAGATCCTTACTTTCATTTATTATCTCTGTTATCTCTTGCTGACTTAGCGTATTACTTTCTTCTATTATCGCTCGTTTTTCAGATCTATTATTTATTAAACTCATCAACACCAACGCAACTACAATCCAAAACCACCACTTTTTGTGTAATTTATTTTCACCCTTATTTTCTGAATTATTATAATCCATTTGATTGCTTACTTTTTAAATACTTAGCCTTAAGTACGATTACAGTCGCTTGGAGCATAACATTACCAAAATCTTCAACATCTTCGTCTGACATATTATCAATATACTTCCCAACTGAAACACGAAGTACCTCACGAAGATTAAGCAAATCTTTAGCACTAAAGATAATCTTACCATTATCGTTATGTGTTTTGTTTCTTTCTTCCATCATATGTATTTTTTGTTTATTTATTTTTAGCCTTATTTTTTAAATTTATTATTTCTTGGATTACCTCATCAACTTTTTTCCAAGCATCTGTCATTTCCTTTTGAACCCGAACCCAATCTCCTTTTCCTAAACTAAAAACCTCGAAGAATTCTTTTTCTTTTTGATTATACAAACCAAATGCTTTTTGATATTTAACCTCCAATAATGTTTTTAATTCTTCTTTCATTTTTTAATAAAAAATTATTTCATAAATCCTTTTGTACCAATTTGATTTCCCCCAAACTCTCCTGACGCTTCCCATATCCTTTGAAACGCTACATTTGCAATATGAATAATTTCTTTAGCATCAGGCCCCAATATCTCTTTCTTGGGTAATTTAATATAATTATTTATAATTCCGACATACAAAGAATTATTTCTTTTCTCAAAAAGTGGCTCATTCGCTTTAACCCTCTCAACATCATCTCTATCTGGACCTACCCAGACTAAATTGTGCGGAGATGTATTTGCGTCATAATGAGCCCAGCTCATTCCTTTTATTTTATATTTGTGATTCGTATAAAATCTTAAAAAAACTTTCTCTTTAGAATACCCGGTAGATACGTCTGCTGCAAACTGTGATTTTGATATTTCTTCTAACGCTGTAAAAGCTAAAAAGTATGATCTTGAATAACATTCATTATCAAAAAGTATTTCTGCTTCTTTTAGCAACTCGGCTGCATTGTTGTGTGCTTCCTGATATATCTTTAGATAATCAAATTTATTCTTTTGCAGGTTATTTTGCATATTTATCTAGTAATCTCATTAATAAACTCGATAATGCCATGTATTCTAATGTACGCAAAGGATCATCTAATGTAATATTTTCGTGAGCTTTTCTATTCCTAATATCAACGACTCCCTTAAAGAGATTCATTATCCCTCTTTGCTCATCTTTCTCCTCATCTGTGTTTAGTTCATTAAATTTTATTATCGGCTTTTGATTTTCAAACCCAAAAGCTCTATTCATTAGCTTATTACCATCTAGTTTTGGTTTTACATTAATAACAGGATTAACATAGTCCTTAACCCTTTTTATAACTTCTTTAAATGCAGCCTCAACCGCATCTGCATAGTTCCCATGTTTATATCTATTTTCTGATACATTTTTTATACTTTGATGAATATCATCCCAATAATACATTCGACTTTCTTTAGTCAAGGAGTCTATCTTTCCTTTTTTATTTATTTCATTTTCTAGGAATTTATAAGCAATTACAAACCTTGATTCTTCTTCGCTTAATGGAGATATGCATGTGATCAATCCATAGAAATCTTCGAATTCTTTAACTAATCTTTCAAGAGACAATTCCCCGAAATAGTTGTTCTCGCCAGATTCTATCTTCATTGAAGATAAATATTCTAACTCCTGCCTGAAAGGATTTATGATTTTATTGAGCTTATAATCCCATTCGCCATCATCCCCTACTGAGATATGATTTTTTATAAAAAGTGCATTTGTGGCGACATCTTTAATAGCACACAAAAAAATATTGTCATTTATACCCGATATTTTTGTTTCTTTGTATTTTATGTTCATAATATCTCTAAGAATTTATTTTGACAAAAAGCTTATCTATTGCCTCTGGAATATCAATGGCATCATCATAACATTTTGAAAGGAGAAATCCTAAAGAACCTTTACTCGATAGATACTTGCCACTTTTAACATTTCTAGCCACATAGTTCTCAATTAAATTGTAAAACTTTTTATCTGTTTTATTCTCTAATTTTGACCTGATGTCGTTATTAAGAATATCTTCTGTAATTTCTATATCACAATTATCCTTCAAAAATTTAATCCATATTTTGTTTGAAATAGAATCTTCGATATCATATATCCCGGAAGTAAATATTTTATCTCCTGATATACCAGTGTCATTATCAAATAAATAGAAAATTTTGTCGTCAATTTTTTGAAAATCGGTTAAAATAGTTTCTAGTATTTGTTTATTATTTTTGCATTGACTTTTTCCTTTTAAATTTATTATCTGGATTCCATCTTCAAATAAGGTTTTTCCATATTTTAACTTATACAGATAAGGAACCAACTGATATTCTGTGAATCCTTCGACGGCTAAAAATTTGTCAAAAAACAAGAAATCACTATTTTTAACACCCAAGCAACTAAAAAGATCGTCTACGCTACCGCTTTTATTAATAACGGAATACCCGCTGTCTAAAACTACCTGATTTACATCACTAATTCTTGTTCTGTCTATAAAAACCGTTGAATGTGTACTTAGCAAAATTTGAAATTCATTGGCACACATATCACGAAAAGTACTAAAAAGTTGTCTTTGAGCCAAGGGATATAAATGAGTTTCTGGTTCGTCGAAACACCAAATATATTTATTTCTTTTTCTTTCTCCTGCTACGATTTTGCTTCTCCATTTTAGCAACGCAAACCAAATTTGACGTTTAATACCATCACCCTGGTTGTCAATATGCACTTCTCCGTCAACATTCTCTTTCGAGAGTTTTATATCGGTAATTTTTTGATCTACCTTAAAAAATACAGACGAGCTAATTTTTTTAATACTTTTTGGTAATTCATTTTTTAGATCTCCCATTATTTCTTCAAATTTCTTGTTTACACCATCGATCGCCTCCTCCTGTTTTTTAAAAACTAAATCTTTAATCTGCTTTAATAACGGACTGGTCACCTCATTCATAGCTTCGGTAGCCATATCTTCTAAATCTTCCAAAGAAAAAGTCCAATCGAGATATTTAAAATTAGGAAAAAAATTCTTGTCTTTTGAAAAATCTTTATATTTAGACCATTGGTCAATTAAATCTGACTCGACTTTTTTATATATAGATCGTATTTCTTCTATATTTTTAAACGGACCCTTCCCATTTTCATTAATTATGTCTTCATTTTTTACATCAAAACTTTCACAAATTTTTTTGAGATCAGTTTTGGTTTTATTCCATGCTTCGACGGAAACTCCATCTTTTTTATAATCCTTGGCTATTAAATAATACCCACTTAAGCTAGAATCGTCATCAGTATTATTGAATAATCTTAACATAACAATTTTATTTGAATCTCCGATAGCCCATTTTAAATGCAAATTTTTTGAATTATCCTGAAACTCTACGTCTTCTATGTCTGTTGCCTCTATCTCAAACTCACATAATATACCGATCACATCTCCCGTATACCTTCCTATAGATGGATAATTATTTTTAATCAACATTTGATTGAACTCTTCTTCTTTCAAGGGTGAATTTGATAAATCGCTTTTTTGCTGATCTTCACGACTAAAACTAAGATTTTTTTTCTCATCAAAAAATATGTCTAATGACTTTAATATCGTAGATTTACCACAATCATTTATACCAATTAAAACCTCTGGCTCATTTTTTGATGGAGACAAAATAACATCCCTACAGCTTTTGTTATTTAATATTATTAATTTAGTTAAAAACATAATCGACTGGTCAATAAAATTAATGCTGATTTTTTAAAAATTATTATTTTTTAATAACTCCAATCTACGTGGCCAAGAGCTGAACGATTTAATTCCTCTCTAAGGTGTTTCCATTTTGGAGAAAATTTATCCATATATGCTATAAATTTTTCATTGTGATTTCGTTCAAGCAAATGAACCATTTCGTGGGTTAGCACATATTCTATGTTTTCAACTGGTTTCTTTACCAATTCAGTGTTAAGCCATATTCTTTTTGCCTTTATATTACAAGTTCCCCATCTAGTTTTCATTGTTCTAATTGCCACTTCAGAAACTTTCACATTCATCTTTTTTTCTAATTTTTCTATACAAGGCAATACAATTTCTTTTAGCTGTTGTCTGTACCAAGCTTGTAATAATGCCTCCTTTTGTGTTTTTATTGCATTTGGATGCACGCACAACTCTATAACATCGTGATTTAAAACCACTTTTGAGGCAGAATTTTGTTCTACAATTTTTAGTAAATATCTTTTACCCAGATAATAATGACTCTCACGATTTACATATTCTCTTGGAGCTTCCCTTTTTTGCCCCCTCATTCTGGCCTGATGTTTCCTTATCCAACCAAGCTTTGAAATAATAAATAAACGAACATTTTCCAAAGTCATTCGTAATGGTGCTGAAACCGTCACCCTTCCTATAGGAGGATGCACGCTCAAATGAACGTTTTTAATGTCTTTTTGAGCCACATTTATACAAATATCTCCCAATTCAATTTTATCATTTTTAGTATTCATTTTGTTGCTTTATAATTTGAAAAATTCTTTCTACCTCATTTTTATCTTTTAACACTCCATAAATAGATTGTTTAATTAAATTTTCACTTGGGATATTGCCCCTCCAGTCAGCCAATCTATTTTTACGCACAGCAGAATCAACTGCTATTGCTACCTCCTTATTTTTTCCAAGGTTATGATACAAAGCACGTTGTGCATTTGTTTTAATTTCAGCAGGCAAATCAGTACGGGTTAAATTAGCTACTTTTTTTGCTAATTCAGAGATCCTTTTTAAATATTCTTCATAACTTACTGCGTTAGCTTTTCTTTCTATAATAATTTCACTTAACAATTTAGACATTTCTTCAAAATATGCCGGGTCAATTAAATGATCTTTAATAATTTTAACACGCACATTGTTTTCAATCGTTTCTTGAATTGCTTCTTTACTGCTTCTTATGCCATCTGGAAGATTTTTTATTGCATCTGCAATTCCGGTATTTATCATAATATCTAGCAATGGTTGGTTTTCAAAAGGATCTATGCGCCTGCTATCTTCTGCTTGAATATAAGTATCAATTAAATGTCGCATATCTGCCTCGTAAGTTTTCATATCAAGCTTTTCTCCGCTAGCCATACGAATTTCTTCTCTCAATTTTAAATACTTATCAATTTTGCTTTTTATTGCTTCAATTTCTTCTATGCCATATCCCGCCTCAATCATTTCATCTGCAATATTCGCATAAGACCTTATCAATCCAACAGTGTATTTATACAATGCAGTTCGCTTCATTTCACTATCTTTCAAATCCTGCTCGTTCTCCGGATTACCGCAAAAATACCTAATGTATGATAAATTATCTTTTGGTGGAGCTACTGGTTCACAAACCAAAGCAACGGCCTCAAGTGCCTCATCTAATCTTTCTTTACCTTTAGTTAAACGATCTTTTAATACAATATCAATATCCTGTTTTTCAAAATTATCACTTTCAAGTTCCGAAGCATAAACCGAATAAGCTCCTTCTAATTTTGTGAACAAATCTTTATAATCCACAATATATCCAAAATCCTTATCTTCACCATCCAATCTGTTTACACGGCAAACTGCCTGAAATAATCCGTGGTCTTGCATTTTTTTATCTATATACAAATAAGTGCAAGGTGGTGCATCAAATCCAACCAAAAGCTTATCTACAACCACAAGTAATTTCATTGTTGCGGGTTCTTTAATAAATTTTGTTTTAGCTTTATCTTCGTATGTTTCTGATTTTGTCTTACCCGGCTCTGCAACAACATCACTCAATAATCCTGCATATATTTTATACACATACTCTTTTTCGGTTTCAGTGTTTTCACCTGTGCCCTCCGTGGTAATATCTCGTGTAGCTGGATTATATGAAGTAATTAAAGCGCATTTATCTTTAAGCGGAGTATTTTGAAACATCTCAAAATATCTTGTTGCCTCATAAATACTTCCTGCAACCAAAATAGCATTTCCAAATTCAGAATTTAACCTTGGCTTTGTGCTAAAATCAAGCACCACATCTTGCACAATTTTTTCCAATCTTGATTTAGAACTTAAAACCTGTTGCATTGTTCCCCATTTTTTCTTTAACTCAAATTTTTGAAAATCATTCAATCCTTTTGTTTTTGCTTCAAACCATGCATCCACCTTTTCATTAGAAGAAAGTTTTGTATCAATATCCCGTGCTTCATACATTAAGTCCAAAACTACACCATCTTCTACTGCTTCATTAAATTTATAAGTATGAATATATCTGCCAAAAACTTGTTGGCTGGTTTGTTTGTCCTTTTTTAAAAGTGGTGTTCCAGTAAAACCAATAAACACTGCATTGTTTAAAATAGCTTTCATTACTTTATGCATTTTACCAGATTCAGATCTATGACACTCATCCACAAAGCAATAGAGCTCTCCCACAGTATTACTTGGACCACTTTTTAATTCTTCAATATATGCATCAAAATTATTTACATCCCTTGCACCAAATTTATGAATAAGTGAGCAAAGCAGGCGTGGCAAAGGATTATTTAATTGTTCCATTAAATCTTTTCCGCTTATTGTTCGTTTAATATCTTTTTCTCCGGCTTCGTGAAAAACTCGCTCTATCTGCTTATCAAGCTCAATGCGATCTGTTAAAATTACCACCCTTGCATTTGGATTGTTTTCCAGTATCCATTTTGCCAACCAAACCATTATCAAACTTTTTCCACTACCCTGCGTATGCCAGATAATACCACCTTCTTTTTTATGAATAAATTCCTGCGCTGCCTTAATCCCAAAATATTGGTGTGGTCTTGGTAATTTCTTAACTCCTCCATCAAACAAAACGAAATCATATAACAACTCTAAAATTCTTTTTTTGTCGCAAATTTTAAGCAAGTATTTATCCATTTGGAGCATACTGTCATCTTGCTCGTCTTCCTTCCATTTCAAGAAATATTTTTCTGGTGTGCCTATAGTTCCATATTTTAAACCTTCGGTATCATTACCTGCAAAAATAATTTGGATTGTAGAGAAAAATGATTGTATAAATTCTCTTTTTTGGTTAACAATGCTTTGTCTAATACCATCACCAATAGACACCGTACTTCGTTTAAGTTCAATTACACCAACTGCTATGCCATTTATATACAAAACAATATCCGGACGTTTCTCGTGGTCGCCTTGTATTGTTACCTCTTCTGCAATAGCAAAGTTATTATTTTCTGGTTCTTTCCAGTCAATAAAATTTACGCTTTGATTTACTTCACCAGTATTTTCTACCACCTTGGCTCCATAGCGAAGTAGTTTATAAAAATTCTGATTGTTTACATAAAGACTTTCTGTGTAATTGTTTGCTGTTTTGTGCAATTGATCTAAAGCACGAGAAATCAGGGCATCATTGTATTTACGGCTAGACAAATATTTTACAACTTCTTTGTCTTCAATGTTGCTGTTGTCCAATCTTTCTTCCCAGTTGCCAAGATATTCGTATTTTAATTTATCACAAAACAATTTCACAATTCTGTTTTGTGTTGCTCTTTCTGACTGTCCCACGCTTTGATTATTTGTTGCCATAGATTCTAATTTTACCTGTTAATAATTGTTGCATCATACCTTGTTTTATATTTTGATATTTCACAAGTTGTGATTCTAATTTTTCAATTTCCGCATCCATTTCAGACAATACATTCGCAATAGCGACTTGCTCATCTTTTGTCGGTGGAATCATTATCTGCATCTCAGTCAGTGTTCCCATAGTAATGTAAGGAGTATTTCCCGCATTAACTTCAACTCTTATTCTTTCCTGTAAATTTCTATCCATAAATAATTTTATGTATTGAATATCTGCCGAAAAGTCAGACAGAACATATGTCCTCTGATAAGCATTAAATTTACCTTTATAATAGTGGATATAACCCACATTCGCACCATTACCAGAAACCAACAATGCCTCAGCATTAAATGCATAACGATCTATTTGATAATAATCTTTAGCGCATGTATAAAAACGATATTCACCTCCATCAACCATGGCATTAGCATTTAATCTCCCGGTCGTAATTTTTCCGCAAATATCACTCAACTTTTTAACCTCCCACTTTCCACTGAATCCTGGCAATCTTTTTTTACCAGTCAGTAATTCTTGCATTGTACCCTGTTTAATATTCTTTTTCTTTTCAATCAGTTCCTCCAGTTTTTTTATTAATGCATCTGCATCAGACAAAACTGTAGCAATAGCAGTTTGTTCTGGTTTAGGTGGTTTTGGTATTTGTATTAACTTAAGATTTGTTTTTGAAACTCCATAGACTTTTAATCCTGTTGCATATCTATCCATACTTGATTTTACAAGCTTATTTGTGTGTATATACCCCCTAAAACCATCCACAAAATTATTATCCTTATCTCTAAGCAAAAATGTGTGCAACCCAGAAATCACTTTTTTTTCTTTTGTATTTTTTACCTCAACACTTTTACAAATACCCTCATAATCCTCTGATGCATCTGCCATAATCAAATCACCATCTTTTATCAAATCATAATCTTTAATTTGATTTTCTTTAATCTTGGGCAAATCATTTTTTAAATCTAAAAAATAATTCCATTTAGTGTGAATATCACCATAATGGACATAACTCGTTTTTCCATTATCACTTAACTGCTCTCTTGAATATTGAGCTGTACGCAAAAAATCAAAAGCCTTGCCATATGTTATTACATCCCAATCCTCCGGGATTACTCCCAGTTCAGTTTGTTTATATCCAGTTTTAATTTTTTGTGTTACTGTCAGCATATTATTATTTCATAAAACCTTTAGTTCCAATCTGTTCCCCTAGTTCGTCTACGATATAGTGGATTTGATATAAACCGACCTGCACGGCTTTTATAATCTTCTCGGCATCTTCTTTTGAAATAGACTCCGTGGGGGATGAAACCATATTTTTAGTAAAATCGACATCCACATATAATGACTTTAATTTTTTTTTAAAATCAAATTCGTCAACTCTTATGCCGTCCCATCTAAAGCAAGGATAAATATTTGCATCTATTTGTATCCACTTCACCCTATCTATTTTCTTTTTGTGGTCTTTGTATATTTTTTTAAATTCCTCTTCCTTAATATATCCGGTATACACATCTGCTGATAACTGTGATTTTGATATTTCTTCAAGAGCAGAAAATGCAATAAAATATGCTCTTTGGTGTGCGCCTCTTTTAAATAGAATGTTTGCCTCATTAAACATTTTTCCCGCTTCATTGAGGGATCGAACATACATATCCAAATAACACTGCTTCGAAGTCTTGTTGCGACCAGTAAGATGATTCATTAGGATAGTTTTCATTATTCCGTCTTCCATACTATTTCAAATTAAATCCCATTTTTGATAAATGCCCCTCAACCTTTTTTGAAAGTGTTTCAACTTCACCAATAATCTCCGGCAATGGCTCAGCATATCTTTCAGATAATTCTTTTATTCTCTGGGTAAGTTTTTGACTAATGCGGTCCATTTCCCCTTTTATCTTTTGCTCAATAGTTGCCATCCACTTGTCATCCACCACCAAAACTTTAATCTCTTGTTCAGTAAGTTTTTTATATTTAGCAATTACATTATTATCAAGCACTTTTTCCGCTTCCTTGATGGCTTTTTTTATTTCAGATACTTGCTCAATAAAAGCTAAACATTTCTCCATTACTTTTAATTCATCAGCATAATCCTTATTACCCTTAATTTCCTTAACTCTGGATGTTATAGTTACTTTATTAATTTTATCAAATCCATCAAAACAGCCATCTTCCCCACTGTTCTCTTCTTTTAATTCCTCTAGTTCCTGTTCAAGATTATCAAGTTTAATTTGTAATTCCTCTATTGCCTTTTTCTCACTTGAAAAATATCTATTTATTACCAAATATTTTGGAACCAAGTCACACTCCATTTCTCCTTTTTTACCTTCAAGCAATATAAGCTCTGCTTTCCAGCCATCTGTGGCAATCAAATACATATCGTCTTGCATTGTTTCGGCCCAATACTCCATTAAGTGTTGATAAATATCATATCTATCAATCAAGTTAGTTTTGCTAAATGCTGTTAAAATATCTTCTGAAATTGTATTTATAATTTCTTTTGGTTTAAAACCAACAGACAACTTTTTAAGCAGGGAGGAATTATTTTCTTTCCAAACTCCAAAAGTTGCCTCCATTGTTTTGGCATATTTAATAAACTCTGGGTGTGAAAAAATAACTTGCTTAATTTCTTCTTGCTTTATTTTAAGCATACTATATCCCTTTCTTTTACCATCAACAAAAAGTGAAGTTTTAAGTGTTGGATACACATTCCAATAATTTTGCAAATCTTCAATATCATTATTTGGTATGCCACCTTTCAAATGTGCTTCAATATCTTGAATATCTTCTGGCTCTTGGCTGTCTATATATCTTGGAATATTTAAATTAAATTCATTTTTCTCAATTTCCACCACGCTAACCATTCTAGAATATTTTGGTATTTCAGTTTGTTTATTAAAAACATCCACAATTTTATGCAGGTCTTGAGTTCTTAAGCGATTTTTATTTCCGTCCTTTACAAAGCCCTTACTGGCATCAATCATAAAAATACCTTTTCTATTTTCAGCATTTTCTTTATCAAGTACAATAATGCAAGCAGGAATGCCTGTTCCATAAAAAAGGTTAGCTGGTAAACCAATAATGCCCTTAATATATCCTCTACGAATAATATTAGTTCTTATTCCGGCTTCAGCATTACCACGAAAAAGAACTCCGTGTGGCAAAATGCATGCCCCTTTACCGGTAGTTTTCATAGAACGAATGATGTGAAGTAAAAACGCATAATCACCATTTTTTGTAGGGGGCACACCAAAATCTTGAAATCTTCTAAAAGGATCATGCAAAGGATCCACTCCATTACTCCATGACTTGTAAGAAAATGGAGGGTTCGCTGTGACATAGGAAAATGTTCTAAGACTACCATCTTTTTCTTTAAAAAGTGGATTTGCTAAAGTATTTTCTTTTTCAATTATTGCAGTTGGATTGTTATGCAAAACCATATTCATACGAGCCAAAGCTGCGGTTGGACCATCATTTTCTTGTCCATATAACCTAACTTTCTTTTCTGTTTCATCAGCAACTTTTAAAAGAAGTGAACCCGACCCACATGTTGGGTCATACACGGTTGGAGTTTCTTCTTTTGTTTGTGAAATACCAATAACTCTGGCAATTATTTTACTAACTTCAGCAGGGGTATAAAATTGTCCTTTGCTTTTACCGCTTTCAGTGGCAAAATTTTTCATTAAAAATTCATAAGCATCACCAAGAATATCATCTCCCTCTGCACGGTTTTTACTAAAATTAAGCGCAGGATTTTCAAAAATAGCAATTAACTTCGTTAATCTATCAATCATATCCTTACCACTTCCCAATTTTAGCGGATCATTAAAATCAACGCTTATCTTTCCAAGTGAAGGATTTGCTCTCTCAATTTTCTCAATTATTTTTTTATTAATATCATCCCCAATAGTTGCCTTGCCCTTTAATGCCACCATATCATTGAAACTTGATCCTTCAGGAATTGTAATTGGCGCAAAGGCCACTCCAGCATATTTGTCAGAGATATATTTAATAAACAACAAAACCAACACATAATCTTTATATTGTGATGCATCCATTCCACCACGGAGTTCATTACAACTCTTCCAAATTGAACTATATAATTGCGATTTTTTAATTGCCATATTTGTTTATTTTTGTATTTTCTTTTCTTTAAGATTACACCTTTTTACCATCAACTTCAATAGATTTAGACATTGATTTATACATAAACAAAAAGCCATATTTATAAATAAATATAGCTACTCTGTAGGTGTTAGGCAGTCTTACCCTGCTTACAGGGAGCAAATACTTAAATAAGTTAGTTCAAGAAAGTGAAAATTACTATAATATTTTGGATTCGTCTAAAGATTTTGATTATTTATTGCTTCTATCAATTCTTTAGCATTTTCTACAACATTATTAAAGCCAGCTTGCTTACAAAGTTTTAAAAACCGATTATAGCGATGAGTAAATTGACCTTTGTATAGCATGCGACTAATTTGAGTTTGTTTATTAACCAATTTAATCTTTCTATTTGTTTCATAAAACAATCTGCCATGAATAGAATTCCTATTTATCATACAAAGTTCATAATTTAAATGATAACATTGTCTGCATTTAAAAAGTGTTTTACCATTTGGCATAAAAAGCTTACAAGCCCGTCTGCCACAATTACAAACAAGATAATGCCTTGTACCAAAACTGAGCAGTTGTTCAGATATTCTAATTTTTTGCGGTTCACTGCCATTTAACGAAACCATAAGAATGGGTCTATCAGTTTCATTATTAAATTCGCTATCAAACCAATAATTACAAACCTTTGCATCTTCACCATAACCAATGCTGGTAATTCCAGAAATATCTCCGTTATTTTTTATATATCTTAAAAGATCTCTTTTAACAGAGCTAATACTTAAAAATGGGCAACCTTCTACTAATTTTGATGAATCCATAATTTTTAAGTTCTGGTACCACAAAAAATAATGATTTTGATGGCAGATGGCCAGAAACACCACTTTCTATATTAAAACGATTCCTGATATACAGGTCTTGGCTAAAAAGGCCTATTGCAAGGTGTGGTAGCCATGTTGATTCTGGCACTTCTCGCAAACTGAGCGTAATTCATCAGAATTAGCCATTCCTTGTTTAACTTGCATGCACCAGATATGGTCATAGCAAAACTTTTGAAGACACTCAAAACACTTAGCGATTGGGTTCCTATAACTTCTTTTACTACGACATTCAGAGCAAGTACTTCTTGGCATGCTCTTTAATTTATTCTTAGTTTCTTGATCCATTTGATTCTGCAACCAGTCGTAGATAGTTGATTAAGTTTAATTATTTTTTATTGGTTTTTATTCATTAGTGAATGCATTGAGATGCGTCAAATATGGCTGAGGCAGATGAGTCATAAATGATGCATCTTTGACTAAAAAATGGTCATAGCACCGCTCTGTGTTTCTTACTAATTAAGAACACAACTAATTACGAACTTTGAAATTAAGAAATTCGAATTACCTAATAATTTTTTAAATAGTTACTTTTTTCCAAAGTTGGTTAGTTCTCCACAGTTCGTTGTAACAAAGGGAGCCCCCTTCGGCATGACCCTCATAAAATTTTCAGATTGTTTTGGTTTTTTACCATTTCTGGCTAAGAAGACTGGTTGATTTATATTACAACCGCCCCCAAAATCTTCGTATGAAGAAAAATAAACCTTTCGTTCTCTGAAACTGGGTTGCTTAAAAAGAGGTTCCGGAAACACATTTGTTGGCTTTATGTATCTAATAACCAACGAAATCAAGGGAATTTGTAATGGAATATAGTTTTCCATACCTCGCACCATTTGTAACACCGACCTTACGGTCTTGGCCTGATTGCCTTACCACCTTTGCAGGCAGTTAATCGCTAAAATGTTTTTCGTGAGGGATACCAGGAGGCCCCTATTTTGGTATCAACATTTTTAGCTCCTTTTATTAAAGTCTGAAAGGCTCCTTTGTTTGGCAAATTCAGACTACATAGACTGTGCTCCGTTATTTTATGACATCAGCAAATTGCCGTCTAAGAGTTTATGCTGAGTATTTTTCAATGTAGCCATGCTCGGAAATTATCCACGAACCAACTGGCTACGGGGTATAACATATTGTTACATTTTTATTATAGCATATCGGAAATTTGCTTCTCTCCTTAGTAAATCCAATATTTTTATGCACAAAAGTGATGAATTTTGAAACGGCTCCCGTTTCATTTACGACTATTTTTAATAAATAAATGTCTGAAAAATTAAAAAGTGAGCTCGTGTCAAGCACTTTTTTCACTCAAAACTGTGGATAACTTTTTGATTTCTCGAGGGAAAAACGATAAAAAAATACTTAAAATAGTAAGCTTGACTTTGACGATAAAAAAGCAAAAAAGGCATTGTCAAGCGGCTTGACAATCACTTTAACGTCTTCAAATATTTAAAACAGATCAAATTTAGTTTGTTCTCGGTTCAGCAGAAGACACTTTAAAAATTGCAGAAAAAAATTTTCTGAGATATTGAAAATTGGTTTCAAATTCAATTCTAAACGCCCCCCTGACGCATTTAAGTACTACTTTGTATAGGGAAAGATGAAATTACATTGTGAAAATGAGGATTTATATATATTTAGATCCAGCATATATCTGTTATAGGGCAAAATATACCCCTTTATAAAAAGTAGCCCTGACCACAGGAGAGTCCCCAACTATTAAGACCCAGCATACAAACATCCACTCCGAATATACCCCCCCCACACACACACCCCACTCCAAGATTTTTTACAAATAATTTGTTTTGTGCAAGTTCAGAATTTTTACGACATCATTGGGTGAAAATTAATTATGAACTGGTCGACGCTTAGTTCATATTGTTTTCACTCCTTGAGAGTTCAGCCAAGGTTATTCGCTCTGCACTCAGAGATTTGGCTTTAAATTCAATGGCTATATCTTCTCCATTGAATTTGCAAAGCAAAGGAATAATCTTAGCCATATCTGAACTTGATTCAGTTAAGCGTTCGTAAGCATCGTAAAAGAGCTTTCTTTGAATCTAATAAATCTTAATAATAATTAATAAATTTTAAAAACATGGAAACAAATGCAATCGTAATTAGTCAAAATAACGGGCTAAAGAATGTCATAATTGCCAAAGCTTGGAAACCTAATCCTGAAACAGGAAGACAAGGTTCAATGAAAGTAAGCAGAGACTTAAGCCAAGATATTGTTTTAAAACCCGGAACAACGCTAAATGTAAACTTCAACAATCAAAGAGATGGAAAGCAAGATGCAGATTATTCTGTATCTGTATTACTTCCAACTGCTACAGCAGACCAGCTAATAGAAGAGATGAAAGCTTCAGTAGCCAAAAGAACAGCTGAATGCATAGAAGAAGTTTACTAATGTATTTATTCAAATAACAAATATTTAAAAGCCGTATTTCTAACCAGAATACGGCTTTTTTTATTGCCAAAATAAAGTATGACAAAAAAAGCAAAAGAAATAGCAAAGTTAGTTAAAGATATAGAAAAAACATTAAAAAATGATGTTTGCAAATCTCAGTGTTTAGACAATGCGCAAGACAGAAAGCGTGTCTTAAATGAAATTAGCAAAACATTAATCAAATCCAATGAGTAATCTATCTAATTTAGAAAAAGCAAAACGAGCACTATCAGGCAAAAGAAGATTCAAGGTGATTATCGAAGAAAGCGAGACTTACGAAATAGAAGTTGAAGCTAAAAGCCAACAAGAAGCCAATGACCTTGCAATGAAAGAATATGAAGAAGGAAACATTCAGTCAAACGGTGGCAATGGTGGAAATATTATTGAAACTGAAGAATTAGAAGATTAAAAATTATGAAAGTAAGACAACTAATTAAAATCTTAGAAGAGTTAGATCAGGATGCGGTCATAAACATTGCATCTGATGAAGAGGGCAATGGGTTTGGAGATATTAGTAAAGATATTGCAGGAGGAACATTAATTGCAACGCACCAGCAAGTTTACAGCTTGTATCCTTTAAACCTTAGATTGCCAGAAGAGATATTTGAATATGAGTAAAACAAATAATTAACAAAATTATGAGCAACTTAGATAATGCCATTGCTGCACTTAAAGCTGCCAATATGATTGTGAGTCAAAACCAACAATCAAATTCAGTTCAAGTAAATCAGCAAAGAACATATATGCAAGACATTTCCAAAACAATTAAAGAAGAACGGCTCAAACAAGGGCTGACACAATGCGATTTAGCTAAAATGGCAGGATACTCTCAAGGAACAATAGCCAGAGCTGAAACAAATTTGTGGATCTCAATATTTTGTCTTGTTTCAATATTTGAAGCCCTAGGCAAAAAAATATTATTAATCAATAAATAAAAATATGGGAAAAGGAATTCGTGAAATGGCAATGAGTCCTGAGCCAGAAAAACCATCACACACAAAATATGATCCATATTATTCAGGCAGATATTACAATCCCGAATATTATGATCAAAGATATGGCGGTTATGACGGCTCAGAAACAAAAGAAGAACCAAAAGACTTAATTACAATTAAGATGCTGATTCCGTATAAAGACATGGGTCAAGAGTTTGATATGGATAGTGAGCTCTATACTTACGAGCCAGACAAAGCTGAATTTAAAGCTAAGGAAATTGCTTATGACAGATTAGTAAATTTAATTGGAAAAGGTTTTGAATCCAAATTCTCAATGGTTATTAATGCAACAGATAACTATGATGAATTTGAAATAGAAATAGTATTAACTCCAATAAAACAATGAACAGAGAAAATTTAAAAGAACTAAAAGAATTTATAGAGGATTTTTCACGGCTCTGCTATATGGCAGGAAAACTTGAAAAAGAAAAAGGCATAAATGAAAATCACGCAAATGAATTATGCAATGTTCCTGATAATGTCTTAGAGCAGATAATGGACATTGATTCAGAAGAACAAGAAGA
>MHPU01000011.1:0-14277 GCA_001820485.1 Candidatus Staskawiczbacteria bacterium RIFOXYD1_FULL_32_13
ATAGTATCACTTTTGTGTTTTGAGAATAAGGAGAATAGCTGTGGAAATGCGAAAGATGACGATTTGGAAAGGCGTCTACCAAGTATGGATGGGAGATGGTAGCGAAAGGAAAAAGTCCAGGGATTGTTTGACATATTACAGGAAAAGGGCGGATGCCCGCGCCTGTGCCGAGCAGTCTGCTGGCCAAGAACGTTCAGGGCGAGTTGTACCCAATTCGGTCAAGACCGAACGCCACGCCGTCGTGGTGATCGGTCAAGAAAATTTTAGGTACTACTTCGCCTTTCCGATGTTTAAGGAAAAACCAGGCGTTGTTGACGATGCGAGGCGTCGGCACTCGTGCAAGCTTGTAGTTGTGCATGGTAGTGGTCGTCGCTACTTTAAGACAGAAACGCGATCTTTTTCTCCTGCACACATGTGGGACGGGAAAGGGAAACGACCTCTGGATTGTCTTGTACTTGTAGGTGACGTCTATTACACCCTGGGCCAAGAAGTACACCCACATAAACAATGATTCAGGTTCATCGCTTCTCAAGCGTGCTTTGTGCCTTGCGCCAAAGCCGCTTTTTTTTTGCTTGTCCTGCGAAGCCTTGGCGAAGAAGGATTTTTTGTGTTATTATAATAATATGATTGCTACTATATCGGGCACAATTACTACGAAAAAAGATAAGTTTATTATTGTAGAAACCAACAATGGTGTTGGGTATAAAGTTTTTTTATCTAAGAACTCTATTTTAAATCTACCAGAAATTAACAGCAATATCAAACTTTTTACATATTTAAAAGTGGCAGAAAATGTTTTAGACCTTTATGGATTTTTAAATTACGATGAACTGGAATTTTTTGATATACTTTGCGATATTCGCGGAGTTGGACCAAAAGCTGCTTTAGAAATTTCAGCACTTGGGAGCTTAGAAAAAATAAGAGATAAAATTTTAGCTCAAGATGAAAAGGTTTTTGATGGAATTCCTGGTATTGGGGCTAAGCGCGCTTCAACAATTATTTTAGAACTTACAGGAAAAATTAAAACTTTAGGCGGACAAAAATTTGGAAGCTCGGATGAATCAGAAGGCGCATTAATGCAACTTGGTTTTTCAAAACAACAAGCCAGAGATGCGCTCGCACAAGTTCCACAAGATATCAAAAATTCAGAAGAAAGAATAAAATTAGCATTAAAGTCTATGAAAAAGTAATAAGAAATTTATTTTAGCTTGACTTTTATAAATATTTGTGATAAACTAATTTTAGTAAAAAGATTTTCATAGTGAGAATCTTTTTTGTTGCTCTTTTTTGGACATGGAGGAAAAAAGATGGAGTCGACTTTCGCTGGGCCTTTGTTGGGTGAAGAAATCCAACAAATTCTGGTCGAAGTTAATTCTCGGCCAGTAGATTTTTTTCGTGGTCTTTCGTCAGATCGGCCACAAGTCCTGGATGTAGGCGATCGAAGGTTCATGGTCTTGCTTGTTTTGCCAAAAACCGCACATATCTTTTCTAAGGATCAACGTGCGGGTAAAATATATTGGCATCCCGACAAGGAAGAGTGGCGCACTACAAATGGTGGCTGAAAATGGGAGGCGCGTGACCTCCTTTTCTTTTACAAAAAAATAAACATCTATATCATCTTGACATAAAATTTTAAAAGAATATACTAGAATTAAGATGAATAATATAATTTTAGCAAATAATGTAATTATTAGTATTATTCACCCGGTTAAATAATTTTGCTTTGCAAAATTGGCATCGGAGCCATTTAACCGGGTAAACCTCTCTTAGAGAAGGTGCATTTTTCTGAATAAAAAAATGAAAATGCTTCTTCTCGAAAAGAGGTTTTTTGTTACTACGAGCGTCGTATAACAAAATCTCTTTTGTTGTTCTTTTTTAAAATTGGGTATGATATGACAATTGCAACAGTACCATCGATTGAAGAAATTCAAAAATTTGCACGAGAATTGGTAAAAAAATATCCCAATTCAATCGGGTGCCAAAAGTGTGAAGCATGTTTTTGGGATTGGGAAAGAACAGGCAAGGATCCAGCGAAGAAACCTCCATATTTTCCCATAGAGTACCAAGGCAATTGTCCTTGTACGGGAAAATTAAGGCAAATTTATCCATTTTAGGAATATACACGGGATTTCCTATAGCCGGTTTGCAAAGCCGGCTTTTTTTTGTTTTTGATTTGTGATAAAATAATTAAATTATAAAATAAAAATATTATGACAATAAAAAGTTTTGTTAGAAAATTAATTCCTGGATTTGTTTTATCAATTTATCATTATAAATTGGCTTTATTGGGAGCTTTGATTTATGGGTTTCCAAGTAGAAAATTAATTATAATTGGGGTTACCGGAACTAGTGGTAAATCTACTACTGTTGATTTAATAACTAAAATTTTAGAGCGAAGCGGAGAAAAAGTAGCCTCTATTTCAACAATAAGATTTAAGATTGCAAATAAAGAATGGAAAAATAATTTAAAAATGACAATGCCTGGTCGTTTTAAAATTCAAAAATTCTTGAGACAAGCTGTAAATGCTGGATGTAAATATGTTGTTTTAGAAGTTGCTTCTGAAGGTGTAAAACAATCCCGACATAAATTTATAAAATTTGATAGTGCTGTGTTTACAAATTTAAGCCCTGAGCACATTGAATCGCACGGAGGTTTTGAAAAATATAGAAAAGCTAAACTGAAATTTTTTAAAGCAGTAAAGAATAAACACTTTATAAATATTGATGATGAAAATGCAAAATATTTTATAGAAATAAAAGCTAAAGAAATCATAAAGTTTAGCCTTGGTGACGTTAAAAATTTAAAAGTTGATGAGAGTGGGTCGTCGTTCCAGCTACAAGATACTAAATTCCAGATACAATTAATGGGCCAATTTAATGTTTATAATGCCTTATGTGCTATTTGTGTTGCAAATTCTTATGGAGTTTCTTTAGATGTTTGCAAAGATGCCTTAGAAAAAGCCAAAGGTATTGAAGGTAGAATGGAAGTTGTTGTAAAAAATCCTTTTACAGTTATTGTTGATTATGCTCACACTCCAGAGCAATTAGAAAATGTTTACAAAACCCTTAACCCTAGACCCTTAACCCTAGACCCTAAACTTATTTGTGTTTTGGGTTCTTGCGGTGGAGGAAGAGACAAATGGAAAAGGCCTGTGCTAGGAGAATTGGCAAGTAAATATTGTAATGAAATTATTGTTACCAATGAAGATCCGTATGATGAAAATCCTGAACAAATTATTGACAAGGTTATTATGGGAATCACAAATCACAAATCACAAATCACAAACTATAAGAAAATTTTAGATAGAAAAGAAGCGATTAAAACTGCTTTAAAATTGGCAAAAGTAAATGATACTGTTATAATAACAGGTAAGGGCAGTGAGCCATTGATGTGTTTAGCTAATGGTAAAAAAATTGCTTGGTCTGACAAAGAAATAGTTAAGCAAGAAATGGGTGAATTCGCCGAAAAGTTTTAATATCTTGACAATCTTATGTATAAGTGGTATAATTAATATATAATTATTCACTATAAAATTTATGGTTAGAGGTTTTGAGAGAGGTCAAAGAGACACTGGAATAAATGATTTAAGTCAAACAACTCAAGAACAGGAGATGGTTGTTGTTGGTTTACAAGAAATGAAAGATAGTTTGCAAAAAAAAGAAAATGAGCTTAAGGAGTACGAAGCAATTGAAGATAAAGATAGCAGAACAAATAAAGCTATTAAGCAGTTAAAACGTGAAATTGAAGAATTTAAAAAATATATAGAATCAAATGGAAAGACTGGTCATGATAATGAATCTGTACAAAAAATCGAGCCAAAACAATCACCCGTATTAGAACAAGCGAAAGTAACTGATGTAGAAAATGTTGAAGAAAATATTTTGGTAAATAGGGGTGAAGCTAAGAAACCGGAAAAAACTTTAGAAGATTATGCTGAAGAAATAGCAGATGCTTTAGGTTCTAAGGTTGATAGTTACGAGAAGCAAGAAGCTGATATTAATAGGGCAAAAACAGATTTAGAAAGATTAAATGTAAAAATTAGTGCGATAGAAAGAGAAATAAGATCTCTTAAAGGTAAAAAAAATCAAGATAAAAAAGATGGCTTAAAAACAGAACTTGTCGAATTTAAGCTTAGTAAGCGCGGTGTATTAGAATTCTTAGTAGAAAATACTATAGGAGCTGATTTAGAAAGATTTACAAAGGCACTTGTTTTAACAAATAGAGAACTTGATGTACTCAATATCCCCGCAAAGCCAGTGAAAAAAGTTGAGGCAGAGTCAGCAAAAGATTCAAAAGTTGATGTGGCTATTGAGCCAGTTACTGAAATTGAAATGGCAAATGATGGAGATATTAAAGTAATCAATCGATATATAAAAATGTTTGAATCTAATAGTCTTGATAAAATGGATGAGCTGAAAGAAAAATCACATCTTAGAAAAATTGCTACAGAAAAAGCTAAAAAAGCAATAGAAAGTCCAGAATCTTATGCACTTTCTGAAATAGAAGTTGAGCAATTGCAAGGCTTTGTTGATTATCTAAATGCAGAACAAATAGAAAAAGAAAGAGTTGATCAAGAGGCAATGCAAAAAGAATCTGAAAGATTAGCAAAAGAAAAAAAAGCCAAAAAAAATACAGGGGTTGAGTCTAAAGATAAAGATAAAAAAATTGAGCCTGTGCCTGAGAAAAAACCAGAAGTAGTATCTGTGGTAAATCCCGATGCTCCCCCAAAAGAAACTCCAGAAGAAAAACTAAGAAAAGAAACAGAGGAGAAAGAATTAGAAAATAAGTTAAATGAGTTGATAGAAAAAATTGATGAGTTTTTGAATAAGGAGAATGAAATAAAACTTGTTTTTTTTGGCGACAACGACCCTAAAACAAAATTGACTTTAGACGCATGGATGGAAGCATTCCATAGAGTTCAAAAATTAAAGAATGAAATTTCGCAAGACAAAGCAGAATTTTTAAAAGCAAACAATGTCGCAGGAATTAATTTAACAATAGGAAATATTAATCAGGATTTGCAAATTCTTGATAGATTAATTAAAAAAAGAAAAGAGTTATTATTAAATCTAAAATCAAAAAAAGAACCGATAGCTGAGCCAAAAGATAATAAGAAAAAAACTAAAGTCGCGCCAGAGGCAAAACCAGTTAAAGAACCAAAAGTACCTTCACAAGAAATTCCAAAAGAATTGGTAAGAAAAGTAGATGAGTTAGCTTCTAAAATCGAGGAATTTATAGCAATGGAAAAAGATATTTTATCTTTAGATGAAAGTAGTCGTAAATTAGAATTACTTCAAAAAATTAAAGATTTAAAAGCCAGTAAAAGTAATTTTAGAGATAGAATTATAGAGCGGGCACAAGTGCGTGGAATAAATTATATAATTGATTTAATAAATTTATGGGATTCCAATATAAAGTCTGCGAGAAAAACAATAGATTATGAGAATAGTAATATTTTTGCTGAAAGAAAGGCTTTTAGGAAAAAAATTAATGAAGCATTAAATCGAGGCAAGGTTGAGTTTAAGGATCAACAAGATGCTGATAATTTTTTCTTTAATATTTTAGAGCCAATTGAAGGAAGCAATGATATTGCAACGCCCGATGAGTCCGATGAACTTCACAGAATTTATAATGAAGCTTTTGAAAAATTAAAAAAAGAAAAGATTAAAAAAGTTGGTTTTTGGGGTGGAATTGCAACAGCTGTTTTGGGTGTTGGAGGTGTTTCAGCATGGCTTTTTGGTTCTGGTGATAATCAAGAGAGCAAAGTTGAAAATCCAAATAAAGGCGTGGTTCCAGCCGTAGCTTCAGAAAATCCAGCAGAAGAAAAAGAAAAAGAGATAAAAGGAAAATTATTCTTGCTTTCGCAAGAAACAAAAAATCTCAAAAAAGAATGGGAAGATAACAAGGAAAAAATTATTGAAACAATGAGAAATGTTCCTAGTAGTTTGTCTAATAATATTTTTGAAAACAATCTTAAGGATTTGATACAAGAATCAGAGGAAAACATTGAAGTAATTGGAAGTGGAGGAAATCATAAAGATATTTATAGGGGGGGTAAGTATAGTAAAGGGTTTAGAGTAATTGATAAAGATGTTAAAAAGCATTTAGACGGGCTATTAGAAAGAGTTAGCAAAAACTTAAAAGAGTTAATTGCATTTAGAGAAAATTTTCTTGATAATAATCCTGTTGTGTCTCCAGCTGTAGAGCCAGTAGCCCCAGTTAGTGAGACTCCATCTCCAGTTGCTGAGGTCCCTGCTCCTGCGGAAACATTGCCTCCAGTTGTTGAGACATTGCCTCCGCCACCAGTTATGCCAATGGAAAATATACCTGATGTTGAAGGAAACAAAGATCAAAGAGCAAATGAGTTTGAAAGTTGGTTTGATAAATCAACTGCAGTCCATTTGCCAGATGGAAATTTGGCTGTAGATATTGGCAAAAGAGTTCGTTATAAGATAGATCAAAAAACTTTTGAAAAACTTAGAGAAAAGCATAGAGAAAGAGAGTCTCAGAAACAAGAACTTTTAGATAAGTTAGATGGAAATATTTTTAGTAGGAGCGTTGTTAGAAATAGAAGAGAAAGAGAAGCTATAATTGATGAATTTAATAAAAATACTGAGCTTGAGCTTTCTAGAATTATTGTAAAATGTGACCAAATTTCAAAAGAGAATTTATCATCGAAAATCTTAGAAAAGGAAGAAGAAAGTGCAGAAACAAATCATCAAAAAATATTAAGAAATCTTAGATTAAAACAAATTTCTGGCAGAACACTTTCTGAAGTAGAAAAAAAATTCTTAGAAAAATGTGAAGCAGAAGAACTTGTTGAAAAATCAGTTGTCATAGAAAATCAATTTGCAAAAGATGTTTTAGAGAATATAGAACGATTAAAAGAACTAAAAGAGCAAATTGGATCAAAAGGAAATTCCGATAGTATTGTGACCAATCAAGATATCGAAAGGTGGGAACAAGAAGCAAAAACTTTTGTTGATAAATCATCAGCAGAATATTTATTTGCAACAAGTAAGGTAGTAAAACAAAAAATCACATCACTGGAATATTTATTAGAAGTGAGTAAATAATGTAAAAGTAATTATCTCATAACAAAATTTTAAAAAAGCAAGTCTTTAATAAAGCTTGCTTTTTGTTTGTAGCGTGTTATTGTCCATTGACAAGGTCATTGTATTGTGATATAATTAAATTATGTAGGTTTGGGTTTGTGCCCTGCCTTAAAACGCACAAAACAAGTAGTTTCTTTTTTTTGGAGGACTGTGAGATGTTGCTTTTTACGAGGAGCGGTTTATTCTTGGCGAGCGGGCTTTTGGCAGGAGCAATGTGCATTGTGGTTCCGTTGAGCTGTTCGCGCAACAGCGCGATCAGCGAGCTCGCTGAGGTCAAGGAAAAGATCTCGTCGCTTGACGACGAGATTAAGGAGTTGACCGCCAAGGAAAAGTTCGCGACCGACAAGGTCGCCGAGCTGACGGTTACGGTCAAAGGATTGACTGACGACAAAAATGGCGTGGAAGCTACTGTTCGCGACCAAATCGCGAAGGCGTCGGCAAGTGCCGAGCGGGCAGTTGTTCTCAAGGAAGAGAATAACAAGCTTCGGGCTGAGATTTCGGATCTGACCACAAAGTTGGACGAGGCTAAGACCGAACTCACTCGGCGCGACCGTGAGAAGGAGCTGGCCAAAGAGTTGGCCGACAAGATCGCAGCTGACAAAAGTGATCGAGAGAAGGGGTTTTCGCCCCTGACTAAGTGGTCAAAAGATCCGGATGTTGATGTTCGAAAGACACTGATTTACTACATCGTAGAAAATCGGGTTCAAGTCGGATATGATATCTTGGTTCGGCTGATGGCCAGTGATGGTACGGCTGAGGTTGAGGACACGGCTCGTAATGCTTTGTCTTACAATCTCGACTCACATCATTTGGGCATTGGTAAGGAAGCAGTTTCTTATCTGATTGGCGCGGTTGAGGATCCTTCGAGAATTCCTTTGACCGATGCTGAAAAGATTATGAAGCTGAACGAACGCGCAGGGATTGCGCTGATAAACATTGGGGTTGACGCAGTTGACCCACTTATTGACGAATTCAACCCAGACAATCCAATTCGAGATTGGGCAATGAATATAGTCATTAAGATTGGCACTGCGGCCAAACCGAGACTGCAGATCGCGTTGACGCGCGATTATCTCATTGGCCCTTCGGTTCGTGCCGTGTTGGTGCAGATCGAGGAAAACGAGTGCAAAGTAATTCGAGCTGAAGCTGAGGCGAGAGCCAAGGCTCCGGCCCAGGTTGCAAAGCCTGCAGTCGTGGCTCCGGCCCTGCCAGTGCAACACATTACAGTCAATATCCCGGAAATCAAAATTCCGCCGACTGTGGTCAATGTGGCACCTTCGCCTGCACCGATGGTGAGTGTCTCAGCACCGAGAATTCCGGTCGTCACCGTGGATCGGTGTGGAGGGGTTTCGGTGAGAAATTAGGACTTGCGAAGGTCGCAGGTCACGGTGCTTTTGTCAGTAATGACAAGAGCACCTTTTTTGTTTAAATTAAAACATCAAGAATTTGTAATCTCTTTATTAATGCAACGGCATAGTAATTGTGTGTTACTTCAAACAGAGTTTAATGTTTAAGGAGCTTGGTATGTTAAAGAAGTTGTTAGTTGTATTGTTGATGTTAATTGTCTTGGCTGGATGCAATTCGGGGGTAAAAGACCCAGATCTTGGAGTTTTGGCCAAGGACGAAGCACGAAGGAACATTGTGCTTCTTGAAACCAGCAAAGATGATGCTGTTCTGTTGGAAGCTAGAAACATCTTGCGAGACAGCGAATTTGAATTCATCAAAGTGATTGTTGAAGATCGTTTGATGAGTCCGGATGATAATGTCCGAAAGTCTGGGGAGAGTTTGCTGGTTGAGTGTTGGGGTGGTGACTATACCACTCAGGAAGTCAAAAAGCTGATTTATCACCCCAATTCTGGAGTTCGCGTTTCAGCTCAACGCATTTTGGATCGGTTGTCATGGAAGACAGCTGAGAACGCAACAGATCTTACCATCAAGTTTGGTGAGAAGCTATGTGAGGTTGCTGAGACGGCAAATAGTGCTATGGCAAAAGCTAACTTGGCAGCCTCTTTTGCTGAAGTTCATTCACTTACCCAACGGGTTCAAGCTGTTGAGATGAGGTGCGATAAAATCTTGAAGAAGGATTTGGTCGAAGTTTCAGCAAAAGTCGATTTGGCCAACAAAACAGCAAAAGAAGCTAAGAAATCGGCTGATGCCACGGCTCAACTCTTACGCCAAAGAATTGTTGAACTAGATCAACAACTGTTTAATTTTAGAGACCAGCTGGCCTTAGCACAAGCTCATCAGAGATATGAAACTCAGCGAGCTCGATTGGTGGCTGAGGGAAGGATTTCTGATAAGCTGGCTGAATTTGCCAGATTTGTTGATAACAGGGTTGGTGAGAACCTGTTGTCTCTTGGTGAGATTCAAAGGCGGATTCATGCGTTGGAGGTGGAGAGAAAAGTGGTAATCATAGCAGAAACTGTCCAGTATGATAACGGACAGTGGGTATATGGTTGCCAAGGTTGGGTGTGGCAGAACGGGTTTAGTCGGCGGTGCCGATAGGGCTTGCGAAGGTCGCAAGTCATGGTGCTTTTGCCAGTAATGACAAAAGCACATTTTTTGTTAATTTAATTTACTCTAAAAAATGTGCGTAGGAACAGTATTTAGAGCAATTATGATTTTGATTTGTGGGCTTGCTTTTTGAGTAATTTTAAAGTAAAGTAAATTAACTTTAAAATATAAAACTTATAAATTATTAATTAGTTCGAATTAGTATATTCGTTTAAATTTGTAATTCGTAGGAAAATTTTTATGTTTAAAAATTTAAATAAATCAGATAAAAAGTTTATTAGATTAGAAAAAGCAAGAATTCGCAGGAAATTTTGGGATGTGAAAAAACAAAAAGAAATGATTGATGAAATGTATAAAAGATTGTCTGGGGAAATAAAAGCAGAAGTTATAGAGAAAAAAGTTAAAAAAGTGAAAGTTGAGCAGAAGCAAAATCAAGTAAAATCAAAAGCAAAGGCAGAAAAAGGCAAAATGAAAAATAAGAAGAAAGCCAAGTAATTTAAGCTCAAAATAAATTTTAGTCGGCACCGGCGTCGAAATTTTCCAGCGAAAATTTCGCGCCTCATTCTCGGCAATTTTTCTCGCTTTGCGAGACCATACAAAAATTGCCTCCGAAGGTGCCTTTAAAATTTATTTTTTCGCTTCATTTTTTTATGAAAATTAGTGATATTCAAAAGTTATCTATAAAAATGGGAATGGAAGTTGATTTTAGGAGTAGTGTTGGTGTGCAAAAATTTTTAGATGATAAAAAAAAGAAGTATGAATCTTTATCAGAAAAAGATAAGCAAGATTTTGATTTAGAGGAATTAGAAAATCCCTATATGGATTCATGTGTTTATAATGTTTCAGATGACAAAGAAATTAAAAAGATTTTAGTTGGAATTGATATTGGTCCTGCGGAAATTTTAATTGCAAAAGAATTACAAAATATAGATTTAATAATTGCTCATCATCCAGTTGGCAAAGGTTTGTCTGGCCTTGCTGATGTTATGCGTTTGCAAGCAGATGTATGTAATTATTATGGTGTTCCAATCAATGTTGCTGAAGGTCTGATGAGAGAAAGAATTTCCGAAGTAGCTCGTGGAGTAAATGCTACCAATCATCAAAGAACAGTTGATTCAGCTCGTTTGTTAGGATTTAATTTAATGAATGCACATACTACTTGTGATAACTTAGCAGCTAAATTTATTAAGGATTTAATAGAGGAAAAGAAACCTGAAAAAGTCTCAGATATAATTTCTATTTTAAAAGAAATACCAGAATACAAAGAGGCTATGAAAATTGGAGCTGGTCCTAAAATTTTTGTGGGGTCGGGAGAAAATAGGTGTGGAAAAATAGCATTATCAGAAATAACTGGAGGCACAGAAGGGTCTCCAAAGCTTTATGAAAAAATGGCTCAAGCTGGAGTGGGTACAATAATAGGGATGCATATTTCAGAAGAACATAAAAAAGAAGCCGAGCAAGCACATATAAATATTGTGATTGCAGGGCATATGTCTTCAGACTCTTTGGGGGTAAATTTGCTTATGGATAAGCTTGAAAAGCAAGGAATTGAGATTGTTGCTTGCTCAGGATTTACTAGATTTTCTCGTGTGTAGAGATAAAATAAGTGAATAAGTTGTGTATAAAATGCGTACAATGTGTATAATTTATGTAATATGTCAAGAATTGACATTTTCAATCAATAGATTAAAATAAATATTGAGGGAGGTGAGAGATAAATTCTCAAGGACAGAATAGTTCCAAGTGGACAAGATACAATGTGCACAAAAATTCATTGTCCGAATTTTTACTTAAGTTTTTGGTCAAGAACACTGGGAATTGTTGCTCCCTCATTAAAAGGTCATCGGAAGAATTTCTGATGACTTTTTAGTTTTATTTTGCTATGATTAAATATATTACTTAATAATAATTTTTCGCTCGCCAAATCAAATTTTAATTAATTCAGCTCAAAAAATAATTTTATGCTTGACGCTTCGCCCAGCCAGCGCTGGGCTCGCTCATCACCTCCAAAATTTTGCTACGCAAACCATGCAATTTTGTCGGTGAGGCAAGCCAAAATTATTTTTTTCGCTTTATATTATGACCAAAAAAATTATAAAAAAGAAAGTTTCAAAAAAGAAGATAATAAAAAAAGTTGTTAAAAAAAATATAAAAATAAAACAGCCAAAACCAATTGGTTTGGTAACGCATTATTTTTCAAATATAAAAGTAGCTGTGATTAAATTAAAAGATAATTTAAAAGAAGCTCAAGAAATAAGAATTGTAGGTGGAGAAAAAACAGATTTTAAACAAGTTGTAAAATCAATGCAGGTTGATCATAAACCAGTAAAGCTGGCTAAAAAAGGCAAATCGATTGGCCTTAAAGTGAAAGAGCATGTCAGAGAAGGTTATAAAGTTTTCAAATCTTGACATATAGCTATAATCTTGTAATATTAAATTAGTTCGTTGGTATAGCTTGTTAATATTTGCTGTTATGGCAGAGAAAAAACAGGTTATAAAACCCACCCCACAGTCAACCAGCACAGGAGGGTATCCCCCTATGAATGCGCAGAACCGAAAGAACCAGAACAGCGGGAAGTAAACCAAGACGTTTTTGAGGGTGCATATTAGTTCTTAGTGGACAAATTGTGCCCAATCGCCGGTTATTGGTTCCGGCAAAACAGATAACAGCGAGAGAGTCGCGTTCACACTTGTGGCGCGACTATTTTTTTATAAAAAATTTGCATTTTATAAACAAAAAGAGCAAAATAAATTATGAAAATAATTGCGGACTTTCATATTCATTCCAAATATTCTAGAGCTACTTCTCCTTCTATGGATTTAGAAGAATTAGATAAGTGGGCTCAAATTAAAGGAATAAATGTTTTAGGAACTGGGGATTTTACTCACCCTTTATGGTTTTTAAATTTACAGAAAAAATTAAAATCTGCTGAAGAGGGTTTGTTTATTTTGAAAAAACAAGCCGTTGTCATTCCCACGAAAGCGGGAATCCAGAGTAGTGCGAAAGAATCCTGGATTCCCAATCAAGTTGGGAATGACACGACTAGTGCTGTGCGATTTTTACTTACTTGTGAAATTAGTTGTATTTATAAAAAACCCATTCGACGTGGCTTAGCTCAAGATAGCAAAGTAAGAAAAGTTCATATTATTATTTTTGCTCCTAGTTTCGAAACTGTTAAAAAAATAAATAAAAAGTTAGCAAGTATTGGTAATTTAAAATCTGATGGTAGGCCAATTTTAGGTCTTGATGCAAAAGAGCTTTTAAAGATAATTTTAGACATTGATGAAAGTTGTTTTGTTGTGCCAGCTCACATTTGGACACCTTGGTTTTCATTATTTGGATCGAAGTCGGGCTTCGATCAAATTGAGGAATGTTTTGATGAGTACTCGAAATATATTTATGCTGTTGAAACTGGTTTGTGCTCAAATCCTGCAATGAATTGGAGAGTATCTAATTTAGATAAGGTTGCTTTGATTTCAAATTCAGATTGTCATTCAGCTTCAAAAATTGGCAGAGAAGCTAATATTTTTAATACAGAGTTGAGTTATAATGGGATAATTAATGCGATAAAAAGTAAAGATAAAAATAAATTTCTACATACTATAGAATTTTTTCCAGAACAAGGAAAATATCATTTTGATGGACATAGAAATTGTAAAATAAGTTTTAGTCCATACCAATCTAAAAAAGCAAATAACATTTGTCCAGTTTGCAAAAAACCATTGGTAATTGGAGTATTAAATAGGGTTGAAGAATTAGCTGATAGAAAAGAAGGTTTTATGCCAAAAAATGCAGTGCCATACAAATCATTAATTCCCCTGCAAGAAATTATTGCAAGTTCCATTGGCAAGACTGTACTGGCAAAAGATGTAGGGATTTATTATGAGAAATTAACAAAAAATTTAGGTACAGAATTTAATATTCTACTAGATTTAAATAAAAAAGAAATTGAAAGTTTTAGCTTGCCAGAAATTGCCGAGGGTATTTTGCATGTGAGGGAGGGTAGGGTTAAAATTGAACCTGGGTATGATGGTTTATATGGGAAAATAAAAATATTTGATAATTTAAAATAAAGTTATACACACTTACTAAGTTGACACGATTTTTTAAGAGAGTAGAATTGTAATAATGTGGCCTGTATATTTTTGTGCATTTGTTCAGCTCTTGACAAAGAGTTTGGATAGGTGTATAATAAATATATTGGTTCAAGTGTACTTTCGAGGATTGGCTTACAAAAAGGAGAAAAGCCATGTCGAGCGGAGAGCAAAATTTGTTAGAGTTAGATTTGCTTGATGCGCCAAGGACGGTGGCTGGAATGCGCGAAGAGGTGCGCAGAATTGATGAGCAGGCACTTCCTGCTTGCAGAGATATTCCAACTCGTCATCGATTGGAGGCGAGACGGGATGAGTTGTGGGGGTTGGCCCTCGAGATTGAGGGCGATCGGGAGTGTGCTGATTTGGACTGTTGTCTCATTTAGGGAGAAAGAGACAATGAGCCAACACGATTTCGCCGAGGGGCAACAACTCGTTGTTAACCTCGGCTTTTATTTTATTAAAAAAACCGCTTTCACGATGCAGATAAACTCAAAAAATAATTTTATGCTTGACGCTTCGCCCAGCCAGCGCTGGGCTCGCTCATCACCTCCA
>MHPU01000011.1:14318-21050 GCA_001820485.1 Candidatus Staskawiczbacteria bacterium RIFOXYD1_FULL_32_13
AAAATTTTGCTACGCAAACCATGCAATTTTGTCGGTGAGGCAAGCCAAAATTATTTTTTTTCGCTTCAAGCATTATAGATGTTCATGGTCTTCTCAAGACTATTTTCCAAAAAATAGCTCAAAGCCTCTGCGGTTTTTTTTATTGCTTCGTCAACTAGCATTTTTTCATCTTTTGAAAAATTTTTAAGCACCACATTTTTTGCTTTGTTAGTCCTACAGTCCGAACCGTAGGATTGATTGGATTTTATACCAATTCTAAATCTGATAAAATCAGAAGAGTCAATTTCTTTGATAATTGACTCTACGCCTTTGTGTCCTGCAGAACCTCTATCTTTAACAATTTTAATTTTGCTTATTGGCAAATCTATATCATCATGCACTACTATTAAGCTTGAAGCTTGAAGCTTGAAGCTTGAAAATAATTTGCTAACTGATTTACCAGAGTTATTCATAAATGTTTGTGGTTTAACAAGAATTATTTTTTTAGTATTTATTTCACTTTCTGAAATTTCAGCGTCAAATTTTTTTTGTAATTTAAAATCTTCAAAATTATTTATTTTTGCAAATTCATCAATAGCTAAAAATCCCACATTGTGGCGAGTGTTTTTAAATTTATCTCCTGGATTGCCCAAGCCCACTATTATTATCATATTTTTAGTATAACTTATTGACTTTAAAATTAAAAGGGGTTACAATTTTAATTAGTGTTTAATTGTATTTCCAGAGCAAGAATGCTCTCGGAAATTGTTCTTTCATATCAAGGAAGATGTTCATCGCCAAAAATCAGAAAGGAAGATTATGGCGAAAGTTTTTTATCTCCCTCAGACATCTCCGAGGGCACGAGCAAGACAGCTGTGGAATCAGTTCCAGTCAAACGGAGCTACGGACATGAGGAAATCGGCTGTGTCGATTGCTGTCATACTCAAGGATGAGTATAGACATAAGATAACGCCAAGGATGGTTGTGGCCTTTTTAACAGGCCCGTAGAATGGAGTCACAAAGAGCGGGGCCGAGAGCAGAGTAGAGGCACTTGCGTCTCGGTTAGTCTCATTTGGTTTTTAGTAACGGAAGGAATCTGGTATGGCACTGGACGCACGAATCCAGACTGTGTTTCTTGGTCTGAACCCTTCATGGGATGAAGAGAGGAGGATTGAAGAAACCGCCCGATTGGTTGCTGAAGAAACTCAGAACCATTCGGTTGATGCTGACGAGGTTCGTCGGGTTCTTAAGAGAAACGGAATTCTCTGAGATAACAACGTCGTTTGGCAAAAGCCACACACCACTTGCGGTTGTGGCTTTCTTTTTTTGCATAAAATGGGGCTTGCATTTGACAAAAAAGTGTGCTAATAATAGATTATGGCAGAAGAAAATTTAAACAATTCAAGTGAAAATAAGCAGGATAAAAAAAGCTTTTGGCAAGGTTTTTTGAGTTCTGCTTGGGAAATTGTAAAAATTGTAGTTATTGCCTCGGTTATTGTTTTACCAATAAGGTATTTTTTGTTTCAACCATTTATTGTAAAGGGAGAGTCTATGATGCCAAATTATCAAGATGGAAATTATTTAATTATAGATGAAATATCTTATAGATTTATTGAGCCTAAGAGAGGCGATGTAATTGTGTTTAAAACAGAATTTATTGCAGGGTATAAAAATGATAGATTTATAAAAAGAATAATGGCGCTTCCTGGAGAAACAATTGAAATTAAAAATAATAAAGTAACAATTACTAAAGGAGAAGAGGTTTTAAATATTAATGAAAATAAATATTTGCCTGGCGTAGAAACTATTGGAGATATTAAAAAAACTCTTGGCAATGATGAATATTTTGTAATGGGAGATAATAGAGAGCACTCTTTTGATTCAAGGATTTGGGGATCTTTGCCTAAAAAAGATATAGTTGGAAAGGTTTTTTTAAGATTACTTCCAATAGATAAATTGGAACTAGCAACAACTCCTATATATTAATAATATGTTGTTGATAAAAAAATTATGAATAAATTTAAACTTCAAACATTGTCAGGCATGCACGATATTTTGCCAGATGATCAAAAATATTATCAAAGAGTTCAAAAAGCAATTGATTCAGTTGTTAAATATTATGGATTTGAAAAAATAGAAACTCCAATTTTAGAAATGGCAGAAGTGTTTTATAAAGGAACAGGAGTTACTACTGATGTAGTGGGAAAGGAAATGTATTCATTTAAAACAAAAGGTGGAGATATTGTTGCTTTAAGGCCAGAGTTTACACCAAGTATTGCAAGGTCTTATATTGAAAATGGAATGCATAATTTGCCTCAACCCGTAAAGCTTTATGCTGTAGGACCATGTTTTAGATATGAAAGACCACAGGCTGGTAGATATAGGCAATTTGAGCAACTCGATTTGGAAGTTTTAGGAGATAGCAATCCATCAATAGATGGTCAAATAATTCAAATGAGTTATGATATTTTAAAGGACTTGGGCTTTAAAAATGCTAGTATTCAGGTAAATAGTATTGGGGATTCAGAGTGTAGGCCATATTTTAAAAAAATATTAACAAGTTATTTAAAATCAAAAAAATCTTCTCTTTGTTCTGATTGTCAAAGAAGATTAAAAGAAAATCCTTTAAGAGTGTTAGATTGTAAAGAAGAAAAATGCCAGGTAGTAAAAGCTGGTGCTCCACAAATTGTGGATCACTTGTGTGAAGCTTGTCATGCACATTTTAAACAAGTTTTAGAGTTTTTAGATGAATTGGAATTACCATATGAACTAAATCCTTATTTGGTAAGAGGGTTAGATTATTATACTAAAACTGTTTTTGAGATTATTGATAAAGATGAAAATGGGATTTCGCTCGGATCTTTATTTGGTGGAGGTAGATATGATGGATTGGTAAAAATTTTAGGAGGAAGAGACACTCCTGCTTGTGGAGTTGCTTGTGGAATAGATAGAATTGTAAGCATAATAAGATCAAAAGATGTTAAAACAGCTAAAGTTGAAGAGCCAGAAATATTTATGGCTCAATTAGGGCAAATGGCTAAGAGAAAATCGCTTAAGCTTTTTGAAGAATTTAGAAAAGCAAAAATTCCAATGGCTGAATCTTTTTCAAAAGATTCACTCAGAGCTCAATTAAGGTCAGCAAATAAAATGGGAGCTAAATGGGTTTTGATTTTTGGACAAAAAGAAGCTTTAGAAAATTTTGTGACAGTAAGAGATATGAAAACTGGCACTCAACAAGAAATTGCCTTAGACAAGGTCGTAGAAGAAATGAAGAAAAAACTTGCAAAAAAATAAATTTTAATAAAAAATAAATTTATCAAACTTTAAGCTCAAAAAATAATTTTCAATCTAAAATAAATTCGCTCGGCAACAAACTTTTTTCCGAGGTACGCTCTGCGGAGCTCACTTGCCAGCTGTGGCTGTCAACTCTACAAAAAGTTTATTGCCTTCACTTCTTTATTTTAGATTTTATAAAAATGGTATTAGAAGTAAAGAAAAAAGAAAAAGAATCAGCACAAAGTTTGGTTCATAGATTTACAAAGACTGTAAGACAATCTGGTCTTTTACTTGAGGCTAGAAAAAAACAGTTTAGAAAAAGAACTAAAAGTGCTTTGTCAAAAAAGAACTCTGCTTTAAGAAGAGTTGAGAATAAAGAGAAGAAAAGGTTAGAAGACAAAATGTCAAAACCAAAATAGTTTTAACTGTTTTCGCTTGGCAAATAACTTTTTTTTCCGTGGCTGAGCCACTGCGGTGTGCTCCAGCTTGCCCTGTTGGGCAACCTACAAAAAAAGTTCATTTTGCCTCGCTAAAAATATGCTTAAAGAAAATATACAATCAGATATGAAAAATGCCATGAAATCTAGTCATACTTTTGAGCTTGGAGTTTTAAGAATGGTTCTGGCTTCTTTTCAGGCAAAAGAAAAGGAAAAAAGATATAAAATGTCCAAAGATCCTGTAATAAGTTTAGCTCAAGATGGCCAAGAAATAACAGAGCAAGAACTTATAAAAGCTTCAGAATTATCAGAGGCTGAAGCTATAGATGTTTTAAGCTCTGAGGTTAAAAAAAGAAAAGATGCTATTTTGCTTTATGAAAAAGGGGGAAGGCCGGAATTAGCTGAAAATGAAAAAAAAGAAATTGAAGTTTTGCAAAAATATTTGCCAGCTCAATTATCTCAAGATGAAATTAAAAAACTTGTAGTAGAATCTATTGCCAGTACAGGTGCTAAAGAAATAAAAGATATGGGCAAAATAATGGCCAATTTAAATCCTAAAATTAAAGGCAAAGCTGATGGCGGACAGGTGAGCAAAATCGTCAAAGAATTACTGGCAAAATAAATTATTATAAAATAAAAAAACTGAGCAGAAGCTCAGTTTTTTTATTACTTTGATATTAACTATTTTTTGTTTGGGACAAAACCTGCGTCAACTGCGGAGAGATTGATTCTGCCTTGGTCATCAATTCCAACTACTTTAACTGGTATTTTGTCTCCAACTTTTACTATATCTTCAACTTTGTTCACTCTATCTTTAGATAATTTAGAAATATGAACTAAACCAGATTGTCCTGGTAAAATATCTACAAAAGCTCCAAAATCCATTATTTTTCTTACTACTCCTTGAAAGATTTCTCCTGGCATAATTTCTCTGACAATATCTTTTATCATACTAACTGCTTTAGCGACATCTTCTTGATTTTGACCAGTTACAGATACAAAGCCAGAATCCTCTATATCAATAGCAATTCCATTGCATTCATCAATTATTTTATTAATCACAGATCCTTTAGGACCTACAACTTCTCCAATTTTTTCAGGATTAATCTTAAATGAAACAATTTTTGGAGCATAAGGTGAAAGTTCCTTTCTTGGCTCTGCAATTGTTTTACTAATGGTATCTAAAATTTTCATGCGAGCTACTTTGGCAAGCTTTAAAGCTTCTGCGAAAATTTCTTCTGGAATGCCATCAATTTTAGTATCCATTTGAACTGCCGTAATTCCATCTTTAGTCCCTGCGACTTTAAAATCCATATCTCCAAAATGGTCTTCTGGACCTTGGATATCAGTTAAAAGTTTGTATTTTCCAGTTTCTTCATCATGTGCTAATCCAATGGAAATTCCAGCTACAGGTGCTTTAATTGGCACTCCAGCATCCATTAATGCTAAACAAGAAGCACAAGTTGAAGCCATAGATGTAGAGCCATTAGAAGACATAACTTCAGAGACAATTCTAATTGTATATGGGAAATCTTCCGGATTTGGAATAACAGGGAGCAGGGCTTTTTCAGCTAAATTACCATGTCCAATTTCTCTTCGTTTTGGTCCTCTATAAAATCCTGTTTCACCTGTTGAATAAGGTGGAAAATTATAGTGATGCAAAAATCTTTTTTTACCTACAAATTCCATACCTTCTAAAACTTGCTGGTCACTTGGCCCCCCCAAAGTTAGAATTGAAAGCACTCTTGTAAGCCCCCTATTAAAAACTCCTGTACCATGAGTTCTTGGCAATACTCCCACTTCGCAAGATAAAGTTCTTATTTCATCTAATTTCCTAAAATCTGGTCTTTGATCTTTTTCTAAAATGTTTCTTACAATAATTCTTTCCATTTCTTTTTCAAAAAATGGTAGGACTTGTTTTTCTTTGCCCTCATTAGGATATTTTTCTTTAATTATTTTAATAATTTCTTCTCTTAAAGATTCAGCATCACCTAAATTTTTTTCTCCTGCTTTTGCATTGGTAATTGCCTTGTCTAATTTATCACCCAATAATTCTCTTATTTCAGAATCAAGTGTGCTTTCAACTGCTGGCTCAAACACAGCTTTAACTTTGCCAATTTTTTGGGATGTATCTCTTTGAAAATCAATAAGTTTTTTTAATTCTTTATCTGCTAATTTTACAGCTTGCATCGTATCTTCTTCAGTTGCTTCTTTGCTACCCATTTCAATCATATTTACTAAAACTTTTTTCTTATCATTTTCTATGCCAGCTAAAGTTAAATCAAAATTACCTTCAATTCTTTGTGCATAACTTGGATTTACAATCCATTCTCCATTGGTTCTACCAACTCTAACAGCTCCAATTGGGCCATGCCAAGGAATTTGAGAAATTGATAAAGCAAAAGATGCTGCAATTAAGCCTGGTACATCTGGGTCATTTTCTCCATCCCAAGATAAGCAAGTTACAACAACTTGAACTTCTTTTTTAAAATCTTTTGGAAAGCGAGGTCTTATGGCTCGATCTATCATTCTGCCTGTTAAAATAGCTTCATCTGTAGGGCGAGACTCTCTTTTTAAAAATCTTGAACCAAAAATTCTACCTGCTGCATAAAACTTTTCTTCATATTCAACTGTAAGTGGAAAATAATCCATACCTTCTACATTTTTAGGAGACATAACTACATTTGCCATTACAGTAGTATCTCCATATGAAACTAGACAAGACCCGGAAGATTGCTCTGTCCAAGTTGTGGTTTTAATAGTTAACTTTTTACCCCCTATATCTAAGGAAAAAATATCCTTATCCATATAATTTAAATTCCAAATTCCAAGCAACAAATTCCAAACAAATTTCAATTTTCAAAATCTAAAAATATTTAAACTTTGAGAACTGCGTTTATTTGGGATTTATTTTGTGATTTGTAATTTGTATTTTGTTATTTTTAATTAATTACTATATCATATTTTTATCACTCTCGCAACCTTGACATATTATAATTTTAGTATAAGATAGAATTAGTACAGGATATGGCACATTATG
>MHPU01000012.1:0-898 GCA_001820485.1 Candidatus Staskawiczbacteria bacterium RIFOXYD1_FULL_32_13
CCTATTATTGAATATAATCTTGAAAAAATGACTTTAAGCCAAATTGCAGATTTAATTTCCAATTCTTGGAACAATATGCCATTACAAATAGATGAATATGTAGAGGCAATGTCTCAGATTGAAAGTATTGAAGATAAGTATGGCGACTATGAAACAGGAGCTGAAATTGTTACATATTTTTTAGCAAATGCAAAAAGTTGGCAGGGGGATATTGCAAAGGATGTTAAACAGCACTTAAATAATTTGATTAATAATTATGGTAAACAATTGGAAAAAATAAAAAATGCCAAAACTGGCCAGCCAATACAATTGACTGGTTATGCGGTTTTTGATAAAGATGGTAATGATACTGGTAAGCGATTTGCCCGTAAAGAAGACGCAGAAGAATATACAAAAGCATTAAGAGAAAGCGAAAATAATAATAAAAAAATTAAATAATAAACATATATGGCAAACATTAGTATCGATGTAAGAAAAAAGACAATTCAAGAATTAATAAACGAAGAAATTCCTTCTGGTAAATATTGGCTTCCATCATTTCAAAGACATTATGTTTGGGATTCAGACAATATTAAAGAATTACTTGATTCTATAGTTCAAAATTATCCGATTGGCGCAACCATTTTATGGAAACCATCTCCAGAAGTAGCTTCAGATATTGACCCAACTTCTATCCCAATGCTTGATGGTGTGCCGTCAAATACGCAAGACAGATATTTTGTGATTGATGGCCAACAACGCACGGCATCGCTTTTATTGCTTTTTAATAATTGGTCAATTAAGCGTGGTGGAGAAATAATAACCTGTGATCCGATTGCTTATGATCCGGTATCTAATAAATTTATGAGACATAGAAACAGGGGCATTGATTGTTCTAAAATTGTAAAAGCATTTTGTC
>MHPU01000012.1:914-5624 GCA_001820485.1 Candidatus Staskawiczbacteria bacterium RIFOXYD1_FULL_32_13
CCCAATATATTATGGAGACAACTGGTGAGCAGGAAACTACCGATGAGGAAAATATTTTCTCAAAGATGGCTGAAGCATTTATTCGTATTAACAAGGAGGGTATTAGAATTGGCAATGTGGAACTTATGTTGTCTTTTATGGCTGGAACACTAAGCGGAGAATTGAAATCTAGGGTGGTTAAATTATGTAAGGAATTAGAAAATAGAGACATAATGGTTCAACCAATAATGCGTTCTGTTTTTTCAAATCTTGGTCTTTCACAAACTCAAATAGCAAAGCCAAAACAATTTAAGGCAAATATAGCAAAAATTAAAGGAATTTTAAAAGAAGATTTAGATAATCGACTCGGGGTTAGCGAGCGTTCTTTAAGGCTAACTGCAGAGTTTTTGGAAAAAGAATTTGGTATTCATAATGCAAGGTTATTGCCATCTCAGACGGCACTGATACCGCTTTCAACATATTTTGGAAAAAACAATTTTGAAAATATTGATCAAATGCCTGACTTAGACAGAAAAAATATAACTTCTTGGTTCCTCTTGGTTAATTTGAATGGTCATTATAGCTCAAGCGTTGATACAAGATTAAATCGTGATATAGAAATTATTCGTAACTCTGATAGCTTTCCATTTCTTGCCATGCAGGAAACAATGAAAGTTAGGAAACATATTGATTTTGAATATATACAAGATGGGTTAGAAAGAAATGTTGTGCGTGAGGCAAATAAAGCCTTTACTTTCATTTTGTATATTTTGCTCACAAAGAATAAGGCAGATGATTGGGGCGGTCGGCTTATTGCGTCACGTAATCTTAACGAGTTGGAAAAACATCATATTTTTCCACAAGAATATCTAAAAAAAGAACTTGAACTTGATGATGTTGAAGATCCGGCAGAAGTGGAAACCATAGTAAGCAATCTTGCAAATATAACATTTATACATAAACCGGTTAATGGATCTGTTAGCGATGCTGGTCCAATAGATTATCTTGTACAATTCATTGACCGTGCTAAACTACATTTTATTCCTGAAAATAAAGATCTGTGGACAAAAGAGGCATATAATAATGGTTTGTTTCAGGATGCTCGTATAAGGCTTATTTTTGAGGCGGCTCAAAAATATTTTCCTGATGTATTTATTGACTTTGATTATAAAGAAAATGCTGTGAATACACTAAAACTAGGCAAGAGTATTAAAAAGTCCAAGCAACTGATAGGAGAACAAACAATAGAGCACCTTGATAATATTCTTGGAGTAGAACCAGTAATAGTTTCTATTTTAAATAAATTAAAGCCAATCGACCAGGATATAATAGTGAATCGTAGAAAATCCTATATTTCATTAAGAAAAAATATAAATTTTGCTTATTTTAGGTTGAAAACAGATAAAATATGGCTCACAGTTAAAGCCCCTCACAATATTTTAGTTGATATTGTTAAAAACCACACAATTTCTGGGTCCAATGGTAGGGATGGAAACCAATATACAGATATCGCAATAGAGAATGAAAATAATTTAGATGAAGTAGTGATGGCAATACAAGAAGCGTATAAATTGCAAAAATAAAGATGCTTACAAAAACGGATTATAAAAATTATTTGGAATGCCCGATGTGGCTGTGGCTGTCAAAGTACAGGCCAGAGCTTTTGCCTGAGGAAACGTCTGATTTACAACGTAGATTTGCTATGGGTAACGAGGTTGATGCCTTGGCTAAGAAATTATTTCCAGAAGGGATTGAGATTCAGGGATACAACAAAGAAGGATGGGCAAACACACAAAAGGCAATTTTATCTGGCTCCAAGATTTTATTTCAACCCACGGTTATTGAGGGAGATTTAAGTTGCAGGGCAGATATTCTGGTAAAGAATAAAGATGACTCATGGGACATAAATGAAGTTAAAATGGCCACTTCTGCTAAGAAAGAATATGTATTTGATGTTGGGTTTCAGAAAATATGCTTTGAAAGAGCCGGAATAAAAATTCGTAAAACAAATATTATCCACATCAATAATAAATATATTCGACACGGAGATATTGAACCGGAGAAATTATTCGCAACAGATGATATAACTCGTGAAACGGATAAGCACCTTCCAGAAACTGAAGAAGGAATAAAAGAAGCACTGAAAGTTATTAAAATAAAAGAAGAACCGAGTTTGGAATTGATAAATGGATGCAATAATTCCAAAAGATGTGAATATCTGGAATGTTACTGCAACGGGATTAAAAATATTCAATCCTTGGTTAAAGATATTCAGCCAAAACATATTTTGGCATTACTTAATAGAGAAATATTAGATTCTAAAAAGATTAAGCAGAATATTTTAGATGCAGCCGGATATGTTCTGCCAGAAAAATTTACAAAGATAGATGTAGATGCTATCAAAAAAGAATTTAAAAAATTAAAATATCCGCTCCACTTTTTTGACTATGAAACCTATGGTTCGGCAATACCTCCTTTTAATGGTATGAGGCCATACCAGCAGATGCCGTTTCAATATTCGCTAATGGTGAAAGATTCTCCGGATTCGGTCGTAAGACACTTTGAGTTTTTGGCACGGACATTCGAAAACCCAATACATAGTCTCTTGGCTCAGCTTAAAAAAGAAATTGGTCCTGAAGGAAGCGTTATTGTATGGTATGCCAAATTTGAATCTGGTCGTAATAAAGAGATGGCAGATATGGAGCCTGATTTTGCTGATTTTTTAGAAGATGTAAATGACAGGATTTTTGATTTGTTGTTGATTTTTAAACATAAGAATCAGATGTATATTAAAAGCGAATTTAATAAGCTCGCATCATTGAAAATAGTTCTTCCCGTGCTTTGTCCGGAGCTTTCATACAAAAATCTTGCTATACAGGGCGGAGGAGATGCTTCGTCAAGTTGGCCCGTTTTGACGAGTGACAAAACCCCTGCAAAAGAAAAAGAACAACTGGCCAAGAATATGCTTGCTTATTGCAAAAGAGATACCGAAGCCATGGTGGGAATTATGGATAAAGTATTAAGGGATATAAAATAAACAAATAATCGTTAATATGGATAACAATTTGTTGCAAAAATTAAAAGATTGGAGAAGAGGTGCCGCCAACCTTGAAGGGGTTGAGGCATTTCAAGTTTTTGCAAATACGGTTTTGGAAAATATCGCAGAGTTGAAGCCGTCAAATAGAGATGAAATAATGGCAATAAAAGGAATTAAAGATAAGAAGTTTGCTAAATATGGGGAAGAAGTTTTAGGCATTATAAATAATAATGGCGAGTATTCAAAACTACCTGTTAATGAAAATCAAACTAATAAGCCACTTTCTGTTAGTAGATATTTAGATTTTTTAAACCGAGAGATGGTTAAGTTACGAGCTAGGATTCAAGGAGAAATTAGTAGTATAGATATAAGGGAAAAGGTTATATATTTTTCTCTTAAAGATTCAGAAGACGGGAGCGTTATTAGTTGCCTAATTTGGAAAAGTAATTATGAAATAAGCGGTATTAAATTTGAGGCGGGCATAGAAGTTATTCTTGAGGGGACGCCTGATGTATATAAATCAACTGGCAGGTTGTCATTTAAAACCTCTTCAGTCGAACTTGTTGGGGAGGGTGCGTTAAAAAAAGCATACGACCAACTTAAAAAGAAGCTTTACGCAGAAGGGTTGTTGTCTAAGGAAAGAAAAAGGGCTATCCCGACATTTCCCCAAAAAATTGGAGTGATTACTTCTCGGCAAGGAGCGGTTCTAGCAGATTTTTTAAGTAATATCGGAAATTATGGTTTTAAAATTATTATGATTGATTCAAGAGTTGAGGGACAATCAGCAGTTGCAGATTTGTTATTAGCTGTCAGAACCATGAAGAAAAAAGATATTGAAGTTCTAGTTATTATGAGGGGTGGCGGTTCTTTTGAATCATTGCAGTCGTTTAATAACGAATTTTTGGTTAGGGAAATAGCGAGCTTTACTGTTCCTGTGATTGCTGCAATCGGCCACGATAAAGATGCACCACTGGTCTCTTTAGCGGCAGATTTTGAAGTTTCCACCCCAAGCATTGCCGCCACAACACTTAGCAAATCATGGAAGGAAGCAATTATGTTGCTAGAAAAACATGAAGATAAAATTGTTGGCAGTTTTGAAAAAAAAATTGCTGATGTAGAGCAATCAATAAGGCGGTCTATGGATGTTATTTATAGAGTCAGTAATTCAATAATTGAAAAATATAAAATAATAAGAAACAAGATAGATATCTCATTTCAAAATTTTAAAAACAACTTGTCAAATACGGGCATAGTGATAGATAATTCATTCCGCAGAACTGTATTTGGATTTAAATCATTATTGTCAGCAACAAAACAGAAAAGCGAATTAAAAATTTCCTTTTCTGTTTTTCAGAGAGCGTTAGTCGATAATGGCGTCAAGGTCGATGATTATATGAAGATATCCATTGATGGGTTCAAATTATTATTTGACAAAACAAAGCAAAATTTAGAAAATTCGGAAAAAAATATTAGTCACGGTAACCCAGAACGCCAACTTAACTTGGGTTATAGTATAGCGACTATTGAAGGAAAAATAATACGAAATATAGATAATGTTAATGTGGGAGAAAATATAGACCTTAAAATTGTAAATGGAGTAATTAGCTCCGAAATAAAAAATATTAATAAAATTAATTAAAAAAATAATATGGTACAAGAACAAAAAACAAATAATTTAAATAATAATCTTAAAA
>MHPU01000012.1:5634-7739 GCA_001820485.1 Candidatus Staskawiczbacteria bacterium RIFOXYD1_FULL_32_13
AATTGCCGAATGGTTTGATAGCAGAGAAGAGGTTGATGTTGAAGAGGGGTTAATAAAGGTTAAGGAAGCAGTCGCTCTTATTAAAGTAAGTAAGCAAAGACTCAAGGAAATTGATAATGAATTTAAAGAAATACAAAAAGATATTGATATAGATGGCGGTGATGGTAGCGTGAATACAGGAGACATATCATTTTAAAATCAATAATTAGAATAATTATGGATATAGAAAAGGTTTTTTACAAAATAAAAAATGGCAGTAAGGCAGAAATGAATGAAGCTAAAAAAGAAATTAAGCAAAATTGGAATGCTGGCAGGGGAGATAAAATTAGAAAAAATGCCAAGATTGTCTTTAAAGAAATGGCAAGTTTTGACCAAATTAAATGTCCTATAAATCAAGCAGGATTTATAACAAGTTTAGATATGCCGTTTTTAGTTTTATCTGACGAAAACTTTGATATTTTTAAAGATTTCACTTTGAAAATAATTCAAAGTCCAAATGGTCAAGTAAGAGAAACTATAAGAAAAATATCCAGTTGGTTGTATGTTTCCCTTTCTGCAAGAGCTGTTCCTTTTTTATACCAAAGGGATATAACAGAAAAAGAAAAGCAACAAAAACAGATAGCAGAAAAACAATTTTTAAAATATGTTGAGGAAATCGAGGATCTCATTGCTAAATATAAATCTCATGATAAGACAAAATATATTGAAGACATGAAGCCATCAGTTGAGAAAAGTCTTCAAATGTTACTTCAAGACATTACAAGGGGGTTGAGTTATAAGGAAATAAAAAGGAAACATTCTGCAATCGACAAGTCCATCCCAATGGGTTTAATTGAAAAAAGATGGGAGATTGAAGATGAATTAACGCTGTTGCTAAATGAAGCAAAAAGTAGGCGTACCATTGAGGAGATAAAAGATATCATTTATAACGAAACGAGTCAGAAAGATTTACAGAAAATAATCAAAATTTTTGATACCCTATTTGATGGGAAAGATGAATTTAATCTTATTGCCCAGACAGTAAATGATGCTTGGAATTATTTTCCGCACAAATTGTTAAATGGGCAAAGTCCAATGGAAAAACTATCATAACACCAAAAATCGCTTAGCGGTTTTTGTTTTGTATCTGTCAAAAGTTTTGTATAAACATCATTCGCCTTTTTGGCGATTTTTTGGTAAAATAAAATTAGTACGTTGGGAATTCTCCCGACTTTGAAAACTAAAACTTCTGAACTGAAAGGAGAGAGTCGTATGAAAAAGTCCACAACTGTGACTTTGCAACCTGCTCAGGTGATTCTCTCTGACAAGAGAGTTCACGGCGGTAAAAATGTAGAAAAGAAAAAGACCTTAGAATTTCTGAGGTCTCACTTGCGTCGGTTGTTTACTGAAATACTTAATCTTTTTTTTAATCACGATTGGGTTTTTTGGCTAATTGGATTAGCCAATAAGAGGCTCGGCGTAATCGGGTCGGTTTTTTTAGCTTACCCAGCTAACGACGAGTACAGCGATGCTTACACCTATCGCTGGCGAGCACGAACCATGGAATGGACTCCGAGGCCCATCGGTTTCTTTTGGCAAAACGGAAAGATCGGCATCAAGTTTGCTATCTCTGCTAGTAATGGTCAATTCAGTGATTCAGCTAGCAAGGACAATCTTTGTCGTCTTGTACAAAGAATGGAGAGCCTCAGGAATCTTTTCTATGCCAAGCACAAGTCCTTTGCAGGTATTCTTCCAGGAGCCCTTTTCATGAAGAGGTTGGTGAAGGAAACACCTGAAGCCGATGTAACCGTTGAGGTTGTAAAGCAGGTGGTTAGAAAAGTAAAATCACTTGAGGGATTAAGTGAGGACACTCCGGTCATTGTGTTGGGTGGGAAAGGATTTATTGGGCGCAAAGTGGTTGCCTCGTTGCCACAAGACACTGTTTACAGTGTGGATATTGCTGGGAACAACGGTCAAAACGTTTGGCCATCCCACTTGCAAGGCAGGCCAGTGTTGCTTGTCAACATTAGCTTGAATTCTGCACTTGGTCAGTATATCCACTTGCTATGGCCGGAAGTTGTCATCGTGAACGAGGTTTATCCTGAACCATGTATGGAACTCGCTCA
>MHPU01000012.1:7746-12170 GCA_001820485.1 Candidatus Staskawiczbacteria bacterium RIFOXYD1_FULL_32_13
AAGGCTGTTGGTTGCCACTGTTATCATGTGGTGGGAGTCAAGGCAAGAGCACTGCCTTCGTTTCCTGGTGGTTATCAAGGAGGGATTCCTTGTTGTGCTGCTTGGCAATCGGAAAAGATGGAGGCTTTGTTTAAGCGAATTGTATAGGGGCTTTGTCACGGATTTGACATCGCCCTTTTTTATTTTTATTTAAATTTGTTGTATAATAAAACAATATGTTTTCCTTTTTATTAGATCCCATAAATATATCTCTTATCATAACTGCTTTATTAAATCTCTCATTAGGAGTGCTGATTTTTATTAGCGGAAGAAATAAAAAAATAAATAATGTATACAGTTTAAACATCGTGGCGATTATCAGTTGGGTAATGGCTATGTTTTTTTATCGATCCTCACCGCCAGAAACTAATCTGCTTTGGTGTACAATTTTGTATGTTACCCCAACATTAATCGCTAGCAGTTTTTTGTATTTCACATATATTTTTCCATCGCAAAAAGAAAAATATATTTGGTGGAGAACGATTTTGATTTTTGGTATTAATTTGGCGATAATAGTTATGGTGATTTGGCCAGGATTTATAATAAAGGAAGTTAATATCAGGAGTGGACAGGAGAAAGAAATAATTTTCACAACATATTACTGGTTTTATTTTTTATACACTTTGTTATTTTTCTCTTTTGGGTTTCTACGACTTTTTATAAAATATTTCAGAAACAAGGGGATAGAACGTTCACAAATAATATATCTTGCAACAGGATATTCGTTAGCTGCGAATCTTGCTTTCGCAACAAATTTAATAATGCCGTGGCTTGGATCTTTCTTTTTAAATTGGCTAGGTCAAGTACTCACTTGCATAATGGTAGCTTTTACTACTTATGCAATACTAAAATATCGCTTAATGGATATCAGGATAGTGGTTAGAAAAGTAGCTGTATATTTTTTGTCTGCCGGGTTTGTCTATGGAGTATTTTATCTGATGGTATGGTTTTATAACAAGGCTTTTGGTAGCGTTTATAGCAATGGAGCATATTTATTGGGATTGCTTATCGCCCCATTATTTGTTCTGCTTTTTGCTTGGTTGAATAGTGAGATTAAAATTGTTGCCAATAAATATTTATTTTTTAGTTTGTATAGTCATCAAGAAACAATTGCCAAACTTACCGATGATCTTACTAATTCAATTGATTTAAGTAAAATCGTAGATTCTATCGTAGATAGCATAAAAGAGGCAATGCAGTTAGATAGAGCGGGAATTTTATTGATAGATCAAAGTGGATTGGTAATAAAATATAAAATTGCCAAAGTGATTGGATTTAATGAAAATAATGGAATAAGTTTGGTGCAGGATAACTTTCTAACACATTATTTGCAGGAAACAAAAAAACCATTAGTTAGAGACGAAATACAAATAATCGCTAAGGATTTAAAAAATATAGAAGAGAAACAAAATTTTGGTCAGTTGTCAGAAAATATGAAACATATTGAAGCGTCTTTATGTTTGCCAATGATAATTTCAAGTAAATTAATTGGAATTATTGTTTTGGGGAACAAAGTTTCTGGAGACGCCTACACTAAAGAGGACTTAGAACTTTTAATCACTCTTTCAAAACAGGCCTCAATTGCCATTGATAACGCAAGGTTATATAAAGAAGTTCAGGATTTTAACAAAACTCTTCAACAAAAAGTTGACGAGCAAACAAGCGAAATTAGACAGCAAAAAGAAAAAGTTGAAAGAGCTTTTGAAATTGAAAAGCAAGCCCATGAGGAATTAAAACGAGTGGACGAAGCAAAAACCCAATTTATGACCTTAACGCAACATCATTTGAAAACGCCGTTAACTTCAATGCTAGGATATTTAGATTTGTTAATAAAAAATGAATACGGCAAGGTTTCGGTAAAAATAAAAAAAGTATTAGGAAATTTATTACTTTCTACTAAAAACGAAATAAAAATGGTCAATGATATTTTAGATGTGTCGGGGTATCAAATAGGCAAGGAAATTATAAACTTAGAAAGTGGAGTTAGTATGGAATCTATGTTAGAAGAAATAGTAAACGAGTTAGATATTCAGGCAAAAGAAAAAGGCATATATTTGAAAATCGAAAAACTAGAAAATATTCCCACAGTTTCAATTGATAAAAGTAAAATAAGAATGGCTTTAACAAACATTATTGATAATGCTGTGAAATATACCACGCAAGGCGGAGTGACAATAAGTTTAAAATCAGAAAATAATAAAATGTTAATTTCCATAAAAGATACCGGCATTGGAATGTCAAAAAATTTGATTGAAAATTTATTTAATCAAATTTTTCACAGAGGTCAGGGAGCCCAGAAATTATTTGCTACAGGAAAGGGTATAGGGCTTTTTCTTTCGGGAAAAGTTATAGAGGGTCATAATGGCAAAATTTGGGCCGAATCAGATGGCGAATGCAAGGGTTCTGTATTTTACATTGAACTACCAATAAATAAATAAAACTATGCAAAAAATTAAAATCGCAATCGGGACAACCTCTGAATCAAAAATAAAATATCTAAAAGAAGTTTTAAAAGAATTAAAAGTTAAGGCAGACTTGATTTCCGTTGGAGTAAAAAGCGGTGTTCCAGAACAGCCGAAAACAACGCAAGAAACTGAAAAAGGTTCCATAAATCGAGCCGTGGAAGCTTTTGAAAAGGTTAAGGATGTTGATTTTGCTATGGGTATTGAAGTCGGTTATCATAAAGAGCAAAACGGCTATGAAATGTTTTGCTGGGTGACAATAATTGATAAAAATGGTTATCAAATATCAAATCAAAGTCACAAATTTTTACTTCCAAAATACTATCAGGATGTTTTAGAGAAAGATTTTTATGTAAATGAACATTTAGATGGATTTATCAAAAACAAGAAAAAAGTTTTGTACGCAAAAAAGCAGATTGATGACATCGTTCGTTACAGAAAACCATTTATTGAAAACGCCTTAAAACACATTTTAATCCGTTATTTAAATAAAGAAGATTTTTAGTTCGTGGGTAGTAAAAAAATATATAAAGGCTGGATTTGATTTTAAAGATAAAAATAACAAGTAAGGTAATAAAATATTTTGAAGTAACAATAGAGTCTATTAGGAGAATAATAAATATTATCAGAGGGAATACAGTAAGAAAAAGGATTTAGATTATTGTTTGAAATTTTAAAAAAATAAAAATATGCGCCTATATTTATCATCATTTAAATTTGGGAATCATATAAACACACTTAGGGAACTAGTGGGAGCGGGCAAGGAGGCTGTGGTTATTCTTAATGCCCGTGACTGCAAAGAACCAGAGAACAGAAATCAGTATTTAAAATGGGAAATTGAAACACTAAACGGCATCGGATTTAATGCCAAAGAATTGGATTTGAGAAATTATTTTGGAAAAGAAAAAGAGTTGGAGGAATTTTTAAGAGAAAAAGATTTAGTTTGGATTGATGGTGGCAATACTTTTTTACTTAGAAGAGCGATGAAGCAAAGCGGATTCGATAATATTATAAAAAAACTACTCAAAGATGATAAAATTGTTTATGCTGGATTTAGTGCCGCCTGCGTTGTGCTCCAAAAAGATATGCACGGTTTAGACTTAGTTGATGATCCCAATATTGTTTCTGATGGATATGAAAACAAAACAATATGGGAGGGTTTGGGTCTAATAGATTTTTACCTGGCTGTGCACTATAAATCTGCCTACATAGAATCGGCTATGGTAGATAAAGAGGTAGAACTCTGTGAGAAAAATAATATTCCATACAAAACTTTGCGGGACGGAGAAGTATTGATTATTCATGGAAATAAAATGGAGATAATATAAATAAAAGTTTATTTATGGCAGACGAGGCCGTAGAATTAAAGGATGATTTATAGGATAATTTAAGATTGTGCGACAAAATCAGCCCGAGTTTGATACTCGGGCTTCGTTTTTAAAAGGTTGACTTTTTGTGTTAAACATTGTAGCTTAAAGTTGGTTCGTCAAGAGTGTTTCTTGTCTTTGACAATTTAAAGGAGAGGCATATCATGATCAAGCCATTGAGAGAAAAATATGATCTAGTTCTTATAAATACCCCTATCATAGATTACTCTGTGCAGGGGTGTGGTAATCCCGAAAATGTGCCACCGCTGGGGCTTATTAGCATCGCTAGCTATTGTAGCGTCAGGGGGTTTAGCGTTGGTATCCTTAATGCCAACTTGCTCAAATTAACTCATCAGCAGATTGTGGATGAAGTCAACGGGTTGGAGACTAGATATGTGGGGTTAAATGCCTTTTCGGAAAATATCGATTTGGCCCTAAAGATATCTTCCGGAATTGACCACCCCGTTATTTTGGGCGGCATTCACGCAACCCTTGCACCCGAAGAAGTTATCAAGAGATGCCCTTCACTTTATGCCGTGGTCAGAGGTGAGGGCGA
>MHPU01000012.1:12300-14442 GCA_001820485.1 Candidatus Staskawiczbacteria bacterium RIFOXYD1_FULL_32_13
ATGGCTCACAACAAGGGTGCATCTCGTTACAATTTTCTTGACGATCAGTTTCTTGTTTCTCCTGGTAGAGTACAAGAGTTTACAATTTCCCTTAAGAGATCTAAACTCTTCGGAAATATCAAATGGAAAGGAACGGCAAGAACGGATGGCATATTGAAGATTGATGATGCATTGCTATATGAGCTTAGAAACAGCGGGGGAAATTTAATCTCTATTGGGATTGAGTCTGGGTCTCAAAGGGTACTCCAAATGGTTCGCAAAAGAACAACCAATGATATGGTGAAACTCGCCGTATCAAATTTGGTGAAGTCCGGGTTCATGGTAAAGGGATTTATAATGCTTGGATTTCCTGACGAGACCTACGAAGAAATGATGGAGACCAGAAATCTGGTAATGCAACTCGGCGAGATCGGAATGACACGTATCAACGTTTCGGTTCTCCGTCCTTATCCGGGGACAGAGATATACCGTCGTCTTCTTGACACAGGATATGCTCCTGAAGACATGTTTTACTATGTTGATAACGGTGTTAGCGAAGCACACGCTCGTGGATTTTGCCATCGTCTCAACGATAAGGTCCGCACATCTCGACTTTCGGGCGGTGAGGTACGAGAAGTTGCCAGACAAATTATTGATGACTTCAATGATAGGTTTGGCGAAAAGTAGTATCAAAAAGTGGTTTTTACCCAAGAACCACTTTATTTTTTATAATAAAGCCACAAGCAGGACAGTTGATTTTTTGGGTTTTTTGGGTTATATTATATATACAATTAACGACTTAATACTACGAGCGCAAGCTCGCAGATAATAATTATGAATAATATAGAATCAAGTAGAAATCAAGAAAGAGATGAAAGGATAAAAAAGCTTGAATTATTGAAGAAAAATGGTGTTTCTCCATATGCTAGTAAATTCGATAAAAAACAGAATATTTTAGAAGTAAGGAATACCGCTATTGGCTCTAGTGTACAAACTGCGGGAAGAATAATGCTACTTCGCAACATGGGAAAAATGACTTTTTGCCGTTTGCAGGATTTTTATGGAAAAATTCAAATAGTTTTTAAAGAGGATATTATCGGGAAGGAACAATATCGCCAATTCATTAATATGCTTGATATAGGGGATTTTATGGGTATATCTGGGGAGATATTTAATACAAAGAAAGGTGAGTTGTCAATTCTTGTTAAAAATTACTCGTTTTTAAGCAAGGCCTTACGACCGTTGCCAGAAAAATGGCATGGCATAAAAGATACTGAAATTAAATATAGAAAAAGGTATTTGGATTTGATAATGAACGAATCTACAATGGATCGCTTTAAGCTTAGGAGTAATTTTATTTGGGAGTTAAGAAAGTTTTACAAAGAAAATGGTTTCGATGAGATAGAAACACCAATTCTTTGCAATACGCCTTCTGGCGCAATAGCTAAGCCTTTTAAGACTCATTATAACGCCTTAGATATAGATGTTTTTTTACGCATAGCACCAGAGATATATTTAAAGGAAGCTATTATCGGTGGTTACGAAAAAATTTTTGAAGTTGCAAGGTCATTTCGAAATGAAGGTGTCGACTCTAGTCACTTGCAAGATTTTACGATGGTAGAGCATTATTGCGCTTATTGGGATTTTGAAAAAAACATGGATTTTACCGAAAAAATGTTAACAAGCTTGATATCAAAATTTAAAGGTACGCTTAAATTTGAAATCATCAATCGAGAAGATAGACTTGTTGAAGTTGATTTTGCTTTACCATGGAAAAGAATAAGTTTTAAGGATGTTATTTTAAATGATTGTGGAATTGACATAGACAAAGAAGATACCGTTGAGAAGCTTCGTGGTGCTGTTAATAATAAAAAAATTATGATTGATAACATTGATATGTTGGGGAGAGGAAATTTAATAGATGCCCTTTACAAAGAAGTGTCTAGAAAAAAAATAATAAATCCCACTTTTTTAATAAACCATCCTGCAGATATATGCCCGCTCGCACGTAGAAGCGACAATAATCCTATGAACACAGATAGGTTTCAACTTGTCGTAAACGGATGGGAAATTGTTAATGCTTATAGTGAATTAATTGATCCTATTGATCAAATGAACCGTTTTGCTGAGCAAACAAAAAATCGTGAACTTGGCGACGAAGAA
>MHPU01000012.1:14462-17054 GCA_001820485.1 Candidatus Staskawiczbacteria bacterium RIFOXYD1_FULL_32_13
CCTTATTAACTCAACAGCCGAATTTAAGAGACGTAATATTATTTCCACTTTTGCGCCCAAAAACAAATGAAAAATAATATAGATATTGAAAATGTTTTTGAAAAACCTGCATATTTTAGGGAGGCCATTTTGAATCAGAAGAATTTGATTCAAAATAATAAATCTGATTATTTGGGCAAGTCCATGATATGCGTCTTTTTTACTTCATATTGCGGAGTTGGATGTCCATTTTGTTTTTTTAAATCTCCATATCCTACAAAAGATAGTGATATCAAAAACAAGTTTAATGGAGAAGGACTGGAAAAATTTATAAATTTTGCAAACAAAGCCAATCTTGGATATTTGCAAATTTCGGGTGGCGGAGAACCATTTTTGGAAAAGGAAGCTATTTTGAGATGCGTAGAAGAAGTCAATACAGAGCGTATTATTTTGGTAACAAGTGGTATGTGGGCCTATGACAAAAGTAAAGCCGAAGAATATCTATCAGAAATAGAAGAATCAATCAAAAAGAGAAAAACAAAAACACGTGTTTCTATCAGAGTAAGTATAAGTAGTAGTCATAGCATAAAGCTTAAACACCATCCGTTAGTGAATCTACTGCAGATATTTGAAGATAAATACAAAGATAATAAAGATTTTACATTACAATTAAAAATTTTTAATGGTGATAATACATTAGAAGATTATTTAAAACAATTTTTTAAAAATTATAGACTTGAGAAATTTGGTAAAAATAAATCCGACGATAACTTTATGATAAAAGTTATGCCTTGGAGATTAAAATTAACACTTGAATCAGGCTATTCAGTCATTATTGGTTGTTCAAGAGTTTTTGATCCTTCATTGAGACCAGATTTACTTGATAGAAAATCTATTAAGAAAACCATAGATGTCTATAATAAAGACCTAAAACAGTCTCAAAATTATAATCCATCAATCATATATAACTCAAAAGGTGGGCATGGACTGGATTGGATTGTAGAATATAACGGCAATGTCTGTACTTGGCAAAATCGTGTTCAAGACAATCTTTTGAATATTTATGAAGATGATTATGATAAAGTTTTTGATGAGACAATATCTGATTTAATGACTCTATCGTTAATTGAGAAAGGATCTAAGTATAGAGAAAAGATAATATCTGAGGTATCCCCAAAAACAGTTACTTTGATGAAAGCTGTTAGCATAAGGGATTATGCCGGAACGCTTTTGTTTGAGGATGAAAAAATAAGGCTATATTATAATTTACGGGTGCTACAGGATTATGTAAATGAAAACAGAATAAATAAATCTGTTCTATCCAAACTTCCAATAGCGATACAAGACGCTCTTAAGTTAGATATAAAAAATTTAAAAAAACTCTATAAAAAATCAAGCTATTCGATATTAGATCAAGAGTTAAAAAAGATGCAAGATATTAGTAAATTCAGAGATTTTTTAGAGTTGGTAAAACTTGGACATTATGAAATTTCCAAGATAAATGTAAAAAAAGCAATAGATCATTACAATAAGATAAATCATATAAACAAAATCAATAATTTTGACGATATTGAATGTGAGCAGGGTCAAAACGCAGAAAAGAGATTTACAGAAAGGTTTATGTTTATTAAAGATTTTAAAAAAAATAAAAAGGACACAGTTATTAATAATAAATATATATATTTATTTCGCCATGCAGAGACAAATTGGAATGTGGAAAAAATAATAAAAGGCCAGATAGAAGATGGACATGCAGTATTTACTGCTAAAGGCGTGCAAGAGATAAGAAATCTAGAAATGTTTTTTAAAGAAAATAATATAGAAAGAATTTTTTCATCAGATCTTGAAAGGGCTCTAGATACAGCTATTTTAGCAAATAAAGAGCCAACTATTCCTATGTCTTTTCATAAAGAACTGCGGGGATTTAACATGGGTAAATATCAAGGTCTTCATGCCGAGGATTTTTTAAAAGAAAAAGATGTGATTGAGGCTTTCAAAAATTATGACAAATCCATTCCTGGTGGCGAAAGCATAAATCAATTAAATAATAGACTAATATCGTTTATAGAAAAAATAGCCATTGAATGTTCTTACAAAAATATAGCAATAATAACACACGGTGCAGCTATTAGTAATTTAAAAGCATTTATTTCAGGAGATAATTATATTGATATAGGTAAATGCTTTTTATTATACTCAAATAATACTTTCAAAATTATTGAATCACAAAAGATACCAAGTGGTGTGTCGTAATTCAGAATTATTTATGAAAATTATTAAATCTAAAAAAAAGTTATACAGTTTAGCCGAAAGAGAGAGGTGGGACGAGAACTCTTTCGCCCCGGTTGAAGATACAAAATTAACAATCGAGCTCGATGACTGCAATAGAATTGAGTGTGCTAATTTTAGAGTTTCCAAGGACAATACGATTGAAAATCATGCATGCATTTCAACGCAAGCTGGGTGTAAACAGGGGTGTAAATTTTGTACTTCCGGATTGAGAGGTTTTAAACGAAATTTAGAAGTAAATGAAATAATCGGACAATTAGAATTGCTTGCCGAGACGAGTCAAATAACATTTGATAAAGTTCTATTAATGGGCGTTGGCGAGCC
>MHPU01000012.1:17083-22094 GCA_001820485.1 Candidatus Staskawiczbacteria bacterium RIFOXYD1_FULL_32_13
GAGACGCATTTCCATAGCAACCTGCGGTCTTGCTGGTCAAATAGATCAATTATCGAATATTAAGGTTCCAATAGATTTATGGATTTCTTTGCATGCTGCTACAGACAAAAAGAGGGAAAAATTAATGCCTATCGCTAAAATCCACCATCTTAAGACCATCTTGGTTGCAGCAAAAAAGTTTTCGGAAAAAAATCAAAACAGCAGAGTCTGGTTAAATTATATGATATTTAATAAATTTAATAATTTTTCAAAAGATGCAAAAGACTTATCAAAATTACTTAAGGGTACAGAGAAAAATTTCAACTTATTTTTGACTATTCCTAACTGTGATTGCCTTGGTTTTCATAAAGCAAACGAACAGCAAATAGAAGCTTTTAGAAAAAAATTATTAAACGAAGGTGTTGAAAACAGGATATTAAAATTTATTACCGCTGGTAATGATATTGAGGCTGGGTGCGGGGAATTTTTATTTATACCGAACGAATCTAAATAACCGTATTTTTTCGTTTACATTTTATATTCAAAAAAGGTAAAATAAAATATGGGATAGGGGTGTTAGCATTATTATAAATAATCAGGGCAAGATTCTTGTTTTAAGAAGGAATTCTGCTGAATATTATGTAGGTCTCTGGGATTTTCCCGGCGGGACGGTAGAAAAATTGAATAAAAATTATGATAAAAATAGTTATATTTGATTATGCTGGTGTGGTGAAGAAATCTCGGGAATTATCATTAGATATTGTTGATTTATACAAAATTTCTGTTGAAGAATACGAAAAATTTATTCCTCAGTTAAAGCCAATTATAGAAAAATTTTATAAAGGCCTTATAGGCGAGGAAAAATTTTGGATAGAATTTTCTGGTGCGATGGGCAAGGTTGTGCCGGAAAAATGTAGAGAGAATGCTAAAAAAATATATAAGGATAAACTTGTGTTCTTCCCTGAAGTAATTGGGTTAATTGAGAAGTTAAAAAGCAAGGGATTTCGATTATCAATTTTGTCTAATATGTTTCCTTATCAGGCAGAAATAATTAAGGAAATAAACGGATGCTCCCTATTTGATGATATTTTTTTCTCCTGCGAGAGGGGACTTAAAAAACCGGATTTGGAATTTTATGAATTAGTAATTAGAGAAATGAATGTCATGCCACAAGAGTGTCTTTTTATTGACGACAAAGAAGAAAATCTTTTGCCAGCTGAAAAATTAGGAATGGAAACAGTTCTAGCAAAAAAACCAGTTCAAATCGTCGAGGATGTCTGGGCGATTATAAAATCGGAAAATAAAATTTAGACAATACGGATGCTATTATTCTCAGGAAATATTAATTAATTGAAAAATTTACAATTCAATGATAATATAAAATTAACAATTTAATAATTCGTGCCTAACCCTTATGAGAAATTATAAGGTATGGCATAAATCGCATCGAGCTTAAAGATCCCATCATCAGGATCGCTCGATGCGTCATACTTGGAAACTTGTATGGAGTCGCAAGACTCAACTGGTGGTGGGTTTTTTGTTTATAAAACATAAAAATATGAAATTATTTTGTAAAAAATGTGGTAGCGAACACAACATAGAGAAATGGGGGCATAGTTATTGCCCTAATTGTGGTGTTGCTTATGATCATGTGATAATTGGTGAGATAAAAGAAATTGAAAATTCCCCTTTATACTTAAAAATATGTGAAATTCATAATCAATGGACAATAACAAACGGTAAAAATAAGGAATATGATTTGATTTCAAAAATAGCATGGATTGCAATTTTACGTTTGGTAAATGATTTTAGAGACCAAATAGCATATAAATTTCGTAACAGCGATGATACATTTAACGAGCTTATTCTTAAATATCAAGAAGAACTAGGCCTTATTATTATCGGATTTATTATTGATGGTTATTTTGCTTGGATTGCAGAGCAAATTATAAGTGGCAATGCTATTAATCCATCGCAAGTTTCTGAGGAGGAGCAATTTATAGGTGAATGTTGTAATAATTATGATAATTTCATCTATAAAGATTTTTTTAAACATCTGCAAGGATCTAATGACAAGGGAGTTTTTTCAAAAGAATCTGCTCGCATATTCTCGTATTACGCCGGTTTTGTATGGGGTGAATTAAGCAAAAGGGACAATGTATCTGAATTAAGTGAATTTTTTACCGAGATATCAAAAACCTGTATAGCGGCAATGATTGCGGGATACACAGTAGCTATTGAAGATAATAAATATCGTAAATAAAATTCATGAAATGTGCAAATTGTAAAAATGAAATAGCTTCTGGCGAAAATTTTTGTGGTTTTTGTGGTATGGAAAATATAGATGTTAATGAAAAGAGTAGCATTTTAGAAGAATTAAAAATGAAAGGGGAGTCTAACGATAACGGTATGGTATTAAAAATAAAAAATATGGAAGAACAAACTAATGAGGTAACAGACAAAAAATCTCCTTTTGAGAAATTTTTTATTTTAATATTTCTAGCTGTTTTTATTGTTATACCAATTGGATGGTCTATTTGGTATGATGCAACCAAACCACCTGATATTCCACGATGCAAAGAAACACAAAAGAAAAAACAGGTTATAACAAAGCTTGATGGTGGCACCACATCAGTAACCACTGAAACAGTTAATGGCTGCGAATATCCAGATGGTTCATTTATCGAATATCCAAACTAAATATAATTATGAAAAATAAAATTATCTACATTAGCATAGTTTGTGCAGTTGTTATTTTAGGAACGGGATTTTTTGTTTATAAAAGCTTTGTATCAAAACAATTTATTGTGCAACAAAAATGCCCTGATGATTATGGAATAGATGATGCTGGCTCTAAAGAATATTTAGCAGACTTTGATAAATGGGCAAACAATTTTTATAATACACATCCTAGAGCAACACTTTCAGAATTTTCTGAGGCAAGATACCAATTTTGGGTAGATAATAATTGCACAGCTGCACTTCAAAGATATAAGGATGCAAAAGAGGGTAGGGCAGATCCCAAATCTTTAGAGCAGATTGAAAGTATCATACGAGGTGCAATAGACAATCATAAATATTATAGTGAGCTTGGATTTTCATTTGATTATCCAAACGATATGTCAGTTATGAGTGATCCAGAAGATCCTCGTTTGTATATTATTCCTAATTCGTATAAAGGTAACGACAACGAAACACTAACCGCAGTAGTAATAAGTGCAATGTTAAATGACCCTCAAATGACACCATTAGAATGGCTAAACAGCCCAAATTCTGGAGCTGATATGTCTAAAGGATATAGTAAAATAGATATAGATGGCCAAGAAGCAATTGTAATGAATGGCGGTGCTTGGATTGTGGTTAACACGCCAGACAATATACGCCAGCTGAGTATTGCAACTTTACCGCCTCAATATCCTAGCGAAACATTAAGAGCGAAAATGAACAGTATTGTGAACTCTATTATTTTTGCTAGATAAGGGTAATTTTTTTATGTATGGTGAAAGTTTTGCACAGCTTAGGTTGTGTTTTTTGTTTTATAAAAATGCTAAAATATAATAATTTATTATTAAATTAAATTATTAAAATTAAAATTTACAATTATATGATTGCAAAAATACAAAAGAGTTTATTGTGGCTCTTTGGGGCAATGTTTTTAGTGCCCGAAATTTTATGGAGTCCAGTTAGTAATTTTATTTATATATTTATTGACAATAGTGACCCAGCTAAACCATTAAGGCTAAATTTCTTAACAGAGGGTAATCCAACTAATTTGTACCGTACCATTGTATTCATGCAGTTAGCGGGTCTTTTTAGTTTTTTATTTCTATTAATAAAAAATAAACGGGGTTTGTTTAGGGGCTGGTTATTCTATATCTTGTTGCTTATTGATATTACATTAATATTATTAACATTATTTGTTTTTTATTTAATAACCTTTTTCCATATTAATTTTGGATAGAAGTATTTAATGATGAACTTTTTAAATAACTATTATAAAAAAATATGAAAATACAATTTAAAAATAGAATAATATCATTTTTAATTTTATTGTCGTTATTTGTTCCTTTGTTATCAAACGCATGGATTATGGTTCCTTCAAATAATATAACCATAGATTTAACCACGCAAGGATTAGAGGGCAATTTTCACTTTACAGTAAAATCACAATTATTAACTTGTGATCAAGATGGCAATAATTGTCAAAGTAGCTGGGTTGACTATGATCAATTTGATTTGCAAACGCAAGGTTTATTGGCAACAAAAACAATATCTCTTGACCAAGGAAATTATATGATAACTCAAGATGAATTGCAGGGATTAAACTTACAACCCATAACTTGCATTAGTGATTTCGTGCCAGATATTTATACCCCTTGGATACACGATAGTTTTATTCAACAAGAAAATGGAATAGCAATTTATCCAGCTGGAGTGTGGGAGAATATTGTTTGTAGTTTTAATAATAAAAAAGTTGCAGATAAAACGCCCGTTTTAATTGTTCCGGGAATTATGGGAACAGAAATGAAAAACGGAAGTGAGTTGTTGTGGCCAGATATTCTAAGGATGTCATATACTATAGGAGATGGGTTCATGGATCCACTATCATTTAATAAGGATTTGACTCCAAGTAATAGTAGTGTGTCTACTGGAAAAGTGGTTGAAAATCCAGATAAACTAGCTGATTATACAGAAGGATTAAAAAAGGAATTTGTTGATCAGGGCTATATTGAAGGCGAAACTCTTTTTACTTTTCCGTATGATTGGAGATATGGAATTAGTGGGGAATTTGCAGATGGCACGACTAATGTGGATCTTTTGAAAAATAAAATTGAGATTATTCTAGCTCAAACAGGTAAAGACAAAATTGAAATTGTAGCTCATAGTATGGGTGGTATTTTAACCAAGAAGTATGTAATAGATAACTCAGCTAATCACAAGATAAATAAGGCAATATTTGTGGGAGTGCCAAATTTGGGTTCTCCTGAAGTTGTAAAAACCCTGATACAAGGAGATAATATGGGTATTCCTT
>MHPU01000012.1:22103-23623 GCA_001820485.1 Candidatus Staskawiczbacteria bacterium RIFOXYD1_FULL_32_13
TATGCCAGGTGCTTATGATTTAATTCCAAGTCAAACTTATTATGATAGTTATGGCAGTTTTATAAAAACAATTGAGTATGCTGGTTTAACCAAAATAGAAAAAGATTTAAACTATCAGGAAACAAAAAGTTTTTTGGTAAATGAAAATAATTTAAATTCCACAGCATTAACCCAAGCAGAAAGTTTACGTTCAGATAATTTTGATACTTACGATATTAAATCCACAGGTATCGATTTGTATAATATAGTTGGTTGCAAATCTTCCACAATGACAAAATTTATCAAGAGCAAAAATACAAACCCATTGCAAACATCAGTCATAACTTATGATATTCCCGAAACAGGCAATGGAGATGGCACAGTGCCAATTAATAGCTCAAACAGCGTAGGTGCAAGTAATGGTAATACTTTTTATACAATAAAAACAAAGCATAGTGATATGCTTTCAGGAGAAGGTAGCAAACAAGAGATTGTTAATTTAATCGCAGGAACTAATTTAAACACAGGAAACAATGTAATAACAAAAGCAGTGTTAGATGCAAATCCTGAAAAGTGCGAATTAAGTGGCTGGTGGCTGAAATGGTTTAGCCCCGTGACAATTGAGATAACAGACCAAAGCGGAAATCGTAGTGGAATAGCAACAGATGGAAGCATTCAAAACCAAATCCCAGGAGCCAGTTATGATTTAATTGGAGATCACAAATTTATTTTTATTCCAAATGATGAAAATCAAACTTATACAATAAATTTTAAGGGGGATGATGCAGGGACTTATACACTGATAAACTCTCAAATAACAAATGGTCAAACCACAAAAACAGAGAGTTTTATTAATTTATCAGTTACATCACAACTTACGGGTACAGTAAATTTGCCTGGGGTCGCCTCCCAGACAACTTTAACAGTAAAAGAAACTCCAACTTCAGAATCACAAGTAATTTATCCTACGCCAGATGATATCATTGCTCCAGAAGTAATAATTGAGTTTGATCCAGCTAAAAAAGATTTAAAGTTTACTGGTAAAGATAATGTTTCAACTTCATCTGAAATTACAAACACAGATAAAGATGACACAATCACTTTAACAGACAAAGCAGGTAATATAACAGAAATTAAACTAAAAGATAAAAATAGAAAAATTACAATGAAAGCTGAAATTAAATCAATAAAGTATAATGGTAAGTTAGCCGACACCAGCAAAAACAAAATGGCATTTTTATGGCTATATGACAAAAATAAAAATCTTAAAATGCTTTCGCAATATGTAGCTTCCAAAAAAGATTATAATGTGCTGGCAGTTTACAACGGTAAAAATACAACATTGATTGGTAAAGATGCTTCAGGCAAAATACTTAAAACTGAGAAAGGTTTAAAGATTCTCAAAGTCACCACAAACAACGGAGACCTAAATTGGAGTTATTAGTGTAAATCTTGCATAATCTTATATAATCTTATATAATCAAAATATAAGGCAAATAAGGTAATTTTATGAATAAATTTGAACAAAGATTTAATAGCAT
>MHPU01000012.1:23642-32728 GCA_001820485.1 Candidatus Staskawiczbacteria bacterium RIFOXYD1_FULL_32_13
GATAACTTCAACGGGATCTTCAACTAGAATTGAAGGATCAAGGCTTTCAGATGAAGATGTCGAAAAACTGATGAAAGGGATTGATATTCAAAAGTTTACAGACAGAGACATCCAAGAAGTTAAAGGCTATTTTGAATTACTTGAGAATGTTTTTAACTCATATAAATCAATTAAGTTTTCGGAGAACACCATAAAGCATTTCCATCAGGAATTATTAAAATATGTAGAAAAAGATAAGCTCCACCGAGGCGAATATAAAAAACAGGAAAATAAAGTTCATATGGTAAACGAGAAAGGTGAGTCAATAGGAGTTTTGTTTGACACAACTCCTGCATATTTAACTCCTAAAGAAATGCAGGAATTATGCGAGTGGACAGAACAAGCACTTGTTGAGAAAAAATATCATCCTTTGCTTGTGATTGCTAATTTTCTTGTAGAGTTTTTGCAAATTCATCCTTTTTCAGATGGAAATGGCCGCATTTCAAGAGTGCTCACAAACTTACTTTTGCTAAAGGATGGGTATTTGTATATGCCTTATGTTTCACACGAAAAAATAGTTGAGGATAATAAGCCAGAATATTATCTTGCTTTAAGGCAAAGCCAAAAAACATTTAAAACAAATGATGAAAGCATTTTGCCTTGGCTTAATTTCTTTTTAGATATTTTCACAAAGCAGTCTGAAATGGCCATTGAGCTTTTGTCAAAGGAAAATGTAGAGAAAATTCTTTCGGTGAAACAATTAGCTGTTTGGAGATTTTTGCAAACAGATAAAGAAATATCTCCAGGCGAAATTGAAAGAGAACTTAAAATTGCCAGACCAACAGTTAATCAAGCATTAGTTAAACTTTTAAAGCTTAGGAAAATTGAGAAGATCGGGCAGGGCAGTGCTATAAGATACAGAAGGCTTTAACCATAAGCTAAAACAATAGTGAGTAGCGGGGTGGGGTAAGTAATTTAATAGAGTTTGGCTTGTGTTTGTGACAGATCTGGAATAAAGAAACTTTCGTCAGTGGTTTGCCAAAAAGTTCTAACAGCATCTACTAGCCCGCTCCAAGAAAAAATCACATTTGATGTGATTTTTTATTGTTATTTTTTTATTAATAATTTTTAAAATATTAAACCTTGGCAATCAGAACTCATTGTTCCATTATCTATAAATCCTTGAATACAAGTTGCTCTTCTCATAACACTTCTTGAATAAGCAGAAGATCCTCCATAATATCTTGAAGCTGCATTACTTTCTTTACTTGCAGTTTGGGCTGATGCACCTAAATCAGCTAAATAAAGACCAGATGCTGTAAAAGAGTCTTTTATGCCCCAAGGGTCAGGAGATCTACCAAGCAATGTTTTTAGTTTTTTATCATATAACATCCAAGTTGAAGGTATAAATTGAGCAGGTCCCATAGCTCCACCCCAGCCTGAAGGAGCCCCAGAGTAATAAACAGGTATCCAACAAGAAATAGGTGTATTTAAAGGATCTTTACCTAGCCTTGTTGTAATATCAACAAACGGCAACACATCTCTTGTTGGTTTCATTACTCTAATAACTGTAGCTCCAGTTTTAATTCTTTTCCCTGTGCCTGTAGCTTTGTCTACTAAAACACATTGTCCAACATTTTTACCAATTGCTGATTCTTGGCTTATAACTGCTAATAAAAATGCTGGTCTTACTCCTGCTAAACTAGCTGCAGATTTTGCAACTTCTAGAGCTTCTCCAAAGGTTGGAGCCTTTGATACTCCAACCATTTCAAAGAGTTTTGCTCTTATGGTAGCTACCTTTTTTTCAGCTTCTTGTTTTTCTTTTAACTGCTCTTGATATTGAGCTTCTGTTAATTTTAAATATTGTTCAGATTCTTTTTTAGCTTGTTCAGATTCTTTTTTTTGTAAATTTTGCAAGGCAATTGTTTTTTGTAATTGACCTACTTCATCATCCATTTTTATTTTTTGTCCTTCTAAATATGATTTTAGATTTTGAGTACTTTCTAAAAGATTTGATACTTTAGAGTTTAATCCTTCTAAATAAGTTAAATTACTAAAAAAATCAGAAACATTACCTTCAATTAAAATTTCAATTATAGATTTTTTGTTTTCTTGATAAACAGATCTTAAAATATTAGCAATTTGAGTTTGAGAATCTATAATTTTGCCTGAAGTCTTATCAATTGAATTTTTAGTATCTCCAATTTGTAAATTAAGTCCTTTTACCTTTATTGTACCTTGTTTAATTTGTGTTTCCAGTCCTAGGATCTTTTTTTTTGAATTTGTAATTTGTGCTGTTAATGTTTTTTTCTCAGCTGCTGTTTTTGTCATATCATTGGCAATAGCTTGCGCCTCGGCTTCATAATATGCTTCGCATTTTTCTAAAGTTGCCTTGCACTCGGCACTGCTAAGATTAGAACATCCATTTTCTGTTTCAGATATTGTTTTACAGGTGGTAGCTAAATCTTCTGCAAAAACAAAACAAGGCAAAATTATTGCCGTTATCAAAACAATAAACAATTTTCTTATAGTTATATATTTCATTAATTTGTGACTTCAAGTTTATTATCTCATATTATAGCAAAAAAACAACCCCAATTAAGGAGTTGTTTAAAATTATTTTTTGGCTTCTTTGATTTCTGGGACAACATCATCCTCTTTCTTGTCTTTTTCAACTTTTTCTACTTTTGTTACATCTTCTTCAACTGCAGTAGCTAATTCTTCTTCAATTTTTTCTACAGCTGTTGCAGAGACAACAATTTCTTCTGGTTTCTTTAAAATTTCCACATTGCTTGCAACTTTTAAGTCTTTTACCAAAATATGGCTACCAATTTCTTTTAAGAGTGATAAATCAACTTTAATTTCATGAGGTAAATTCTGTGGTAAAGCTTTTACTTCAATCTCTGTCATGTTTTTAACCAAATTAGCTCCTAAGTCTTTTACAGCAAAGGAAACTCCCTCAAAAACCAAAGGAATAGCAACTTCTACTTCTTCTTTTAATGATGCTTGGAAAAAATCAATATGTATAATACTGTTGGATACTGGGTCTCTTTGCATATCATGAATTAGAACAGATCTTTTTGATTTTTCACCATCAATTGAAAGCTCGATTAATGAACTTTCTCCTGCTTCTTTCAAAACTTTAATAAATTCTTTTGAATCAATTTCTATAGAAGCATTTTTTTCTCCTGGACCATAAACCACAGCTGGAATAATATCCTTTTCTCTTAAGGTATTTGTTAATCTTCCAAGAGTAGTTCTTTGTTTTGCATTTAATGTAATCATAATTTTATTTTTCAATAATTATACACTGTACTGGGCAAGCTTCAGCTGCTGTTTGTGCACAGTCAATATTATTTGTTTCTAATTCATCATTTCCTTGAGAATTTTTAACAGATTCTTTTATATGTGATTTGCCATCTTCTGCCATTTCAAAATATTTTGAGCATACAGCTGCGCAAGAACCGCAACCAATACATTTTTCATGTTCTACAATAATTTTTGCCATAAGTTTATGTATTTAGTTTAATAATGATATATTAGTATATTTTAGCCTATTTGTAAATACCTGCCTGTCTGCCTGCCTACTATATTTTGGTTTTTTCTACTTTTACTTTTTCAAATTCTTGCAGACTTGTTAAAAGACCGTTTTTAGCTCCTGTTTGGGATAGACAGCTAGAAGAATTAGCAATGCCAAGTTGAATAGCTTTTTCTATATTTTGATTTTCTTTAATAAAAGCTGAAACAAACCCCGATGCAAATGCATCTCCAGCTCCAACTGTATCTGCTACTTCGGTTTTGAGTGCTTTAGCTAAATACATAAATTTCCCATCAGAAACCACAACCCCTTCTTTGCCTTTTGTCATAATGGCAACTCCCGGACAAAGTTTGTCTAATTTTTTAAAAATTAAACTTTCTTTTTTGTATGGAGTTTTAGTTAAAAACGAAGCTTCTTCTTGATTTAAAATCAAAATGTCTATTTTAGCAAAAATATCTTTAAGAGTCTTTTTAGGCAAAGACAATTGTGAGTGACCAGGATTTACTGCTATTTTAATATTGTTTTCTTTGGCAAAATTTACAATTGCTTCAAAATTATTGCAGAGATTTCCAGCTAGTGGAGCAACATAAAACCATCTTGTTTCTCTTATGTCTTGCCATGGAATTATATCTTTATCTAATAATTCTGAAGCTCCTTTATAAACAAAAATTGTTCTATCTTCTTTAAGGCCAGACAAAACAACTGAGTGACTAGTAGCCTTTTCTGCAAATCTTTTGATAAATCTTATATCAATGTTTAATCTTGATAATTCATCAATTAATGAAGTTCCTGAAATATCTAGTCCTACTGCTCCACAAAAAGCAGTTAAAAATCCTTGTTTAGCAAAACTAGCTGCAGTATTGGTACCACCGCCTCCAGAAGAAAATTGCATATCTTCCACATCAATTTTGCTACCCAGCCCAAAACAAACCCCTTTGCCTGTGGCAAATTTAGAAGACCCCAAAATTTTAAACTTTTCAGGTTTAATGTATATATCCTGAATCGCTGCCCCAAATGTAATAATATCGTACATGATTTTATGAACTTTCAATTTTCAATTTCCAATTTTCAATAAATTTTCCAATTAGACAATTTACAATTGAATTTTAAAATTAAAAAAATTGTCATTGCGAGGAGGCATCAGCCGACGAAGCAATCTCAGAGGTTATTATACAAATCAACAAGTTCTGGATTTATGCTTTTTATCAAATTTATTTTGTCCTGTCGTGAGCCACCTTTTATTTGTTTTTCTCTTTTTATCGCGTCTTTAATATTATCAAATTGCTCGAAATATACCAGTTTTGAAACATTGTATCTTTTTGTAAAACCTTCTACTAATTTTTCTTTATGTTCAAAAATCCTTTTTTGTAAATTACTTGTGATGCCCGTGTAGCTAACAGTGTTTGTGTTATTTGTTAAAATATAAATATATCCGCGTTTCTCCATAGTTGGGATTGCTTCGTCAGTTGCGACCTCCTCGCAATGACGATGGTTTTAATTTGTTTGTTTGTTTTGCTCTAATTGTTTTTCGGTTTGGGCTATGGCAATGCGGGTTTTTATGATAGAATCGGGATTTAAAGATAAACTATCAATACCTTTTTCTACTAAAAATTGCGCAAAGTCTGGAAAGTCGCTTGGCCCCTGGCCACATATTCCTATATATTTACCATTGTCTTTGCAAACTCTTATAGCTTCTTGGATAAGTTCTTTTACTGCATCATTCTTTTCATTACCCACAGAAGCTATTTCTGAATTGTCGCGATCAAGACCCAAAGTTAATTGAGTTAAGTCATTTGACCCAATTGAAAATCCATCAAAAATTTCTAAAAACTTTTCAGCTAAAATCACATTAGATGGGATTTCACACATCACATAAATCCTCAAAGGATTTATGTGACCCTGAGCGAGGCCAGTGGCCGAGTCGAAGGGTTCTCTCTTTAGTCCCTGCTCCTCCATAATATCTATAACTTTTTTGCCTTCTTCTATAGTTCTACAAAATGGAATCATAACTTGTACATTATCAAGTCCATATTCTTCTCTTACTTTTTTAATTGCTTTGCATTCAAGCACAAAAGCGTCTTTAAATCTTGAGTCATAATACCTTGAAGCTCCACGAAATCCAATCATTGGGTTTTCTTCTTGTGGTTCAAAAGCTTCTCCACCAATTAGGGAGCGGTATTCGTTTGTTTTAAAATCTGAAAACCGTACAATAACTTGTTTTGGATAAAAAGCCGAGCCAATTTTACCAATGCCTTGAGCTAATTTATCAATATAAAATTGTACTTTGTCCTCCCAGCCAGCAGTTAATTTGTTTATTTTTGTTTTATCTTTTTTAGAAAGTTTATCGTAGTTAAGTAGGGCTAAGGGATGAATTTTAATATAGTTTGCAATTATAAATTCTTCGCGAGCAAGTCCCACGCCATCATTTGGAATAAAACTTAAAGCAAAAGCATGATCTGGCTCGCCCAGGTTCATAGTAATTTTGGTTTTGGTCTTATCTATATTTGAAATATCAGTTTTCTTTATTTCAAAAGGTACTATCCCTTGGTAAACTCTGCCCTCTTCTGATTCTGCGCAAGATACTGTAACATCAAGACCCGATTTTATTTTGCGAGAGCCATCAGTTGTTCCTACTATAACTGGAATGCCTAATTCTCTTCCAATAATTGCTGCATGGCAAGTTCTACCTCCTCGGTCTGTGATAATTGCAGAAGCAATTTTCATTGCAGGTACCCAATCTGGATCTGTCATTTCAGTTACCAAAACTTCTCCTTCTTTAAAATCAGAAACATTTTTTACATCTTTTATGACATGAGTTTTGCCAGCTCCAATTTTGTTACCAACACTCATTCCAATAGTTAATATTTTTGGATTTTTGGATTTATCAATTACATAATCTTCTAAAACACTTAAGTTTTTTTTGCTTTGGATGGTTTCTGGTCTGGCTTGTACAATAAATAATTTTCCATCTCTGCCATCTTTGGCCCATTCCATATCCATTGATTTTTTATAATGTTCTTCAACAATTACTGACCACTTGGCAAGTTGCAAAGCCTCGTCGTCTGAGATTACAAAAGTCCCCCTTTCTTTTTTAGTAGTTAAAATATTTTTTGTTGGGTCTTTGGCTTTGAGGTTTGTATTATAAGTTAATTTTTCTTCTTTAGCTCCTAATTTTTTATCAATAATTGGGCGAAACCCTTTCTTTAAAGTTGTTTCAAAAACATAGTATTGGTCAGGGTCAACTCTGCCTTTGACAATATTTTCACCAAGGCCGTAGCTTGCATTAATTAAAACCACATCACCAAATCCAGATTCAGTATCACAAGAAAACATAATTCCAGAAGCCCCCAAATCGCTCCTTACCATTTTTTGCACCCCAACAGATGAGCCAACTTTTAATTGGTCTTGTTTTAATTCATTTCTATAAACAATGGCCCTGTCTGTGAAAAAAGATGAAAAACAATCTTTAACTGCTTTTACTAGGCGCTCTTCTCCTGTGATATTTAAATAAGTTTCAAATTGTCCTGCAAAGCTAGCATTTGGATTATCTTCAGCTACGCCAGAGGTTCGGACCGCCACATCAGTAAATTCTTCATTATATTTTAAAGATAGTTCTTTATAGGCAGAAAAAAGTTCTTGTTGTAATTCATCTGAAATATTGGCATTTAAAATTAAATCTCTACAAGTTTTGCCTACTTGTTGTACACTTTTTACGTCATTTACAACTAAAGTTTCAAAAATTGCATTTAATTTTTCTTTTAAACCATTGGCCTCAATGAATTTCCAATAAAAATTGGTTGTTAAAGCAAAGCCATCTGGAATATTTACTCCTTTAGCAGTAAGCTGTGTAAACATTTCTCCAAGACTAGCATTTTTCCCACCAACCAAAGGAACATCAGTCATTCTAATTTCCGAAAAGTGCAAAATATTTTTATCATTTTTATTTACTTCATTTGCCATTTGTTTTGTTTTCCGTCATTGCGAGGAGCCCGCAGGCGACGTGGCAATCCCAGCCGTTGAGATTGCTTCGGGTATTGCGATACCCTCGCAATGACAATTTTTAAATTCATTCTCTAATTATATCTTTTTAAACTAAAGTCCGCAAACCCTTGACATTATATCAAAAATACCATATTATTTAGCGTAGGTTGGGAGGGGCGTGTTGAACCCTCAAGCTGAACACTTTGTGTCAAAGTACTTTTTTACGAACGGGGGAATCTATGCTCACAATTCAGCAAGTCGGCGAGATCAACAAAAAGATTAAGGTTCTTGAACAACAGAAACAAGAGCTTGAAAAACAAATTGGGCAATACTCCTTGGATGCGTTGCTCGAATCCATGCCGGAGAATGAACGTCCGGAAGTGATTCCTGTGCGGGAAAATGGAGACCGTATCGTTTTGGTTCGGTCGAAAGATCTTCCACAATGTGCATTCTTGGTGTATGCCGGAGATCGTGCTGGAACCTATTACCAACTTTCCTTCAACCTGCTCAACGGGATCTGTTCTCGTCAGTACACTCTAGTTTGCATTTGTTGCTCACTTGAGACGCAGGGAATCGAAAAACCAGCGGACGTCACTGGAGAGCAGGTAGAAAGCTGGAAAAAATGTTTGCGTCAAGAATTTCGTGCGCTCTTGGAGTCGGCTTGTAAAAGCTATGGGGTAAAATCGGTTTTTGTCAGATTGCCAAAGGCTTGGGCGAATAAATATGACGCGATTGATGGCGTCGCCATCGTTGATGGCAAAGATTTCTTGGCAGCGGCGAATTTTGCAGGGTTGAGCGCGGAGAGTTTCGCGTTTATTAACTGGGCAGAATCTTGTCTCGGGCGTTAGTTGTTTATTCATGCATATTGGCCGGTGGGGTGGAGACCAAAAACTCAAACGAGCCGTTGATTTGGAGGATCATCGGCTTTTCTTTTGCAATAATTTTTGTTCACAAATTTATTTTTAATTACATTAAATAACCTTGTCAGTACGATCGTACTTACAAGGTATTTGGTTGTCGCACGACAACATAAAATTTATTTAAAATTGTAAAGAAAAAGGCGAGCCTTGTGGTTCGCCCTTGGTTGCTCGTGATCCACGAAACTGTACTAACTTTGCTATCTGTCGCCAACATGGTCGATACCAAATCGGCACGAAAAGCTGGCAAAAACTTGTTGATCAGATAACTTTTGTTGGTAGGCTTGCTCTTGGCACCAATGGCGTAAATCGCCGTAGGTTTTGATATTTGCGGGAATTTGCATCGGCAAAATTCCCGTATTATCGATGGCAATTGCCCAGAAGTCTTGGGATAGCCAAACCCTACGTAACCGCCAGTGGTTTGTGTCGCCAAATTTCTGCCAGCCGATGACAGGTTGGGCGGAGGAATATTCTTCGTGACCAGGAATAAATGTTTCATCATCTTTCCCATTGGTGAGATGAAGAAGCGTGCGACCAAACGGTAATTCAATTGGCAATGTCATGCTATGAATCCTGTTTTTTTTGGCACGAAACTGACGCAAATGTATATTACAATTTTAAAATTTAAAGTCAATACCTTGCGCTGGTTCATATGATATGATACACCTACT
>MHPU01000013.1 GCA_001820485.1 Candidatus Staskawiczbacteria bacterium RIFOXYD1_FULL_32_13
AAAACAAAAAAAATCCGGCAAGGTATGACATTTCTACTTTGCCAGCAGGTATGACATTTCTATTTAGCCTTTACATGCATAAAAATTTATTTGCATAGATAAAATTTTTGGTGTAAAATAACTAAATATGCAATCATCAGAATTAAGGCAAAAATATCTAGACTTTTTTAAAAAACAGGGACATGCAATAATTCCTAGCGCTTCTTTGATTCCAGAAAACGATTCTACAACTTTATTTACCAGCTCTGGAATGCAACCTATGGTGCCATATTTAATGGGAGAAAAGCACCCATTAGGAACTAGAATTTGTGATTCTCAAAAATCTTTTAGAGTTGTAGATATTGAAGAGGTGGGTGATGGAAGGCATGGTACTTTTTTTGAAATGCTAGGGAACTGGTCTTTAGGGGATTATTTTAAAAAAGAGCAATTGCACTGGATTTATTCTTTTTTAGTAGAGGAAGTTGGTTTAAATGTAAATAATCTTTATGCTACAGTTTTTAGAGGAGAGGAATCAATTAAAGTTACTAAAGATTCTGAGTCAGTTGATATATTAAAAGATATTTTTAAAAAATATGGTATTGATGCAAAAGATGTAAATTTTTCTGAAAAAGATGGTATGCAAGGTGGAAGAATTTTTTATTATCCAGTAGAGAAAAACTGGTGGTCTAGATCCGGCATTCCAGCTAAAATGCCTATTGGTGAAATTGGTGGACCAGATAGTGAAATATTTTATGATTTTGGGGTAGACCTTAAGAAACATGATAATTCTGAGTGGAAAGATTTGCCTTGTCATATTAACTGTGATTGTGGAAGGTTTATTGAAATTGGAAACAGTGTATTTATGGAATACAAAAAGACTGAAAATGGATTTGAAAAATTAACTCAGCAAAATGTTGATTTTGGTGGAGGACTAGAAAGAATAACAATGGCAAGTCAAAATACAGAAGATGTTTTTCAAACAGATTTATATTTAAATATTATAAAAAAAATAGAAGAATTATCTAATAAGAAATATAGTGATGATAAAAAGTCTTTTCAAATCATAGCTGATCATTTAAAGGCAGTTACATTTATAATGGGAGATAACAGGGGAATCACTCCAAGTAATTTAGGGCAAGGATATATTGTACGTAGATTAATTCGAAGGGCCATAAGATTTGGCAAGCAATTAGGCATTAACGAATATTTATGGCAAACGAAATTAGCTGAAATAATTATTTCTGATTATAAAGATATTTATGTTGAAATTCAAAATAATAAAGATTTTATTATGGATTGTTTATCAGCAGAAGAGATAAAATTTGAAAATACAATAGAGAAAGGTTTAAAAGAATTTAGTAGTTTAAGCTCTCAAAATATCATTTCTGGTAAAGATGCATTTTTACTTTATCAAACATATGGTTTTCCAATTGAAATGACAGAAGAGTTAGCTTTTGAAAAAGGATTGAAAATTGATATGGAAGAATTTAAAAAAGAATCAGAAAAGCACCAGGAACTTTCAAGAACAGCTTCAGCTGGAACATTTAAAGGGGGATTAGCAGATGCTTCAGAACAAACAACCAAATTACATACATCTGCTCATTTGATGCTTGCTGGATTGCGTAAATTTTTGCAAGATAGTGTTTCGCAAAAAGGAAGTAATATCACATCAGAAAGAGTAAGATTTGATTTTGCTTGGAAAGATAAATTGACACAAGATCAATTAAAACAAGTAGAAGATTTTGTAAATGAAGCAATTTTAAAAGATTTACCTGTGATTTGCAAAGAGATGACTTTGGATGATGCAAAAGAAATAAATGCCACAGGAGTTTTTGAGCATAAATATGGCGAGCGCGTAAAAGTTTATTTTATAGGAGAAGGTGAGCAAAACATTAGTAAAGAAATTTGTGGAGGTCCTCATGTGGAGCATACAGGAACCATGGGTAAATTTAAAATAATTAAAGAAGAATCATCATCAGCTGGTGTTCGTCGTATAAAAGCAATATTGCAATAATAGTGTTATAATAAACTAATCGGATTTCCCCGAACGTTATCCCAGAGATAATTATTCGCAATTGTGTAAATGAAAGTATATTAATTATAAAAAGAAGAAAACTATGACTACGACAGCATCAAAGCAAATGACCACAGGAAAAGCATTTGAGTATGCCCTTCTTTTCGAATTTTGGGAGAAATTAAAGAATAAGACCAGTGTTGAAATCGTTAAAAACTCATCTTATAAAATTGCAAAAGGTTGTTTTGAAAATGTTAATAAAAATATAAAAAGTGATTATTTGCTTAGTGCAAGTTTTGCAGTTAATTTTTTGATGGATATAGAGCCACGACTTTCTAACGGTATTAGTAAAAATGATATCTTACAACTTGAAATCCTTCCAGATTCTTATGGGAAATTGGGTGACGTAAGGGATGTCTTGGTAATACGTGCATTACAAAAATGGGAAATTGGCGTTTCTGCAAAAAATAATCATGAAGCGGTAAAACATTCTCGACTGTCTTCAAAAATTGATTTTGGTGAAAAGTGGCTCGGAATTAAATCCTCTAAGGAATATTTTGATATTATAAATCCAATTTTTAAAAATCTTGAAGAAATTAAAAAAAAGAGCAATGCAAAGAAAAAATGGAGCGAGCTTGGTGATTATCATTCAACGGTTTATGTTCCTATTTTAAAAGCTTTTATTAAGGAGTTAAAGATGATTTATGAGATTAATCCGACAAAAGTTGCATCTAATCTTATTATATATCTTGTGGGCAATAAAGATTTTTATAAGGTTGTTAAAAGAAGAAATGACATTGAGATACACGCATATAATTTATATGGAACGCTGAACTTGCCTTTCAAGAATATTTTTCCTAAGTATAAAACTCCAAAAGTGCCATTACCAACAAAGATTATTAGTATTGATTTTAAATTAGATAGTAATACAACGGTAATAGTAAAGATGAATAACAACTGGATGCTCTCTTTTCGTATTCATAATGCTAGTTCTAGGGTCGAATCATCATTAAAATTTGATGTCAACCTCTTAATGGCACCTAAAAAATTATTTAGAAATACATTAAATTTCAACCAATAATAATTATGAAATTAGTTTCTTTATTTACGGGGGCAGGGGGGCTAGATTTAGGTTTTGAAAAAGCTGGTTTTAGTGTTGACTGGGCCAATGAATTTGATAATTCAATTTGGGAAACATTTGAACTCAATTTTCCGAAGTCAAAACTAGATAAAAGAAGTATAGTAGACGTACCTGAATCTGAAATTCCTTTTGCTGATGGAATTATTGGAGGTCCTCCATGTCAAAGTTGGAGTGAGGCAGGGGCGAACAGAGGGATTAATGATAAAAGAGGTCAATTATTTTTTGAATACATAAGAATTTTAAAAGAGAAGCAGCCACTTTTCTTTTTAGCAGAAAATGTTTCTGGAATACTTTCGCCTAGGCACAGTGAAGCTTTTAATAAAATAATTAAGCAATTTGAAGATATTGGATATAATGTTAAATATCAACTTTTGAATGCAAATGATTTTGGTGTTCCACAAGATAGGTGGAGAATAATTATAATTGGGTATCATAAAACAAAAGTAGGAAAATATTTTGAATTTCCAAAACCATTATATAAAAAACCAGTTTTAAAAGATGCTATTTTTAATTTGAGATTAGCTAAACCCGCAAAACCATTTAATAAGGCTAATGACCCAAAAGATTTATTTATGGCAAATCATGAATATATGAATGGTGGTTTTTCAACTATGTATATGTCTAGAAACAGAGTTAGAAGTTGGGATGAGCCATCTTTTACAATACAAGCAGGAGGCAGACACGCCCCAATACACCCACAAGCCCCAAAAATGAAATTTATAGAATTTAATAAAAGAATTTTTGAACCGGGAAAGGAAAATTTATATCGTAGGCTTTCTGTTAGAGAATGTGCAAGAATACAAACTTTTCCAGATAGTTTTATTTTTAAATATAGAGACGTAGCTGATGGTTATAAAATGATTGGAAATGCTGTGCCCGTTGAATTTGCATACCAAATTGCTTTAAAAATAAAGCATGATTTATGTAATATAAATAGTCAATTATTAAATAGAGAGATTAAAACTAGTCATAATATTCCAGTGGCAAGTTTTGCAAATTCCGTTAAAAGATTAAAGTATAATTAATTTTTTTTAAAATTATATGAATAAGAAAATTTACGATATTTTGCCTCCAAAAGAGGAAATAAAAATGATTGATAAACCAGCAAAAAATTCTGGGATTTTGGCAATTAAGGTTGCAAAAGATCCGATTATTAAAACAAAGGCAGTTTTTGCTTCTAATGCGAATCAGGAAGATATCAAACCAGAGAGCATAGTAGAAGTAATGCAAGAACCATCGCAGGATTATATTAGCAATGAAGTAGAAAATACCGAGTTAGAGAAGTTGCCCACAATTCCTGCAGGAACAAGAAAGAAATTAAATTTTTCATTTAAAAGAGCCTTGCTTGTTTGTTGTGGGATTTTTGTAATTATGCTTTCAGGATATTTATATTTTAGTATGCAAAAAGCAGAGATTTCTATTTGGCCTAAAACAGAATCAGTGAGTTATAATGATAAAATTACAGCTGAGACAACTATAACTGCTATTGACCTTGAAAATAAAAAAATACCTTTAGAATTATTTAAAATTGAAAAAGACTTATGGCAAGATTTTCCTTCAACTGGGACAGCTCAAAGTAGTGGTAAGGCTTCTGGCACAATCAAAATTTATAATAGGTTAAATCCTGTATCTGCATTTACTTTAAAATCTGGTACGCACTTTTTATCTGATTCTGGAAAATATTTTGTGACCTTAGAAAAAGTTACTATACCAGCTGGAACACTAAAAAGTGGTAAAGTAGTGCCAGGATCTATAAATGTAAAAGTTGTAGCTGAAGAAGCAGGTAAGGATTATAATATTGAAGCTTCAAAATTTTCGGTTCCGAAATTAGCTGGTACGAATTATTATTATAGTATTGATGCTGAGTCTACAAGTTCAATGACCGGAGGATATTCTTCTGATGTAAAACAAGTTTCAGAAGCTGATTTGATAAATGCTAAAAACCAATTAAGCAAGAAAGTTGTGGCAGAAGCAGAGGTGGATTTAAGAAATAAAATTCCATTAGAGTATGTGTTGTTTGACAATGCAATTTCAAGTACTGTAACAGAAACATTCTCCCCAGTAAAAGTAGGGGCTACAGTTGAAAATTTTAGTTATCAAGTTAAGGTTAAAGCAACTGCTTTAGCTTTTAAAAGACAAGATATAGAGAAATTTGCAAAAGACAGTTTAAGTGCTTTGGCTTTTCAAAAGAGTATTTTAGAAAAAAGTTATAAATTAGATTTTATCTCAGAGCCAATTAATTTAAATTCTGGTGTGATAATTTTAAATTCAGATTTTAGAGCTTTGGTTTATCAACCAATAGATACAAATGAATTTTTTTCTATTTTAATGCAGAAAAATGAAACCGAAGTTAAAGATATTATAACAAGTAGATTATCAAATCAAGTAGAAAGATTAGATGTAACATTTTGGCCTTTTTGGACTAAGAAAGTCCCAACAAATAAAGACAAAATTAACATAGAGCTAAAATTTGAGTAGAATATGCGAGAAATAAACAGGAGAATTGTTTGCGCAATGATATTTTCTAAAGATGGAAAATTATTTTTGGGCAAGAAAAACCCGAATAATGGTGGAGTTTATGCTTATTGCTGGCATATTCCGGGCGGGGGAGTAAATGCTGGTGAGATAGATTTAGTTGCTTTACGGCGTGAAATGAAAGAGGAAACAGGAATAGATATTTTAAATTATAAAACAGAATTGGTTGACGACCAAGGAAAAGGATAATCAGAAAAAGTTTTAAAAGAAACCGGGGAAAAGTTTTGTGTAATATGAATTTTGTTGTTTATAAAGTTTTGATTGATAACAAAAACGCAAATGAAATAGAAGTTTCTCTTGATGATGATTTGGAAGAATATGCGTGGCAGGATTTAGAAAATTTAAAAAGTTTAAAACTTACCCCACCATCTGTAGAATTATTCACAAAGTTAGGTTATATTTAAAATCAATTTAAGTTAACCATGGTTAACCTGACTGGATAAAAATCAAAGATATGAGAAATAGAGTTTTAATTGAAAATGCAGATTTTTATACCATACCAGAATTAGCAAAATTGCTGGGAATTAGTAGGATTTCTGTTTTTAGGAGAGTGGGAAATGGTTCTATTAAAGGGCAAAAGTTTGGCAGAGATTTTATAATTTTTAAAAAAGATATTGATTTAAACAAGCTAAAATCTATAATTAAACATTAAATAAAAATATTAGGTTGTCGTACGACAACCTAAATGTTATTAATCCAAAATATGAATAGTGAAACAAAAAATTGTCAGAATTGTAAAAAAGATTTTGTCATTGAGTCTGATGATTTTGCATTTTATGAGAAAATGAAAGTTCCTGCCCCAACCTTTTGTCCTGATTGTAGACTGCAGAGAAGATTGTCCTTTAGAAATGAGAGAGCACTTTATAAGAGGTCATGTGAGTTGTGCGGAAAGGATACAATAACTATGTACGACCTCAGTGGTGGAATAAAAAATTATTGTGGTGAATGCTGGCAATCAGATAAGTGGGACCCAATGCAATACGGAAAAGAACATGATTTTTCAAAGTCATTCTTTAATCAGTTTTCTGAATTAATTCGTAAAATTCCTCATAGAAATTTGTCTGTTAATTTTACTACTCTTATGAACAGCAATTTTACTAATATGAATCATGCACTTAAAAACTGTTATTATCTTTTCAATTCTGACTATGATGAGAATTGTATGTATTCAGAAGAAGTCGAGCATTCAAAAGACTGTGTTGATGTGACCATGATAGAGGGCACTGAATTAGCTTATGAAAGTTTAAATTGCAATAAATGCTATCAAATTTATTATTCTGTAGATTGTGAAAATTCACATAATATTTGGTTTTCTAAAAATCTTTCAGGTTGTTCAAACTGTTTTGGGTGCATGAATTTAAGAAACCAGCAATACCATATTTTTAATGAAAAAGTTTCAAAAGAAGAATATGATAAAAAAGTTGGTGAATATAAGTTAGATTCATATGCTAATGTTCAAAATCTTAAGAAAAAAATATCAGAATTTTGGTTGAATTTTCCACACAAATATATTCATGGGGTTAAAAATTTAAATTCTAGCGGGGATTATATTTCTAATTCAAAATATGTTGAAAAATCTTTTATCGCAACAGAATCAGAGAATTGCAAACATTGTATGTGGTTAATTTTAGGAGGGAATAAAGAGTGCTTTGACTTTACGCAGTTTGGCGAAAATGGACATTTGGTGTATGAATCTTTGATTTCAGGACAGAATATTAATAATGTTATTGGTGGTAATGTTGTGGTTGATGGCAGAAACATAAGTTATAGCATGCATTGCGTAGGTAATAATAGTAATCTTTTTGGTTGTTTTGGTTTGCGTAATAAACAATATTGTATTTTAAACAAGCAATACACGAAAGAAGAATATGAGGCACTGGTACCAAAAATTATTGCTCATATGAATGAAATGCCTTATGTAGATAAAAAGGGGCGAATCTATAAATATGGGGAATTTTTCCCAGCAGAAATTTCTCAATTCAGCTATAATGAAACTTCTGCTCAAGAATTTTTTCCTATGAAAAAGGAGAGCGCAGAAGGTAATGGATTTTTGTGGAAAGATGTTAAAGAAAAAAATTATAAAATTACATTAAAATCTCAAGATTTACCAGACAGTATTCTTGATGTAAAAGAAGATATTACTGCACAAATTATTGAGTGTGAACACAGGGGGCAGTGTAATGAACAATGCGCTACTGCATTTAGGGTAATTTCGCAAGAACTCCAATTTTATAAATCTCAAAATTTACCGCTGCCAAGATTGTGTCCTAATTGCAGGCATTATCAGCGCACAAAAAATCGTAATCCGGTTAAATTGTTTTTACGCAACTGTGCAAAGTGTAATAAAGAAATTGAAACCAGTTACGCGTCAGACCGCCCAGAAATAGTTTATTGTGAACAATGTTATCAGCAAGAAGTGGCATAAATAAATAGTAAAAATTATTAGGTTAACCGTGGTTAACATAAGTAAAATAAAATTATGGGCATTGTTGTAGAATTTAATCCTGACCTTGCTTTAAGAAATATTTCTGAATTTATGGCGGGAAAAAGAAAAAAACAGGAATGTATACCAGAGCCAATGAAAATTGGAGAGGTTTATGATTTTTTAAAAGAAGGTCAAAGATTATATTATTTTGGCGGGGAAGAACTGCCGTTATTGGAAACAAAAGGTAATGCAAATTTATCAGAACCGCTTGCTAGTATAATTATTTTAGAAGCAACTCATTATCGAGAGGATGGGAAAGTTTTCACAAAGGGAAAATATAAAATAGTAAAAATTATTGCAGAAGGTGAAATTTATTTTAATGGAATAAATAAGGCATATAAGGGAAATAACTTAAATATTAATTGGAAAATTATGGAAAAAGTGACTAGAATTGCGGGAATTATAATACAAGATGAAAAAATGCTTATGGTCTTGGGTAAAAAACACCAAGAGCTTTGGACTCCAGGCGGAAAAATTGAGCCAGGAGAAACAGATGAGGTTTGTCTAAGTAGAGAGCTTAAAGAAGAAATAGGAGTAGAACTTTTGATTTGTGAATTTTTTAAAGAATACACTAACCCAAGTTTTTATCATCCTGAAAGAACTACAATAGAACGCGTTTACATTGCTAAAGTTTCGGGACAGATAAAACCGGCTTCAGAAATAAGAGATTTTGTGTGGCTTTGCAAAGAAGATTTTGAGAACAAAAAATATCCTATGATAACCAATGACCAAGAAAAATTAATCCCAGATTTAATTAAAGCTGGCATTTGGTAATTATAAAAAGTATTGACAGCTATATATCACATATGATATACTTAAATAATGAAGAATATAAAGTAAAATTTTATTTGAATCCTAGGAATGGCAAGAGTGATGTTAGAAGGTATATTTATGATTTAGAACAAAAAGAAAGGAACAAAGTTTTAAAATATATTGAATTCCTGAGAATAAATAATGGTATTCTTGATGAGCCTTATTCTAAACACATTAGTGGCAAAATTAGAGAATTGAGAGTAGATTTTTCTTCAAATAGGCACAGAATATTTTATTTTACTTTTTTGAATAAAAATATTATTTTACTTCTTGTGTTTTTAAAAAAGACCACCAAAACCCCAATAAACGAAATAAATAGAGCCGAACAAAACTATAATTATGTTATAAACAACAAACAAATTTATGAATAAAACAAAAAAAATAATTTTGACTCAAAAAATGAGAAAAGAAATGGATTTTCAGTCTTTTCTTGACGAGCAATTAAAAGACACCGAATCTAAAAGACAATATAATGAATATGGCAGACAATTAGAGGTTGCTTACCAGATTTTGCAAATGAGAAAAAAGAAAAAAATGTCTCAAACGGTTCTGGCAAAAAAGCTAAAAACAAAGCAGAGCAATGTGGCAAGAATGGAATCGGGTCAGCAGAATTTTACAACCGAAATGCTTGTAAAAATTGCCTCAGTTTTCGGCAGAGAACTTAAAATAGAATTTAAATAAAAATATTTAATTTCATCGTAAATAACACTCTGACATTCTCGAGAATATAAGAGTATTAAATAATAAAAAATAAAATATGAATTAAGAAACAAAAAATTGTCAAAATTGTAAAAAGGATTTTGTAATTGAGATCGATGATTTTGCGTTTTATGAAAAAATAAAAGTCCCTGCACCAACTTGGTGCCCAGAGTGTAGGCTTAAACGTAGATTAAATTGGCAGGGTTATAGAATTTTGTATAAACGCAAATGTGATTTTACTGGAGATATGATTATTAGTACTTATAAAGCAGATTCTCCATATAAAGTGTATCATCAAGATATTTGGCATTCTGACAAGTGGGATAGCAAACAATATGCAAAAGATATTGATTGGTCTAGGCCTTTTTTGGAACAATTTAATGAATTAATGTTTGTTATTCCACACCCTTCACTTGCTTCGGCATATTCAACAATGACAAGAAGCGAATATTGTAGCGCTGCTTCTAATTGCAAAGATTGTTATCTTTGTTTTCGAGTTTCTGGAGCTGAAGATAGTGGATATTTAAATACTGTTGTTGATATAAAGCAATCTTTTGATTGCTCATTTTCAAATCATAGTGAATTATCATATGGTTCCACAAATGTAAATAAGTGCTATCAAGCATTTTTCTCGCAAGATTGTGCTGATTGTAGAACGATTTGGTTCTCGCGCGATTTGGTTGGTTGCTCTGATTGTTTTGGTTGTATTAATTTAAGGAACAAAAGCTATTGTGTATTTAATGAGCAATATACAAAAGAAGAGTATCAAAAAAAATTTAAAGAATTTCAGTTCAGCACTCCAGAAGAATTAGAAAATATGCAAAACCAAGTTGAAGTATTTTTCTTAACTCAACCACGTCGTTATTTCCATGGCATAAAAAATGTAAATGTTTCTGGCGAATATATATCAAATTCTAAAAATGTTAGTAATTCATATTTATTTTCTAACGGGGAAGATTTAAAGTATTGTCAGTTTTTAAAGAGTGGACCTTCTGCAACTTCCTATGATTGGTCATTTTTTGGGGACAAGGCTGAACTAATGTATGATTGTTGCTGGTGTGGCTGGGATTCTAGAAACGTGAAATTCAGTGGATGGTGTTATGTGAATCAAGACATTGAATATTATTTTGGTTGTCATAATTCTTCAAATTTATTTGGTTGTGCTGGAGTAAGAAAAGGGGAGTATTGTATTCTAAACAAGCAATATAGTAAAGAAGAATATTTTGCAACAGTCGAAAAAATAAGAAAACAAATGAATGAGATTCCTTATAAAGATAAATTGGATCGTGTATATAAATATGGAGAAATGTTACCTGCTGAACTTTCGCCTTGGGCATATAATGAAGCAACTGTATATGAGTGGTTTCCTGTTACAAAAGAGCAAGCAGTTGTCGAGGGGTTTAACTGGAGTGATGAAGATAAGCGTGAATATATTGATACAACAATGCAAATTCCTGAAAATATCAAAGATGTAAAAAATGATATTTTAAAGGCAATAATAAAATGTACTGATTGTGGTAAAAATTATCAAATAATTCCTGCAGAATTTACTTTTTTGCAAAGATTTAATTTCCCAATTCCAAGGCAGTGCCCATTGTGCAGAGATCGGGCTAGAATAAAAAGTCTTAATTCAATGGTTATTCATAAACGTAATTGTGCGAAATGTGGAAAGGGGATTGAAACCAGCTATGCACCGGATAGACCAGAGATTGTGTATTGTGAAAGCTGTTATAACAACGAAGTGGCGTAGGGAAATAATTTAAATATCAATTTAAAA
>MHPU01000014.1 GCA_001820485.1 Candidatus Staskawiczbacteria bacterium RIFOXYD1_FULL_32_13
ATCATTTTCAGCTTTTTCAATGGTTTTCAGGGTCCTTTTGCGCTAGAAAGCGGTTTTAATTTCAGGGTCCTCTTGCATTATACAATACTCCGGGGCGTGGGTTAGCCCGCATTGTCCGTCGCATCGTTCGTCTGCCAGCTTGAGTACTTGCTCTTGCTTGGCAGATTTTTTTTGTGGAATAAATGTGATATAATAAAAATGAATTTAAATTATTGGATTTTGAATTTTGGATTTGTTTGGAATTTGGAAATTAGGATTTTGAATTTTGGAAACAAGCAAAATAAATTTTATGACAACAGAAAAAAAGAAACTTATTATTATTGATTCTAATGCTTTGCTTCACCGAGCTTTTCATGCTCTGCCACCTTTGGCTACCAAAAATGGAGAAGAGACAGGTGCAATTTACGGATATCTTTTAATTTTATTTAAAGCAATTGCGGACTTACAAGCCAATTATGTTGTAGCTTGTTTTGATACTAAGGCTCCCACTTTTCGTCATGAAATGTTTAAAGATTATAAAGGTACGAGAAGTAAAACTCCAGATCAAGTTATTTTGCAATTACCAAAAACAAAATTAATTTTAGATAAATTTAAAATTCCTGTTTTTGCTAAAGAAGGAGTAGAAGCTGATGATTTAATTGCAACAATTTGTCAAATAGCTCCAAAACAAACAGAAAATTTGGAGATTTATATTTTATCTGGAGATTTAGATAATCTTCAACTTGTAAATGAATTTGTTAAGGTTTATACTTTAGGCAAGGGAATAAAAGACACAGTTGTTTATGATGAAGAGAGAGTTATGTCTAGGTTTGGCGTACGGCCAGATCAAATGATAGATTATAAAGCTTTAACTGGAGATGTCTCTGATAATGTGCCTGGAGTGCTGGGTATTGGCAAAAAAACAGCAGCAGAATTAATTAATAATTTTGGTAGCTTAAAAAATCTTTATTCTGAATTGTCTACAGACACAGCGGTTTTAAAACCAAAAGTAAAAGAGGCTTTAAAGCATAATAAAGAAACAGCTTTATTATCTTTGGCACTAGTTGAAATGAAAAAAGATGTTGATATTGATTTTAAAATTCATGATTGCAAATTTGGTAATTTTGATGTAAAAGAAGTCTCAGATATTTTAAGAGAGTTTGAATTTAATACATTAATTAATCGTTTACCTTTTTTAAGGTAAATATAAAATATGAACAAAATTATTTTTAAAATAGCGTTCCCTATAATATTAGTTGGACTTTTTATTATAATTATTTTTATTGCTTTAAACTATGGTGCGATGTCAAAAGAAGTTTATTTTGTTTTTATAGCTTTATCTATTTATGTTTTTTTGTTTGGCTTTGCCACTGGCCAGAACTTTGCCACTCCGGTAAAAAAACTTTTGAAAAGAGCAACTGAATTAAGCCAAGGAGATTTAAAAACTAGAGTTTATTTGGAAACTAAAGATGAGTTTGGGGAACTTTCTAAAATTTTTAATAAAATAGCCCAAGATTTAGAAGAAAGTAAACAGGCTGGATCGCGCGCCGAGGAATCAATTGATATTAAAGTAAAAGCTAAAACACAGGCTTTAGATGAAACAATTTCAGCACTAGAACAAAAAGTAAGAAATAGAACTTTGGAGCTGGACAAAGTTATAAAAGAAATTGAAAGGCAAAGAGATGAAGTAAAAAATAAAGATGAGGAAATAGCAAAATTAAAAGTTCAGATTGAAGATGCAAAAAAAATTGTAATTCCTGATATTACAGAAAAACCAAAAAAAGTATCAGTTAAAAAAAATAAAGTTGAAATAAAAGAAACAGAAGAACCAAAAGTTGAGCCAGAACCAATTGTTGATATAAAACCAAGCATTTAATAATATGCCAGAGCTACCTGAGGTGCAAACAACAGTAAATGGTTTAAACAAAAAGGTCCTTTCAAGGGCCTTTGTTAATGTATGGTCAGATTGGGAAAAGTTACTTAAAAAACCAGCTGATTTTAATTCATTTAAAAAACAAATTAAGAATAAAAAGATAGTAAAAATTTATAGAAGAGCAAAAAATATTATTTTTAATTTATCGGGAGATTTATCACTTTTGATTCATCTTAAAATGACAGGTCATTTGCTGGTTGGAAAGTGGAAGTTTGAAAATAAAAAATGGAAGGCAATTGATAAAAAAAGTCCTTTAAATGATTCTTATAATAGATTTCTGCATATTATTTTTTTTCTTGATAATGGAGAGATGCTAGCTTTATCAGATGCAAGAAAATTTGCTAAAATTGAGTTGTGGCAGACAAAAGATTTAGAAAAAATTTTAGAGAAATTAGGGCCAGAGCCACTGGAAAATAATTTTACATTTGAAAAATTTAAACAAGCTTTGTTATGGCAAGACCCGCCTTCGCTAAAGCTTCGGCGAGGCAAAGTAAAACAAATTTTGATGATTCCAGAAATTATAGCAGGAATTGGAAACATTTATTCTTCTGAAATTTTATGGCACGCAAAAGTAATGCCAGAAAAATTGGTGCAAAATTTAAATGATAAAGAATTAAAAGAAATTTATAATGCAACAAAAAAAGTTTTAACTTTAGGGGTTTCTTTAGGTGGAGAAAGTTTTTCTGACTATAGAAAAATTGATGGCACAAAGGGAAATTTTGATGATGAAAGAAAAGTATATAAAAGAGAAAATGAAATTTGTAGTTGTTGCAAAAAATCAAAAATTAAAAGAATAAAAATTGCAGGTCGCAGTGCCTTTTTCTGCCCTACCTGTCAAAAACTATAAAAACCGATCGAAGTCGGGCTTCGATCAACTTTATGCCAAGAAGAAAAGAACAATTTGTCACAGGGGAAATTTATCATCTTATTATTAGAGCTTTGGATAATAACTTGATTTTTAAGGACGAAAAAGATTATTTTCGTGGTATTTTTTCTATTTATGAATTTAATAATCAAAATCCTGTTAATATTTCTATAAGGCGTAGAAATCGTACTGTTGAGAAAAAAAGAGAAAGAGAAAAACCGATCGAAGTCGGACTTCAATCGGTTTTAGTTAATGATAAAAGAGATAAATTTGTTGAGGTTTTAGCATTTTGTTTTATGCCAAACCATATTCATCTTTTGGTCAAACAAATTAAAGATAATGGAATATCTAAATTTATGCAAAAAAGTGGCACTGGTCTAAGTAAGTATTTTAATAAAAAATATCAAAGAAAAGGACATGTTTTTCAGGATGCTTTTAAATCTATTCATATAGAAAATGATAGCCAGTTAATTGCAGTTTTTAACTACATCCACGCTAACCCTGTTTCGTTAATTGAATCGGGATTTAAAGAATCGGGTATTACTGATACAGAAAAAGTTTTAAAATTTTTGGAGGAAGAATTTCGCTGGTCAAGTTACTTTGATTATATTGGAAAAGAAAATTTTAAGTCTGTGACAGAAAGAGAATTTATGTTAAATTTATTAAGAGGGTCAGAAAATTGCAAAAATTTAATGAAAGATTGGGTAACTTATAAAAAGAAACTAGTAAATTTTGAAAAATTATCTTTAGAGTAAAACCGATCGAAGTCGGGCTTCGAACGGTTTTTTGTTTATATTGATATTGACTTTTAAGTTCTGGGGGGGGGGATTATTGAGATAAGAGAAAAGTCAAATATAAAATTAGATTTTAAAATTTTACTTAAATTTTTGGAATTATATTTTATATTTTAAATATATGGCTAATAAATCAGAGCGAAGATTAGTAGAAAAAGATCAATCTCTTGAGATTAGTCCAGAAGATTATCCCGATTATTTAAAGCAGATGATTAAAGAATTAGAAATATCAGAGAAGCAAAAAGTTCCTAAATGGCTTGAGGGCGAGGTTAATGAAAAAAATAGGAAAAAAAGAGAACAAATTGAATTAGAAAAAAGATATTTATATTCTGATGAGGATGTTTATGTTAAAAGTCGTGATAGGCAAGAATTTTATGCCACAGATGAACAGAAAAAAGCAGTAGAGCATCAAGAAGCAATGTTGGGCTCGACTTTGTATACATTAATGAGAAGAACTGAAAATAACCCTGAAATAATAAAAGGATTAACCGATTTTATTAATGCGTTAGAACATCAAGCTAATTATGGAAATTCAGAAAGAGGGGTAGGCCCAGAAAGACAAAAAGATGTTGCTGAATTTCTTACAGAAGCAGCAAAGGCTTTGCGTTGGCGAGTTGGTGGTGGAAATCAACCATCGAAAGAAGCTATGCCAATTAATTTAAGTAAGTGGGAATAATAATTTAAACTAATTCAAAAAGTCCTTTAGAAATTAGGACTTTTTGCGTAGAAAATTTGAAAGTTCTCCTTAATTTAGGTATATTAAAGTATGATTTATTTTTTATATGGGCCGGACAATTATAGGTCTCGTGAAAAATTAAATGAAATTGTTTTAGGTTATAAAAAGGTTCATAAATCTGGGCTTAATTTTGTTTACTTTGATGCTAAAGAAAAAAGGTTTGATGATTTGCAAAATATTTTTAAAGTAGCAGGAATGTTTGCAGAAAAAAAATTAGTTGTTATAAAAAATCTTTTTGCAAATAAAAAATTTCAAGAAGATATTTTATCCGTCCTAGACGGACCCGCCTTGGGCGGAGAAAATATTATTGTGATTTATGAAGAGGATAAAGTTGATGAAAGACTTAAAATTTTTAAAGATTTAAAAAAGCCCTTCGGCCTCGCTCAGGGCGGGCAAGTTAAATGTCAGGAGTTTGAATATTTAACTGGGGCTGGTTTAGCAAAATGGTTGAATTTAGAATTACAAAAAAATAATGTAAAAATGGATAGCGAAGCCTGTAATTTACTTTTAAATTTTGTGGGAAATGATTTGTGGCAATTACATAACGAAGTTATAAAGTTATCTAATTACTTGCCCGCTGAAGCCTTGGCGAAGGCGGGTAAAGTTATTACAACTAACGACGTAAAATTGCTTGTAAAGCCAAAAATTAATAATGATATTTTTAAAACTATTGAAGCTTTGACTCAAAAAAATAAAAAACAAGCTTTGGATTTAATACATAAGCACATTGAAAATGGAGATCATCCTTTATATTTACTTTCTATGATTGCCTATCAATTTAGAACTCTTTTAATAATAAAAGAGTCGGGAGGTAAAAAAACAGGGCTTCATCCATTTGTTGTTCAAAAAACTTTGCCTTTATGTAATAAATTTACATTTGAAGAATTAAAAAATATTTATCAAAAAATTTTTGAAATTGATACAGATATCAAAACTGGCAAAATTGATGCTGAATTAGCAATAGATATGCTAGTGGCGCAAATTTAGCTTTTCTTTCGGCAAATAAACTTTTTTTTCCGTGGCTGAGCCACTGCGGTGTGCTCCAGCTTGCCCTGTTGGGCAACCTACAAAAAAAATTTATTTGCCTCGCTTAAAATTGTACAAAGACTTACCATCTCGCTTTAGAAAACAAAAGCCCCGAGTGGGGCTTTTAAAATTATTTTGAGTTTCTTTCTATTAGTTTGGCAAATCTTGATTTTTTTCTGGAAGCCTCCCCTTTCTTAATAATTCCAACTTTAGCTGTTTTATCTAAAATTTGATAAACCTTTGAAAGTGATTCTCGAGCTTCTTTTATTTTTTTATTTGCAACCAAATTTTTTGTTTGCTTTAAGGTTTCTTTTAATTTATTTTTATAAATTACATTGTGTGCTTTTCTTCTTTTATTTTGTCTGATTGCTTTTTTAGCTGATTTTGTTATAGCCATAGTGATTGGAAATTTCAAATCACAAATTCCAAATCACAAAAATTTGTTTGTAATTTGGTGCTTGTAATTTGTTATTTTAGAATATAATAAATATAACATATTGCATTTAATTTTGCAAGTGATAAAATTAAATAATGAAAGAAGATAACTTTTTGGAAAACTTGGTTTATAAAATGGTAAAAGCAATTGATAAGAAAAATCAAGAGAGTTTTTTTAATTTAAAATCAACATTTGTATCTGTAGTTTCAAATAAAGAAGACAAAGAGACTCTCCCACTACAAAATGTTAAGCTTGCAGATATTCAAGATACTGGATATTTAAAAAATGCAATTAAGATTGATGAATATGCTAGAAGAGCAAATTATAGGTGGAATAGTTTATCTGATAAGGAAAAAGAAAAATATATAAGTAAAAAAGCTAAGAAATCTAATTCTGAAATTGTTTTTTGTGGAGAAAAATTTGCCAAAGATCTGGAAAAAAAGTTATGCAGTTTGCAAAAAAAAGCAAATTTTGTTTCTCGCGATGCATATTATGAATTGATGCAATCGGGATATAAAGCAGAAAAAATTTCTATTAGAAAGAACAGTATTTCTGTACCAGTTCTATGTAATCAACAAGCACTAGTTTTAAAATCAAAAGAAGATTTTGAAAAATTTGTAAAACAGCATGAAAATAATTTTAACTGGGATATTGAGAAGAGAATGAGAGCATAACTATTGACATGCTATCATAAAAGTGGTATAATTAGACATTGTAACAATAAAAATTAAACTTTAAAACTATGGGAGAAACGCCAAGAGACGAAGAAATTTTACAATCCCCAGTAGAAGGGGGGGTGATGTTGAGTTGCAAGAAGATATAAATAATCTTAAAAAAATAATAGAAAAAAGAGGTGCTAAAAAAAAGTTAATTGAAATATTTAAAGATGATGTTGATGGATTAGTAAAAATAATAGATGCTCAAAATTTGGCACTTCATGAAGGGGCAAAAAATAGCTTAATTTTATCAAGAGATGAATTGGCTGTTTTGGAGGGCGTCAGAGATCAAATTTATAAAGATTCGGGAAACGGAGAAGTAAAAGAGGCTGTTGAGCTAGAAGATGATCAGGGGGTTGATTTAACTGAAAGCGTAGGTAAAGAACAAAAAAAGATTGCCAAGCAAGAAGTTTTAGATAATATTAAACAGTTATATAATATTTTTGAAAATATGGAAAAAGGCATATCTCCATCTGATGATGATATAGAACTGGCAAATGAGATTTTAAAAGTTATAAAAGATAGAGGATTTTATTTTAAAAAACCAAAAGAGCTTGAGATTGCAAAAAAGTTAGAAAGATTAGCTAATTATGTTTATATAGGACCTGAACCAAGCCCCTTTGTATCAGCAGTACATAGAATGGCTGAAGTTGCGGGCAAAAAAGATATTGAAGAATTAGAAGATGCGAGGAAAGATTTGCTTGATGCGTATAAAAAACAAACTATTGGTGGTGATTTAGATACCGAAGCAAAAGAAAAAGCCAAAGAAGAAATTGAAGACTCTTTGTTCCCTGGTCGCGTTGGAAAGCTTGATCAAAAAAACAGAGAAAGGCTGTTAGATTTTTATACAGAAAAGTTAAAAGAAAAAAAATATATTGAAATCGCACTAGCTTGTTGGGACAAATTATCAGATCAAGATAAAGCAGAGAAAATAGCAATATTTGGTACAAAAGCCAAAGCAGAAAAAAAAGCTAAGCAAAAATTTATTAATGAGTTGGAGGATAAGAGAATCAAGTTAAATGGTAGATTTAAGGATTGGAATAAAAAACATAAAGATATGGGTAGAGAAATAGAATTTGACAAAGAGTCTTATTATGGTTTTTTAGAATCTAATAGGGCACCCGAAGATATCTTAAATCTTACTGAAAAGAAAAGTGATGGTAATTTTTATTTTAAAGAACGAGAAATAGAAGATTTGCGAAATAATGTAGCGAGTATGAAAGATTATTTTAATGCTAATGCTAGAAGAGAATCTGTGCAGTTATTAAACGAAAGAATTAAAAATAGCAAGGAAAAATTCCAAAATGTAAAAAATGAGAAAGCCAGAGAACTTGTAAAAGATGCTATTAAGGATGAGTGGATTAGTAGGGCTATCGCAAGATTGAAAAAGGACAAGCCAGAGATTGCAGATCAAATAGACGGGGAATATTTGTTTGATAATTTTGATAAGATAAAATTTGATAAGAAATCAACAAAAAAAGACCAAGAAGAAATAAAAAGATATTTAGATAAAAAATATAATGTTTTAGTTTTACCTGAAGATGATGACTTATTGGATTTAGAGGAATTAGAAGCAGAGCCAAAAAAATCATCAGATGATGAAGATTTTATATTAGCTCCATCACCAGATAGTGAAGACAGAGAAATAGATTTGGATTTACCAGATTGGGAAACTCCAGAATTTGAAGCAGAACAAATGGCAAGAAAGTCGCCAAATCCAGATAATAAAGATTTTTCGCTTGCAAGTGGTAATTATGCGGGTCAAGTAGAAGGAATTGATAAAAGAGACTCATTGATTAAAGAGAATATAAATCGGGCAAATAATTTTGAAGAATTATATGAGTTTTTGGATTCAAAAGGCATGATTGGTGGATATGGCGTACAAGATATAGAAAAAGGTATACAAGCATTAAGAGATGTTGCAAGATTGCTTATCGAAGAACATAATTTTACTGAAATAGAGGTTGAAAGTGAAATAGAAAACAGTATGGCTGGTATTAATACTATAACGAGAATGTACGGATTAAGAGAAAAGGTTAAAGAACTCTTAATAATAGAAATTCAAAGAATGATAAAAGATAGAGACAGTAAAAGAGGGCTATTTAATAAGGCGATGGGATGGCTCTTACCGATAGACCAAATAAAAGGAGTATTTAAAAATAAAAAAGCTGATAAATAATATCAGCTTTTTTGTTGTAAAAGAGTTGTCATTGCGAGCGAAGTTTGCCTGCTCTGCAGGCGACGAGTGTGGCAATCCAGAGCCAGTGGTACTAACTCTAGATTGCTTCGTCGCTTGCGAGCTCCTCGCAATGACAAAGAAGAAATAATGGCACGGAAGAAATCTGTGATTTGTGAAAATCTGTTTTAAATCTGTGTTAATTTGTTTATCAAATCGCGGAGCTCGGCTGCGCGCTCAAAATCAAGATTCTTAACTGCTTGCTTCATTTCTTTTTCTAGAAGCCTTTTGGTCCTGAGCTTGTCGAAGGATTTGTCATTTAGCATCGGAAATTCTAATGTTATATCTTCTTTTTTGGACATATCCCAATCTCTAATATTTTTTATAATAGCAGTTGGAGTAATATTATTTTTTTTATTATAATTTTCTTGAATTTTTCTTCTTCTGTTTATTTCATCAATTGCACCCTGCATAGACATTGTTGTTTTATCTGCATATAAAATGATTTGCCCATTTATGTGACGAGCAGCTCTACCCATTGTTTGGATTAAAGTTGTTTTGTTTCTTAAAAATCCTTCTTTATCTGCATCTAAAATTGCAACCAATGAAACTTCTGGTAAATCTAGGCCTTCTCTAAGTAAATTAATTCCAATTAAAACATCAAATTCTCCTTGTCTAAATTTCTTTAAGATTTCAGGTCTCTCTAAAGTTTTTACTTCAGAATGTAAATATTGAGCTTTAATCCCCCTTTCAAGCAAATAATCTGCAATTTCTTCAGCTAATCTTTTAGTTAAGGTTATTACTAAGACACGTTCCCCGCCAAAAGCTGGCGCATTTAGGCGGGCGGATTTCAAAGAAATCCGTTTTTGAATTTCTTTTATTAAATCTTGAATTTGATTTTCTGTTTTTCTAATTTTTATTTTTGGTTCCAAAAGTCCAGTTGGTCTGATAATTTGTTCTATAATATTTTTACCAGATTTTTCAGTTTCATAAATGGCTGGAGTGGCAGAAACATATATTGCTTGCTTTACTCTTTCTTCAAATTCATTAAATTTGAGTGGTCTATTATCTACAGCTGAAGGTAATCTAAAACCAAAGTTAATTAAAGTTTCTTTTCTTATTTTGTCTCCAATAGACATAGCTCTAATTTGCGAAATAGAAATATGTGATTCATCAATAAAAATTAAAGAACCATTATCTTTTTGCTTAAAATAGTCTACTAAAGAAAATGGTGCTTGGCCTTGTGGTCTGAATTCTAAGTGACTGGAATAATTTTCAATGCCATAGCAAAAACCAGTTTCTTGGAGCATTTCAATATCGTAATTTGTTCTTTGCTCAAGACGCTCTGCTTCTAAAAGCTTTTTTTGTTTTTTAAGTTCTTTAAGTCTTGCTGTTAATTCATCTTGTATATTTTTAATTGCTAATTTTATTTTGTCATGTGGAGCTAACCAAAAATGAGCAGGAAAAATAGTATATTTTTTCATACTTGTCATTCCCGACTTGATCGGGAATCTAGAGTCCGTGCTAATACTCTGGATACCCGCTTTCGCGGGTATGACAGACATCCTTGAGATTTTATCATTTTCAAATTCCACTCGCAGAATTGTATCACCAGTAACTATAAAAATTTCAATCATATCTCCCCTAACTCGAAACACACCTGGTTTAAATTCCCCGCTCGCATCGCTACGCGAAGCGTTGCGGGCGAGAATGTCATTTCTTTGATATTGCAAATCAGAAAGTTTTAAAATAAACTCTGACCTTTTTATTTTTTGATTTTGTTTTATTTCAAAAGAAATACCTTTGTAGTTTTTTGGGCTTCCTATGTTATATATGCAGGAAACAGATGCCACCACAATAACATCATCGCGCGAAATTAAATCTTGCACTGCGGAATGTCGCATACGGTCTATCTCTTCATTTATCTTGGCATCTTTTTCTATATAAGTGTCGGTTTGTGGAATGTAAGCTTCTGGTTGGTAATAATCATAATATGAAACAAAATAATGGACTGCATTATTTGGAAAAAACTCTTTGAACTCTTGATAGAGCTGGGCAGCTAAAGTTTTGTTGGGAGAAATTATTAAAGTTGGCTTTTGTATTTTTTCAATTACATTGGCCATTGTAAAAGTTTTGCCAGATCCTGTAACTCCCAAAAGCACTTGATGCTTGGCACCATTTTTTAAATTTTCAGTTAAAGTTTTTATGGCTTTTGGCTGGTCGCCCGTGGGCTTAAAGTTAGAAACTAATTTAAATTTTTGCATTGTATGAGTATTTTCTAATCAAGAAAGGACCCTGAAATCTCTGCCATAGCTTTGTTGGAAAAGATTGTCGGGAAT
>MHPU01000015.1:0-10934 GCA_001820485.1 Candidatus Staskawiczbacteria bacterium RIFOXYD1_FULL_32_13
AAAAATTTTTGTGGAAGAAATATCTTTAAAAGCAGAACAAATTTTTTCAATACTTGGTTTTCCCGTAACCAATTCTTTGTTTTTAACTTTATTTGTGTGTTTGATTTTAATAGCATTTTCTGTTATTTTAAAAAAGAAATTAGCACTAGTGCCGGGTAAATTGCAATCTGGTGTAGAAATGGGAGTAGAAGCACTTTTAAATTTAATGGAATCTACTTTGGGAAGTATGAAAAAAGCAGAAATGTATTTTCCACTTATAGCTACAATTTTTATTTTTATATTAGTATCTAATCTATTGGGTCTTTTTCCTGGAGTTGGTTCAATACATATTGAATATGGTCATAAAGCAATACCACTTTTTAGAGCTCCTGCTGCTGATTTAAATTTTACATTGGCATTTGCTGTAATTTCTGTTATAATGACAAATGTTTTGGGAATGATGGCTATTGGAACTTTTAAACACATTAGTAAGTTTATAAACTTTTCCAACCCAATAAATTTTTTCATAGGAATATTAGAGCTGGTCTCAGAAGTTGCTAAAATAATCTCTCTTTCATTTAGGCTTTTTGGAAATGTGTTTGCAGGAGAAGTTTTGCTTACGATTATTTTCTTTTTAGCTCCCTATTTTATACCTTTACCATTTATGTTTTTAGAATTGTTTGTGGGAATGATTCAAGCCTTTATTTTTGCAATGATTACTTTAGTATCAATATCAATTCATACAGCAGAGCATCATTAAAATTTTTTTATAAATAAAAATAAATTCTAAGCAATTTCGCTCGGCAACAAACTTTTTTCCGTTGCTGGTAACCCCCTTTGCCTCTTCGGGCAAGTGGGACCCAAGACTTCAAAAAGTTTATTGCCTCGCAAAAAGCTTGGGTTTTCGTAACATGGAAATAGAAGCAGTACGTTTATGGGCTACAGTTGGTGTAATAGCAGTTGGAACAATCGCTCCAGCAATTGCCATTGCAATTATTGGATCTACAGCTTTAAAAGCTATTGGTAGAAATCCAGAAGCAGCAAGCAAAGTACAAACAGCTATGATTTTGGCTATTGCTTTTGCTGAAGCTATTGCTATTTATGCTTTGGTTGTATCTTTGATTGTAAAATTTGTTGTTTAATATCGCTCGAAAATAAATTTTTTTTGCTCGCCAAATCAAATTTTTCTGCGCGCCACGGCCTCTCTACGGGGCACCCGCGTGCTCGAAAAATTTATTTGGCTCGCTTTAAGTAAAAATATATTTTATGGAAGAGGCAGGTTTATTAGGACAATTAGGAATAAATTGGAAACTGTTTTTAAGTCAAGCTTTTAATTTTTTCATACTTTTGATAGTATTGAGAGCTTTTGTTTACAAGCCTTTACTTGAAATAATTAAAAAAAGAAATTTTAAAATAAAAGAAGGTTTAGAAAAAGCAGAAGAAGCGGACATAAGATTAAAAGAAGTAGATGTAATTGCTAAGGACAAAATTAAATTAGCTGAAAATCAATCAGTTGAAATTATAAAATCTACAGAACAAAAAGCAAAAGTATTAGATTTGCAAATTCAAGCTAGAGCCGAAGAAAAACAAAAAGAGATAAATGAGCTTTTAAAGCAAAGCGCTTTAAAGCAAAAAGAAGAATCAGAAAGTCAAGTTTATAGTCAAGCTCTGGAGCTTGTAAAGAAAATCGTCGCGAAAACGGTTGAATTAAAACCAGAAGCAGTTGATGCAAAACTCATAGAAAAAGCAGTAATAGAAGTTAAGAAAAGTACATAGTTTTGTGCTAGGCTTAGCCTTACACGTTGTCATTCTCGCGAAAGCGGGAATCTAGAGTAGTCGTCATTGCGAGGAGCCCACAGGCGACGTGGCAATCCCAACCGTTGAGATTGCTTCGTCAATTGCGATTTCCTCGCAATGACGAATTGAATTTTGAAAATTCATAAAAAAAGTGCCTGCCACCGAAATTGGTAGCAGGCCTGTGTGCCTAAAAGGAGTGTCGCTTACGGAAGAAACGATCCGAAGCCGTCTGGCTCGGTTCCCTCCAGTTCCACCCAAAGAATTGTGACCTCCTTTCGTTTCCATTTTCGGAACCAGTATTGAACGTTTGCTCGAGCGTCGTTTTCGCTACGTGCACGCGTTTCAACGATCCCTTCATTTTCCACTCCGACACTATAATTGTTCATTGTTTCTCCGATCTAAAAAAGGGGCAGGCGTGAGTGAATTATTTTATTATATCATACTATAATATGAAATATAAGTCAAGAGATTATGCTAATGCACTGGTGGAAATTATGCTGAAGGAAAAAGATAATGCAAAAATGGTTGCTGGATTTTTGGAACTTATAAAAAAAAATAAAGATGAGAAAAAATTAAAAGAAATTTTAAAATTAGCAGAAAAAATATATTTTAAGAAAACAGGAAATAAAAAGATTGTATTGGAATCAGCCCGTCCACAAAATTTTAAAAATTCAGAATTGATAAATAGTTTGGTAAAAAAAGGGGATGTAGTTTTAGAAAAAATTAATAAAGAATTACTTGCCGGAGTAAAAATTGTGGTAAATGAGGAAAGACAGCTAGACATGTCATTATTAAAAAAATTACAAGAAATAGTATAAAATTGTGTAATCGTCATTGCGAGGAGCCCACAGGCGACGTGGCAATCCCAGCCGTTGAGATTGCTTCGTCAGTTGCGACTTCCTCGCAATGACGAAAACTAAACAAAAATTTATGTCATATGATATTTTAGAAAAAATTAAGCAAGCAATTGATAATCAAAAATCCAATACAGAATGGGAAGAGATTGGTAAGGTTATTGAAGTAGGGGATGGAATTTTAAAAATTTCTGGCCTTGCTAATGTACAAAGCCAAGAAGTTTTAGAAGTTGAATCTGATGGTAAAAAAGTACAAGCTGTAGCTTTAAACCTTGAGGAAGATTCTGTAGGAGCTTTGGTTTTGGGAGATAGTGGTTTAATTAGATCAGGTGATACTGTAAAAAGAACAAAACAACTTTTGTCTTTGCCTGTTGGTGAACAATTACTAGGTAGAGTTATAGATCCTTTGGGAAATCCTTTAGATGGGAAAGGCCCTATTTTTGCAAAAGCTGACAAAATTCAATATAATTTTTTGGAAAAAGATGCTCCAGGAGTTTTAGATAGAGAAGGAGTAAATACACCACTTCATACAGGAATTAAGGCTATAGATGCTATGATTCCAATTGGAAGAGGACAAAGAGAATTAATTATTGGAGATAGAGGAACTGGAAAAACTGCAGTAGCTTTGGATATGATAATAAACCAGCAATTTGATTCCAATCCTTCGGCAAGCTCAGGACGGGGTACCCCCGTTTGTATTTATGTGGCTGTAGGTCAAAAAGAATCAAAAGTTGCTAAAATTGTAGAAACATTAAAAAAACACAATGCATTTGATTATACAATTGTGGTTTCAGCAAGCGCTTCATCACCAGCAGCTTTTTGGTATTTAGCGCCTTTTGCAGGAGCTGCAGTTGGAGAATATTTCCGCGATAACGGCAAAGATGCAGTTGTAATTTATGATGATTTATCAAAACATGCTTGGTCTTATAGACAAATTTCTTTACTTTTGAGACGTCCACCAGGAAGAGAAGCTTACCCTGGAGATGTATTTTATTTGCACTCAAGACTTTTAGAAAGAGCTGCTAAATTAAGCAAAGAAAAAGGCGGGGGTTCTTTGACTGCTTTGCCAATTATTGAAACACAGCTTGGAGATGTAACAGCATATATTCCAACAAATGTGATTTCTATTACAGATGGACAAATTTATTTGGAATCAGATTTATTTTATCAAGGTATGCGTCCCGCTGTAAATGCTGGACTTTCTGTATCTCGTGTTGGTGGAGCTGCTCAAACCAAAGCTATGAAAAAAGTAGCTGGAAAATTAAGATTGGAATTAGCACAGTTTCGTGAACTTCAAACTTTTGTACAGTTTGCCAGCGATGTTGATGAAACAACTAAAAAAAGAATTCAAAAAGGTAGGATTATCACAGAAATTTTAAAACAATCAGACCAAGCTCCAATAAGTTTTGAAAAGCAGGTGATTGTACTGTATGCAGTTTTGAATGATTATTTTAACGGATTTGTACCAGAACAAATGCAAGAAATTGAAAAGAAATTTATTGAACATCTTGATGGACTTCATAAAGACTTTGTAGAAAAATTAAAATCAGAACGTCAATTAACTCCAGAACTTGAAGAACAATTAAAGAAAATTATTTTAGGATTTGTTAGCAACTAGTAATTAGTAATTTGTAACTAGTAAATTGAAAATTTTGTAAAAAAATAGGTCTCACGATCGCTTTGGGCAACCGTGAGACATGAACGCCACGCCGTTGGGTCATTGGGGGTTTATGCCCCGCAGACCTGATCTCGCCACCCGGTACACGAAGTACCCGACGACAAGAGCGAACAATACCGCGCCACAATAAGGCACGGTTTTCACGAAGAGAACTCCAGCGGTCGCCAATACGACGACCAACCCGACCCTCGCTATGTCCTTCAGCATGTCCTTTACTCGCTCTTTATTAGAGAAGCGAGTCTCCAAAAGGTAGTTTATTCTATAGATTAATTATATCATATATATGCCACATTGTCAATAGGTGGATACATAAAAATGGAATCTCCGCAAAATATTAAAAAAAGATTAAAATCTGTAAATAATATAGGACAAATAACCAAGGCTATGGAGTTGGTTTCAGCTACAAAAATGAGAAAATCTCAAGAGATTGCTTTGGCATCTCGCCCTTATGCTTTTGCTGGATTAGAACTTTTGGCAAATTTATCTGTTTTAGAAAAATCTGCTAAACTGAAAATGCCAGAATTATTTGAAGTTAGAAAAAAAATTAACAAAGTTTTGTTTATTGTTGTTTCTTCTGATAAAGGTTTGGCTGGTGCATTTAACAGTTCTGTATTTAAAAAGTTTGAATTACATTTAAAAGCTGAAAAAGAGGATTGGAAACACGAAGAACATTTATATTTAGCTGTTGGAGAAAAAGCAAATGCTTATTTAAATAAAAAAGGTTTTAAGGTTATAAAGAAATTTGTTCATGCTGGAGATTATACAACCCCAGAACAAGTTTTACCATTATCTGATTATATAATAAAAGGTTATTTAAATAAGGATTTTGATAGAGTTATAGCTGTTTCAACTCATTTTAAATCAGCTTTAAAACAAGAGCCTCATATAAGAAGAGTTTTGCCAATTGATTTTGAACATGTTAAAGATACAATAAAAGAAATAATTCCAGAAAAAGGTAAGTTTGCAGAACTTATAAAAGAACAAAATATAAATTTTGTGCCAGATGAAAAAAAAGTTGCTGAATATTTAATTGAGCCAAATCCACAAGAAGTTATAGAAAAGTTAGCTGAACATTTATTTTTTATGCAGGTTTATCATTTGATTTTAGAGGCTAATGCATCAGAACATTCAGCTCGTAGAATGGCTATGAAAACAGCAAGTGATAATGCCAAAGATTTGTCAGAAACATTAAATTTGCAATATAACAAATCCCGCCAAGGCAAAATCACTACTGAAATAGCAGAAATTTCCGCAGGAGCTGAAGCCCAACAATAAGTATTTCGCTCGCCAAATCAAATTTTTTCTCGTCTCGACCTGTCCAATAGGCGGTTTCCCTCGCCTCAAAAAAATTTATTTGGCTCGCTTCACTAAATATAATATTCACAAATAATTAAATAATTTAAAAAATATGAATGGAAAAATTTTACAAATTATAGGTCCAGTTGTTGATGTGGAGTTTGAAGAGGGGATTAAGCTTCCACAGCTTTTTAATGCATTGAAAGTAAAAAATGGTGATAAAGAAATTGTGCTTGAGGTTGTTAAGCATTTAGACTTAACAAAAGTTAGGGCAATTTCCTTGGCTTCTACAGATGGTTTGCAAAGAGGGCAAGATGTAGTGGATACAGAAGCTCAAATTTCTGTTCCAGTAGGGCCAGAAGTTTTGGGAAATCTTTTTGATGTTATTGGAAATCCTTTGAATCCTTCGACAGGCTCAGGACAGACTAAAAAATTTACAAAAAGATGGCCAATTCATAGAAATTCTCCACCACTTACAGAACAAACCACTAAAACAGAAATTTTTGAAACTGGAATTAAAGTTGTAGATTTAATTGCTCCATTTATCAAAGGTGGAAAAATTGGTTTGTTTGGAGGAGCTGGAGTAGGTAAAACAGTTTTTTTGCAAGAATTAATTAGAAATGTGGCTGAAGAATCTGGTGGAGTTTCAGTATTTGCCGGAGTTGGCGAGCGAACTAGAGAAGGTAATGACTTGTATAAGGAGATGACAGATTCAGGAGTTATTAATAAAACTGCTTTAGTGTTTGGACAAATGAATGAAGTGCCTGGAGCAAGAGCCAGAGTAGCTTTAAGTGCTCTTACAATGGCTGAATATTTTAGAGATGAAGAAAAGAAAAATGTGCTTTTGTTTATTGATAATATTTTTAGATTTTCGCAAGCTGGTTCTGAAGTTTCCACATTACTTGGACGTATGCCAAGCGCCGTAGGATATCAACCAACACTTGCTCAAGAAATGGCTGAACTTCAGGAAAGAATTACTTCAACTAAAAATGGATCAATTACTTCTGTTCAAGCTATTTATGTGCCGGCGGACGATATTACAGATCCAGCTCCAGCTACAACATTTGCGCATTTAGATTCTACAATTGTATTATCCCGCGCATTAACAGAAATTGGTATTTATCCTGCAGTAGATCCTTTGGCTTCAACTTCTTCAGCTTTGGATCCTAAAATTGTAGGAGAAAAACATTACAATACCGCCCGTCTTATTCAAAAAACTTTGCAAAAATATAAAGACTTGCAAGATATTATTGCTATTTTGGGTATTGAAGAATTGTCTGATGAAGATAAAAAAACAGTAGATAGAGCAAGAAAAATTCAAAGATTTTTATCTCAGCCATTTTTCGTGGCAGAAAACTTTACAGGAACTAAAGGTAAATTTGTAAAATTGGAAGACACAATCCGTGGTTTTGCAGAAATATTAGAAGGTAAATATGATGATATCCCAGAAGAAAAATTTTATATGAAAGGCGGAATTGAAGAAGTAACTGCTTAGTTCTTTGCTCGCCAAATCAAATTTTTTCTCGTCTCGACCTGTCCTATAGGCGGTTTCCCTCGCCTCAAAAAAATTTATTTGGCTCGCTTATAATTTTTATTTTTATATGAAATTATCAATATACAGTTTAAAAAAAGTTCTATTTCAGGGTTCGGCCCAGCTTTTGAATTGCAAAACGCAGTTGGGGGAAATTACAGTATTGGATAACCATGAACCATTAATTACAGTGTTGACCAAGGGGACAATGAAAGTTGTGCGACTTCCGATGTCGAACGAAACTGCTGGTAAAGAAGAATATTTTGAGATCAAATCAGGATTTTTGGAAGTAAGACAAGATAATGAAGTAAGATGTATTGTAGAGCAATAATTTAAAAGCCGACTAATTTTGTCGGTTTTTAGTTGCATTATTTTTAATTTTAGGATATTATAAAAATATGGAAAACATTTTAGAAAAATCTGATCCGGAATTAGTAGAGCTTTCTTTAAAAAATAAGGAGTTTTATGGTTTTTTAATACAAAAATATCAAGACAAATTAAAAAGATATATTTTACGTATATCTGGGGGTGTATATAATGATGCAGATGATATTTTACAAGATGTTTTTATCAAAGTATATAAAAATTTAAATGATTATGATCCAGAATTGAAATTTTCATCTTGGATATATCGTATTACGCATAATGAGACCATATCTTTTTTGCGTAAAGTTAATAGAAAACCAACTACTTATAATTTTGAGATAGATGCAGTTAAAGTAAAGACAATAGAAGAAGATTTGACACTGGATCAAAAACTTGATAATTTAAAAGTAAAAGAAAATCTTTTAAGGATTATAAGTAATTTAGATAAAAAATATCAAGATGTAGTTTTATTAAGATATACTGAAGATAAAGATTATCAGGAAATTTCTGATATTTTAAAAAAGCCACAAGGAACAGTGGCAACTTTATTAAGACAAGCAAAAGGTCAATTAAAAGAAGAAATTACAAAAAATAGACATTTATTTCCATAATATATGCCAGAAGAAAAAGACAAAATTAAAGATAAAATTTTAAATAAAATTGAAAATGACAAAATTTCTCCTACGCCGAGGTGGTGTTTTGTTTGCAAAAATTATGCATCTTGGTTTGTTGTGATTTTGTCTGGATTAATTATCTCTTTATCTTTGAGTTTAATGATTTTTCTTTTTATTAGTCATGATTGGGATGTTTACCAGTTAGAAAGTGGATATTTGGCTCGTCATATTTTAGTTTACACTCCTTTTATTTGGATATTAATATTTTTGTTATTTATTTTACTAGCAAGTTTTTGGTTTAATAAGACAAAAGAAGGTTATAAGTTTGTATCTTTTAAGACTTTAATAGTAAGTGTTTTACTAGTTATTATTTTGTCTTCTGCTATAATTATTACTGGCGTGAGTTCACAGTTAAATGATAAATTTCGCAGTGATGTGTTGGGTTACAAAACTTTTGTTCGTGATAAATGCGATATTTGGGATGAACCAGAAAAAGGACTTTTAAGTGGAAAAGTTTTAGAAATTGTGAGTGATGAAGAATTTATATTAAATGATTTCAATAATAATTCTTGGCAGGTAAGAGAAGAAAATATCAAAATTATACCGCCAGAATTTATTGTTGAAAAGGGTGGGAATATAAAAATGATTGGTAGGTTATGTTCATCTTGTGGAAATAATATTTTTATTGTAAACACTATAAAGCCTTGGTAAGTAAAAAAAAATAGCTTTAAAAGCTATTTTTTTTGCTTAAATAGCTTGCCAGATTGCTGGGTCTTCTACTCCTAAAACCCAGGCTGAAAATCCTCGAAGATTATTTTGTTTTATAATTTCCATTCTTAGTTGAATGGTTTTTTTATCAGTGTACCAAAATGCATATTGTTTGTTCTTATAATAATATGTCATCCAAGCACTTCCGAGCGTCGCATCAAAACCAGTAATATGTTTATTGCTTGCCATAATATCTAAAAGACGATTATAATTTCCCCCATAGTTTATTTTTTTAGCAGGATTTAATTGCCATGACCAATAATAAAGTGGAACACCTAAAGACAATTTTTCTGCAGGGATTTTATTTTTTAAATATTTTAAACAACTATTAACAAACGGTAGGGAAGCCACTGGCCCCTGTGAACTGGGATCGTCATAGGTCATAACTGATATAAAGTCAGCAGAGTCAGATAATCTTTTATAATCAAATACTCCAGACCAATTTTTAAATGCATCTGTATCTTCAAAGTCTGTAAGCCTAGTAACTACAGCTATAGATAAAATTAAATTATTGTTTTTAAATTCCTGAAAGGTTTTTTCAACAAATAATGAATATAAATCTCTATCTAAATAACTTATATTTTCAAAATCATATTGCCAGCCAATGTATTTTTCTTTTTTTGCTATTTTAATTAAGTCAGAGATAAAATTATCTTGAGCTTTATTATTTATTAATAAATTATGAATTATTTCTTGCTCAAAAACACCGTTTGTTACTAAAGGCATTGTTTTAAAATTATAATCTTTGATAACTTTTTTGAGTTCTTTTGACGGCCCACCAACTAATTTTAAATTAGCATTTAAAACATAAGATTGAGGAGCTAAAACATCAATTTTTTTATAATTTTTCTTGATACTTAAAATTGCTTCCTTTTCTTTTGCGCTGTTTGTATAAAAAATTCTCTCTGGTGCTTTAGCAAAAACAGAGCAAGGGATTGCACTTAAAACCAAGAGGCAAATTATTGCTAAAATGGTTATTGTGATGTTCTTGTTGACTAATGTCATAAAGTTTGCTAATATATTATATATATTGTTAATTATAACATAAAAAATAAACAAAAATATGAAATCAGAAATTCACCCAGTCAAATAGCTTTGTTTTTGAACAAAGCTAAAATTTTCAACAGAAAATTTTATTTGACCGGGTAAATCCAAAATATCTAAATTTATGAAAAACGATATCCATCCTAAGTATTACGATAAAGCAGGTGTTAAATGTGCCTGTGGAAATCATTTTACAGTAGGTTCTACAAAAGAATTTATAGAAACTGAAGTTTGCAACTTGTGTCATCCTTTTTATACAAAAAAAGAAAAAGTTATGGATACATTGGGTAGAGTCCAAAAGTTTAAAGATAGGTTAGCAAAGAAAACAGAGCCAAAAAAGAAGAAAGAGCCAAAAGTTAAGAAAGCTAAATAAAAACTTAAAAGAAGTAAAGTTTTGCTAAGCAAAATTTGTACAATGTGAGTGTTCGCATAGCGCCCGCTTAAAATTGTATTGATGCTTCTTATAAAAAATGGTAGAAGAAAATAAAAAGATTATAGAAGAAACAAAAATTAGTATTGATGAAATGACAGCTTCTGGCATGCATTTTGGACACAGAGTTTCAAGACTTCATCCAAGAATGAAACCTTATATCTCTGGAATTAAAAATAACGTTAATATTTTTGATTTAGAAAAAACCGCAAAAGATTTGCAAAAGGCATTAAATTTTATTTCAAGATCAACAGTTGATGGTAAAGTTATTTTATTTGTTGGTACAAAAATTCAAATTAAAAATTTGGTAAAACAAGTTGCACAAGATTGCGCATTGCCTTTTGTTGTAGAAAGATGGCTTGGTGGAACATTTACAAATTTTGAAACAATTAATAAAAGAGTTGAATATTTTAAAGATTTGGAAAAAAAGAAAGCCTTTGGTGAATTTGAAAAATATACAAAAAAAGAAAGAATGGGTAAAGATAAAGAAATAGAATCTTTGAAGGTTAAATTTGATGGAATTAGAAATATGTCAAAATTGCCAGATGTAGTTGTTATTTTTGATATTTATAAAGAT
>MHPU01000015.1:10953-19207 GCA_001820485.1 Candidatus Staskawiczbacteria bacterium RIFOXYD1_FULL_32_13
TTCCAGCCAATGATGACGCAATTTCATCTGTAAAATATGTTTTAGAAAAAATAAAAGAAACAATTTTAAATTCAAAATAATATGGTTACTATTGAGCAAATTAAACAATTAAGAGATGAAACTGAACTTTCTATCTCTGAAGTTAAAAAAGCCTTAGAAGAGGCAAATGGAGATACAGGAAAAGCAAAAGAAATTTTAAAAGCTTTAGGTAAAAAATTAGTTGGAAAAAAAGCTGATAGAGAAACGAGTCAAGGAATTGTTGACACATATTTACATTCAAATTTAAAGACAGGGGTTTTGCTTGATATTAGATGTGAATCAGATTTTGTTGCTAAAGCTCCGGATTTTAAAGTTTTGGCTCACGAAATCTGTTTACAAATTGCAGCTATGAAACCCTTATTTATTTCCGAAAAAGATATTCCTGCAGAATTTTTAGATGGTGAAATAAAGATATATACAGAACAAGTAGCAGGTTCCGGAAAACCAGAGAATATTGTATTGCAAATAATTGAGGGTAAATTAAAAAAATATAAAGATTCGGTTTGTTTGCTTTCTCAGGTCTGGGTAAAAGATGAAACAAAAACAGTTAAAAATTTAATTGAGGAAGCTGTTGGAAAAGTGGGAGAGAATATTGAAATTAAAAAATTTGCAAGATTTGAAATATAATTATGATAGAACTTATTGCATTAATAATATTTATTATTAGCTTTGGAGGAATTATTTTTATTTTAGTAAGAAAAATACCTGTTTTAGTTAAGCTTCCACAGAATGGGACAACTGGTATAAAGGAGCATAGAATATTTTTATCTATTGAAGAAAAAATAAAAAATATTTTTTCAAAATTTGAGAATCAAATCATAATGCATAAAATTCTTTCATTTGCAAAAGTAATAGTTTTAAAAGCAGAAACAAAAATTGATCATTTACTACATAAAATTAGAAAAAAAGTTAGAGAACAAAAAGAAAACGATCTTAAAAAATAACTTGCATTAATGCATGGCTAAAATGCCATCTTAGCTCAGCGGTAGAGCAACTGTTTTGTAAACAGTAGGTCCCCGGTTCAAATCCGGGAGATGGCTCCAATAAAAAAACTTGGTATAAACCAAGTTTTTTGTTATAATTAGCTAATGATAAATAAATAATTATTAAAAAATATTATGTTAGAATCAAAATTTGGAGGAGTGTCAATTGAAACTGCAGAAAATCTAGAACAAGAAAAAGGTAAGAATGTCAAAGTCTCTGCTATATTTGAAAGGCATGGCGAAAAAGAGGCTTCGCAGATTACCGCAGAAACTCGGCTTACGGAAACGGGAGAAATGGAAGGCGCGGAATTCGGAAAAAAATTACCAAAAAGAAAAAACATAAAAGGGTATAGCAGTGATACTGGAAGTAAACCCGGGGATGAAGGGAGAACTGTTAAAACAACAATGTTGGCCGTTGAAAATTCTCCGACGGAAATTAAATCTTCGAAAGTTAGGATTAGAAAAGAGTTAGGTTTTTATTGTGATGAGAATACAGATTTTTTTAGGAGAATGAAGCAAATTAATATAGATGTTTCTGAAATGGATTTTGGTGATTTGCTAGAAGAAGAACTAGATGACAGGAGATTAGTTGAGGTGAGAAATCAACAAGCAGATTATTATTTAAGTTTTGGAGAAAATAGGCCTAGCCCACGAACTATATCTCCAGTTGAGCTTGCCGCCTTGATGGCAAAAAGAATAGATGCATATATAAATATGGTTGACAGATTAAATTCTGGGTCTGATGTGCAACTTATAAATGGCACGCATGATTTTAATATCGTCGCATTTTTAAAACAAGCCATGATTTTAGGCAGGAATAAAGTTGGCGAGCCTATAAAATTTGAAAAAATCGAAGAAATCGGAGGAGGTATAGGATATAATGAGTATTTTGAAGTTTTAGTAGAAACAGATGGAGTAGGCACTAAAACTATAAAACTAATATTTAGAGGTAAAGAGTATGAATTGGATACTAAAAGGGTGGGAGAATTACTTGAGATAGCCGATAAATTTGATTATGAAAGCGTTGAAGAAATAAAAAAATAATTAACTAAAATTATGAGATATTTTTTTGAAGAAGAAAAAGAAATAGAGCAAGTAGCAGAGGCGCCAGATAAAGTGAAAGCACTAACCAAAATAAGCACAGTTATTTTTGCTGGGGTGGCTTTTTTATCTTTGATGATTCCATTTGGATTTGGACATCCACAGTGGTTAATTGGAACAATTGTAAATGCAATATTATTTTTAGCTGTTTTGTTTTTACAAAAAAAATATTGGTTGCCTTTAATTATTTTTCCAAGTTTAGGAGTTTTAGCCAGGGGATTAATTTTTGGTCCTTTAACATTTTTTTTAATTTATTTTTTACCATTTATTTGGATGGGAAATTTTATCTTAATGCTTGTTTTTGAGAAATTCTTTGTCATTCCCGCGAAAGCGGGGACCCAGAGTAATGACACAGTAAGATATTTGTTTGCTGTGTTGGTAGCAGGTTTGGCAAAATTTGCGTTTTTATTTTTAACTGCAAATTTATATTTTAATTTAAAAGTAGTGCCTAAAATTTTCGTAGCAAGTATGGGTTTAAATCAATTAGAAACTGCACTAGCCGGTGGCGTAATTTCTTTTTTAGTATTTAAAGCATTTAAGAATTATAAAATAAAAAACATTTAGACAATATGGAAAATGTGCAAAATTTATCAAAAGAGGCAAGTGAGTTATTAGATTTAACTCATAATAATAAGAAAGACTTGGTAGCTATGTTGGCGCCCAGTTTCATAGTGGATTTTGATTATCCAGAAATTGTAAGAATGTTAAAAAAATTAGGTTTTAAATATGTAGTGGAAGTGGCAAGAGGAGCTGAGATGACTAATAGTCAATTGTTAGCTTTAACAAAATTGCATCCAGATAGAAAATATATTACCAACCCTTGTCCTACTATTGTTAGGCTTATTAAAAGCAAATATCCTCAATTGTTGGAATATTTAGCTCCAATAGATTCGCCAATGTCAGCTACTGCAAAAATTGTTGATAAAGAATGGCCAGGGCTTAAAAAAGTTTTTATTGGTCCATGTTTAATGAAAAAATTTGAAGCTAATGAGGATAGAAAAGAATTAAATATTTTAGCTATTACATTTCGAGATTTACAACAAGTTTTTGATATTAAAAAGATTAAACCCCGTGCTCTGCTAAAGCTACGCAGGGTAAGCAAGAAAAATGAATTTGATATAATTGGTGGACATACAAGGCTTTATCCAATTTCTGGGGGATTAGCTCAATCTTCGGGAATTACTAAAAAATTAACAGATGCTGAATACGATGTGATTTCTGGCCCCAATAATGCTAATAAAGCTTTAAGTGAATTTTTAAGTAAATCAGAGTTAAAGATTTTAGACATATTAAATTGTGATGGAGGTTGTATTAATGGTCCTGGTATGAATAGCAAAGCTTCACTAGATGAGCGCCGAAAAAGAGTCATAGATTTCTATGAAAAAAAATAAATATTCTTTATTACTCTAATTTATAATTAATATTAACTTACCAATTCGCGCGAATTGGTAAAAGGTATTATGAATAAAAAGTGGGTTATTATTTTTAAGGCGTTAGCGAATATTAATCGGCTAAAAATAATTGAGATGCTTTTGAGTGGTGAGAGCTTAACTGTTACGCAAATTTCTAATAGGTTGGATATATCTATAAAATCAACATCTAAACATTTAATTATTTTACAAAATTTGAATTTGTTGGAAGGTGAAGGTAAGAATGGGCGAGTGTTTTATAAATTTTCTAAATCCGCACCGTCAGATTTTAAAAACATTATTAAGTTACTTTGAACTATTCGCGCGAATTGGTAAATATTATCGTTTGAGATTTAATTATTTTAATTTCATAAATTTATGTCAGAACCAAGATTTGAAACACAACCAGAGTTGTCTTCTGAATTTAAGGAAAAACTTGAATTGATTATTAGAGAGCCTCGGATGGAGGATTGCGATGATTTGGTTGAAGTTTATAATTCTATTGATACAGAAGAGCCAAGGCCACCAGTTGCGATAAAAAGTACGACAAGAGAAGAATTCCTTCCAAGGTTAGAGAGGATAATTGATGGAATAAATGATGGTAAGCAAGTATGTTTTGTTGTAGAAAAAGATGGACATGTTGTTGGATTAATCGGAGGAGGGTTAAGCGAAGAAGCGGTAGATATTCCAACTGTGAGCGCAGGATTTATAGGTGTAAAAAAAGAAGCAAGAAGCCTTAAACTTTTCAGACAATTATCTAGTACATGGCTGGAAAGGATTAAAGAAGAATGGGGAGCTAAAAAAGTTATAACAGAAACAAATGTTTCTAATCCTGTGTTAAAGCTTTATAAAAGAATGGGCTTTAAAGAGGTTGGCCTCGCAGAACGCAAAGATTATGTGAAGCTAGAAATGATGATAGAATAGCTATTGACTTGGATTGATTATTTTGATATATTTCTTATACGCAAAGAGGGGACTTGACATAGAATTATTTTCGAGTAGAATACATAGTATAAACTAATTTGAAATTTACAATTTGAAATTTGAAATAAATTTTAAATTGCTAGATTTGAAATTTGAAAAGTTGCAACAATCAATATTTTTTAAAACTTAGGGTTTTACAAAAATATCCGCAAAAGTATTTGAGAACCAAATATTTTTGCGGGTGTTTTTTTCAAGACGCTCGTCGAACAAAATTTGTTTGTCCGTTGAGAAAGTATTTTGACAATTCACCCAGTTAAATAATTTTGCTAAAGCAAAATTAAATTCCAAAAGAATTTATTTAACTGGGTAAAATAATGATGCCAATTTAAAAAGTAAGGTTTAAATTGGAAATATATTAGTTTTTTAAAGTTGTTTCGAATAAGCTTACCGAGTGCTTAACTCGGTGCAAAATGGTTCAACTTGAATAAAGTCAAAACTATTTGCTTAGTCAAGAAATTGATTAAGTTAATTTGAGAGTTTGATTCTAGCTCAGGGTGAACGCTGGAAATGTGGATACCGGCATGCAAGTCAAGGGGGCCCGCAAGGGCAACCGGCGAACGGCTTAGTAACACGTAGGTACATACCTTAAAGTGGGGCATAGCTCGTCGAAAGACGGGGTAATTTCCCATAGTCCCGCAAGGGTAAAGTCGCAAGACGCTTTAAGAATGGCCTGCGGTCTATCAGCTAGTTGGTGGGGTAAAAGCCTACCAAGGCTATGACGGATAGGGGGCGTGAGAGCGCGACCCCCAAGAATGGCACTGCGATACGGGCCATACTCCTACGGGAGGCTGCAGTCGAGAATCTTCCGCAATGGGCGAAAGCCTGACGGAGCGACATTTCGTGAATGATGAAGCCCTTCGGGGTGTAAAGTTCTTTTATGGGGGAAAAACGCAAGTGATTGTACCCCATGAATAAGAGGATCCTAATTCTGTGCCAGCAGGAGCGGTAAGACAGAATCCTCGAGCGTTACCCGGATTTATTGGGCGTAAAGGGTCTGTAGGTGGCAACGTAAGTTGAAAATTAAACTTCATCGGCTTAACCTTTGAACTGTTTTCAATACTGCGTAGCTAAGAGGGCGTTAGGGGCAAACGGAACCGACGGAGTAGGGGTGAAATCCGTTGATATCGTCGGGAACACCAAAAGCGAAGGCAGTTTGCTAGGACGGCCCTGACACTGAGAGACGAAAGCGTGGGGAGCAAAAAGGATTAGATACCCTTGTAGTCCACGCTGTAAACGATGGATACTGGCTATATGAAGTGTCGACCCTTCATGTGGCGAAGCTAACGCGTTAAGTATCCCGCCTGGGAAGTACGGTGGCAACACTAAAACTCAAAGAAATAGACGGGGACTCACACAAGCGGTGGATCATGTGGCTTAATTCGACAACAAACGAAGAACCTTACCAGGTCTGGAAATCCAAACGAAAGCCCTAAGAAACTAGGGCCCGCCACAAGCCGGTTGGACAGGTGCTGCATGGTTGTCGTCAGTTCGTGTCTTGAGACGTACCGTTAATTCGGGTAACGAACGCAACCCTTGCCCTGTGTTTTAAATGTCACAGGGGACTGCCCGAGATAATTGGGAGGAAGGCGAGGATGACGCCAAATCAGCATGGCCCTTTGATGACCTGGGCCGCACACATGGTACAATGGCCGGTACAATGGGTCGAAGCCGCAAGGCGGAGATTAATCCCACCAAAGCCGGTCTCAGTTCGGATTGAGGTCTGAAACCCGACCTCATGAAGCTGGAATCGCTAGTAATCGCCAATCAGCTATGTGGCGATGAATACGTTCCTGAGTCTTGTACTCACAATAAACGCGCGTGGCAGGTATATTATCTAAAAAGTTAAAATCTTTTCCTTTGCTGTAAAAGACTCAGCAAAGAGTAGCTAAAGAACAGGCGAATTATCGCGAGGTAAACGCCGGAGGGTTCAAAGCAAATGGCAGTGCAAATAAAAAAAGAGGTATTCGAGCTATGGTCGGCGGTGAGCATAGTGAAGAATAGTACCAAAACCTCATTTGTAATGTCAGGAATAGAAAATATACTGACCCATGGAGATCTGATGCAGTTGCACTTATATTTTTGTAGGTGTATAATGAAATTGACGCTGCGTCAGAAGTCAGCTGATTCATATTAAACAAAAAATTATTTATAATTTTTTGCCAAGGAATCACTCTAATACAATGCTTAAATCTGATTATATAGTTGGCCTTGTAGATGGTGAAGGAAGCTTTACTGTTTATATTAAAGACCCAAAAAGTCAGAAAAAAATTGAAAGAAGAACAAAAGCTGAACCAAGGTTTTATATAAAGCTTATAGAAAAAGATAAAAAGATTTTATATGAGCTTAAGAAATATTTTGGTTGTGGAAATGTTTACTTTCAGAAAGATACAAGAAAAAATCATCAAAATTGTTATCGATTTGAGGTAACAAAAAGAGATGATTTGCAGAAAATAATTATTCCTTTCTTTAAAAAGAATAAACTTCTATTTATTTCGAAACAAAATGATTTTAAATTATTTTGTGAATTAATGAGTAGAATCAAAAAGGGAGAGCATCTGACTGATTTAGGACTAGAAAAAATGTATCAAATTAAGCAAAAAATGCATTAGAGCTCGCCGTATGCGGGAAATCCGCCCGTACGGTGGGAACATCAACTCTAAATTCATAGAGGATAATCGCCCGTCAAGCCAAGCGAGTTGGGGATACCCGAAGCGCCAGCAATGGTGTTAAGGTAGATTCAATGAGAGGGGCTAAGTCGTAACAAGGCACGGGTAGCGGAAGCTGCTCGTGGATCATATTTTTTAAATTTTAAGTTTCGTACTTAAAATTATGTAGTCGACATAAATTGAAGTCTTAAATTTGGATTTTAATTTAGTAATGTTAATCGGGTCATCAAAATCCGGTTATTCGAAACAGCTTTAAGAAACTAAGGTGAAACACTTACCCTGAGCGAAGTCGAAGGGTAATTATAACTGCTCAGAAAATTGTGTATGAAAAATTCACGCATAATTTTTTGAGTAGTTTTGCTCTTTTGTACTTTTTCAAGGTTATTACTATCGCCTATAGTGTAATTGGCAACACGGCGCACTGAAAATGCGTTATTCTAGGTTCAAATCCTAGTGGGCGAGTTCAAGGCCGAGTAATTCGTGTCATCACAAGAGGGTTTCCCAAAGACGTTCCCTCGATGCAAATTGCTCGGCTTTTTTCTTGCATTTTTTTATAATAAATAATAAGATTATATATGGTACAATATTTTACAAAAGAGGGTCTGCAAAGACTAAAAGACGAGTTGAAAGAATTAAAAACTGTTGAGAATAAAAAAATTGTAAAGTTAATTGCTGAAGCAGCTGCTTTTGGCGACCTTAAAGAAAATTCTGCTTATCATGATGCTCGCGATAAAATGGCTTGGCTTAGGCAACGTGTGGCAGAGCTTGAAGGGGCAATTAATGAGGCAGTTGTTCATGAAAAAGAAATTTCTGATAAAATTCAAGTTGGATCAAAAGTAAAAGTTTTGTTTGGTGGGGATGAAGAAATTTATGAAATGGTAGCTCCTGGTGAGGCAGATATTTTAAAAAATAAATTATCTTATCAATCGCCATTAGGAGTTTATTTAATGGGAATAGGGGTTGGCAAAGAATTTGATTTTGAGATAAATGGTAAGAGAACCAAAGTAAAAGTACTTGAGATAAAATAACAGCGTTGTGTTGACTTTTAGTGTTTTAAATATTACAATTTATC
>MHPU01000016.1:0-10865 GCA_001820485.1 Candidatus Staskawiczbacteria bacterium RIFOXYD1_FULL_32_13
ATATGCAAAAACAAAAAATATATTTTATAGTTATTTTTGTAGTTTTAAGTTTATTGGCTTTTCAGGTACCAATTGCAAAAATAATTGGATCAACAAAATCTTTTACTTTATTTGAATTATTTGCTCCTATTGGTGGAATGTTTTTGGGACCAATTTTTGGAGGTATTTCAGCTTTCATTGTGCGACTATTCAACTTGATTCTACATAAACAAAATTTGGATTTGCTTGCCTTGCTTCAGTTTTTACCTGCTATTTTAGGTGCAGTATATTTTGGGTTAAAAGGCAAAAAAATTGCAATTATTTTTCCAATTTGTATTGCTTTGTTTATTTTAAATCCAATTGGTAGACAAGCATGGCTTTATTCTGCGATTTGGATTATTCCATTTGTAGCTACATTTTATAAGAAAAATTTATTTTTAAATTCTTTAGGAGCTACTTTTACAGCTCATGCTGTAGGATCTACAATTTATCTTTATGCTTTTGGTTTGACGCCTGTAATTTGGTTAGCCTTAATTCCAGTTGTATTTCTAGAAAGAGGATTTTTTACAGTAGGTATTTTTGCAAGTTACTTAATAATGAATACAGTTCTAAGCAAAATTTCGGCATTGGAAAAATTTACTAATAAAGATTATTTAATAAATCCAAAATTTAATTTTAATGCAAAAAGCTAAGCAGGATATTTTAAAAAATTTAGAAAACACTTATTGTAGGATAAGAACTTCAAAGATTAATGGGGTAGGAGTTTTTGCAATAAAAGATATTCCTAAAGGAATAAATCCTTTTAACAAAGCTAAAGCGCAAGGGTGGCAAAAATTCAAAATTTCTGAATTAAGATTTTTAGATAAAGAAGTTTTTAAAATGGTAGAAGCATTTTTTACAATTCAAAAAGATAATACTATATATATTCCTAAGGGAGGCTTAAATGAAATGAATATTTCTTATATTATGAATGATTCTTTTAAACCCAATGTAAAAATGGCAAAAGACGAAGTAAATTTTATAACTTTAAGAAAAATAAATAAAGGAGAAGAACTTACAGTTTCATATGAAACTTACTTAGAAAAATAAATTATAACTAAAAACCGACTTTAAAAGGAAAAGTCGGTTTTTAGTTTGCGTTAAACATGTTTTTAGACAACTTTTTGCAAAACTCCGAATAATTTTAAATTATTCTGCTGGAGTTTCTGGTGTTGCCTCTGGTGTTGGCTGTTCTGTTGCTGGTTGTTCTACTAATTCTACGTTATCTGTTGGACATGTTCCTGCAACTTCGCTTGTAAATTCACAAGTTGGACATTTAAACATTTTTTTGTAGCCCATTTATGATTTATAATCACAAATCAGCAATTATGTTTTTATATTACGACCTTTAATAATTATATTATATCAAATTTTACATCATAATGCAATTAATTTATATATTAAAACTGGATATTTTTTAAAAAATAAAGTAATATTATAAAATAAGAAAAAACTAATGGCATTATCTATAGGAATTGTGGGATTACCAAATGTTGGGAAATCCACATTATTTAAAACCTTAACTAAAAAGCAGGTGCTGATTGCTAATTATCCATTTGCTACAATTGATCCAAATGTTGGAGTGGTTTTGGTTCCGGACGAAAGAGTAGAAAAATTAGCAGAATTAACCATGTCTGCTAAAAAAATTTATGCTACGGTAGATTTTGTTGATATTGCGGGGCTAGTAAAAGGGGCAAGTGAAGGTGAGGGATTGGGAAACAAATTTTTAGCAAATATAAGAGAAACAGATGCAGTGCTTTATGTTTTAAGAGCTTTCAAAAACCAAGATATAATAAACACGCAACAAGAAGTAAATCCTTTAAAAGATAAAGAAATTTTAGATGTGGAACTTATTTTAAAGGATTTAGAAACTGTAAATAAACGAATTGATGCACTTAATGGAGACGTTAGGGCTGGTGGAAACCCTTCGGCTTCGCTCAGGGCGAGAGATGCAGTTAAAGAAATGGAGGTATTAAAAAAAATAAAAGAATATTTGGCTGAAGAGAAAATTTTAGCTGATTTGAATTTTACAGATGATGAAAAGCTAATTATAAATAATTATCAGCTATTAACTGCAAAACCAAGGCTTTATTTATTAAATGGAAAGGATGAAGAAGTAAGCAAAGAAATTTTAGAAATTTTTAATAAAAACAATTGGCAATATTTAATAATTGACATTGCCGAAGAGTTTGAAGCAGATGGCTTAACCAGAGAAGAAAGAACTGGCTTGGGTTTGCCAGAGTTTTCTGAAACTGATATTTTAGTAAAAAAATCTTATGAGCTTTTAAATTTAATTACTTTTTTAACAACAGGAGAAGATGAAACAAGGGCTTGGACAATAAAAAATGGAGACAAAGCACCAAGAGCTGGAGGAGTTATTCATTCTGATTTTGAAAAAACATTTATTAAAGCAGAAGTTGTTTTTTGGAAAGATTTATTGGAAGCTGGGAGTTTTGCAAGGGCTCGCGAACTCGGTAAAATAAGAACAGAAGGAAAAGAATATGTTGTAAAAGATGGAGATGTCATAGAAATAAAACACGGATAATGATAAAATAAATAAATACAAATAAAATAATTATTATTAATAATTTAAATTTATGATTACTTTAAAAGATGTAAAAGCAAATGAACAAATTTTGGAATTTATCAATCAAACAGATAGAGCAATGGATGCTTTGTCTTATACAAATCATGGGTTAAGGCACACAGGAGTTGTGGCGGACAGGGCTATGAAAATTGCAAAATCAATTGGTCTTTTGCCAAGAGAAGTTGAGCTTTGTGGAATTGTGGGGTTTTGTCATGATATGGGAAATTTTATGTCGCGCACAAACCACCATTATTTTGCAGGACTTTTATTTCATCAAATTTTCCACGATCAGTTTGAGGCAAAAGAAATGGCTCAAATTATGCAAGCAATTGCAGAACACGACAAACCAGAAATGAGTTTTACAACTGCTATTGCTGCTGTTCTGGTTTTGGCTGACAAATCAGATGTTGATAGGTCCCGAGTTTCGCAAAGAAATATAGAAGATATAAAAAAAGATATTCATGACAGAGTAAATTATGCTACAACAGAAAGTAATATAAAAGTTGAAAAAGAAAAGAAAAGGATAACTTTAGCATTAAAGATTGATACAAATTTTACTCCAGTTATGGAATATTTTGAAATTTTTACAGAAAGAATGGCTTTTTGCAGAACAGCAGCCAAATTTTTAGGATATGATTTTGGTTTGATAATAAATAAATTTAGATTGTTATAGGGAGTAGTCACGAATATACAAATTTACACAAATATACAAATATGGATAACGAAAAAGTTATTTATCCAGATTTAAGTTATAAAATAGTGGGTATTGCGTTTAAAATTTTTAACGAAGTGGGTTTTGGTATGCCAGAAAAATTTTATCAATTGGCTTTTGCGAAGGAACTTGAGATTGGGGAACTAACATTCGAAAGGGAAAAATTAGCAAATATAGTTTATAAAGATAATAACATCGGCAGATATTTTTTGGATTTTCTAGTTGATAACAAGGTCGTGGTTGAGTTAAAAGTAAGACCACGATTTGGCTATGTTCATATAAGACAAGTTTTAGATTATCTAAAGGTTAGCAATCACAAATTAGCAATTATAATTTATTTTACAAAGGATGGCGTGAAATATAAAAGAGTTTTGAATGCGTAAAAGTTATTTGTATATTATTTTTTATTTGTATATTTGTGATTACTCCACATGAAAGAGTTTTATGTGATTTGTGATAATATTCGTAGTTTAGAAAATATTGGTTCTATTTTTAGAACTGCTGATGCTTTGGGTGTGACAAAAATATTTTTGTGTGGAATTTCTGGAAAAGCTCCAATTGGAGAAACTCAAGAAAATTTTTTAAAAAGAAAAGGTGCGATTGCTCAAAAAACTGCTTTAGGGGCAGAGGAAACAATTTCTTTTGAATACCATAAAGAAACGTGGCGATTAATTAATAAGTTAAAAAAAGATAAAATAAACATTGTAGCATTGGAGCAAGATAAAAAAAGCATTTTATATACAAAATTTAAGCCAAAATTTCCTTTAGCTTTGATTTTAGGGAATGAAGTTGATGGTGTGTCAAAAAAAGTTTTGTCATTATGCGACAAAATTATAGAATTACCAATGGCGGGTTTAAAAGAATCTTTAAATGTGGCTGTATCATTTGGAATAGCAGGTTATGAAATAAATAAGTATAGAGATTAGTAGCTGTCATTGCGAGGACCAGTCGCGCCTTTTTCGGAAAAGTCGGCTAGGACAGCAATCTAGAGTTAGTGCCTCGAGCTCTGGATTGCCACGCCTTCGCCTGTGGGCTCGGCTCGCAATGACAACGTGTAAACAAGCAAAAAAGCGATCTTTTAAAATCGCTTTTTTGTTTTTTAATCAGAAATTATCTGCTAAATTTTGCTGGAGCATTTTTCTTCCAACAATCTCTGCAATAAATTGGTCTGTCTGCTGCAGGTTCAAAAGGAAGTTCTGTTATTTCTGTTCCACAATCGGAACATTTCCAGTTTCCTTGAACTTTTGGTCTTGGAGAAAAACCATCATTTCTTTGTGGTCTGTTTTTCTTCCAGCAATCTTTACAATGAACAGGTTTTCCATCTGATGGTTCAAAAGGAAGTTCTGTTATTGTTGTGCCACAATCAGCACATTTCCAGTTTCCTTGAACTTTTGGTCTTGGAGCAAAACCTGAGTCATTACTTCTTTTAAATTTGTCAAAAATCATTTTTATTTTGCGATATTTTGTATCGCAATTTCTTATTTTTATATAACGACCTTTTTAAACTTTAGTCGTTATATTTCTTGAGTTTGTAATTTTCATTTAAAAAATTGAAACTTAAAAATATATAGCGCGACTTATTAGTTATTTTAATTATACTCTTTACAGTAAGTTTGTCAAGTCTTTCAATTTTTATAATAAGAAAGTAGAATAAAACCAAAGCAAAAAAATTATAAAAATAATATGGCAAATCAAGAAATTTTAAATAAAAGTGAAGAATCAGATCAAGCTTATGAATCTAGTGAGCAGTCCATGCAAAAATTAGAGTCGGAGCAGTTGTCTATTGAAGAGTTGGATGCAAAAAATCAAGAAGTAGAATATTTAAAAAGGATGGATAAGGAGGAATCTTCTCGACAAATGGAGTTGGCCCAAGAAGAAATAGAAAGAATTTATTCTGATAGTAAGGAATCTACTAAAATTTGTCCTTCGTGTGGTAATGCTTTGAAGTTTGGCGTAAATTTTTGCGGAAAATGTGGCTTTGATTTTACCAAAAAAAATGAATCTGGTAATGAAATTGTTGAGAAGGAAAAAAAATTCTTCAGAGCCTTTTTTGAAGATGGGAAACATAATAATGAAGTTAGCGTTGTTCCAAATCATGACAAATTTGCAGCCAGAATAGATGCAAAGCTTAAATCTGCAGAAGGCGATAGTGGAGATTTTCCTGATGATTTTTATGTTGGTGTTGGCACAAATGCCGATTGTGTTTTTTTTAGAGACGACGATGACCGGGAATATCCGATGTTGCAATTAGGCGGTCCGGAATTTGATGTAAATGGTAAAAAAGTTAGTTTTTCTGAATTATGTCCGGATGGAGTGGAATTATTTATCGGAGGTTTGGATGGTAATTCTTTTAAATACTCAATTTCAAAAAAGGAAGTTGAAGATAGAAGGGTAGAATTGTCGCAACTTATGTCTCCTTCAGATTTTGTGGCGATGCTCCATGAAATAGGCCATGTTAAAGATACATTAAAAAGGGAAACTACTGATCTATATCACAAAATTAATGTTGAAAAAGATTTGCCTGATAGTCAAAAATGGATACAAGCTGAGCAACTGAGTTCTGATGCATCGGAGGAAAGAAATGCATGGGCGGAGGCAATAAAAATATCAAGGAAATTTAATCTTTCAATCGAAAAATATATAAAGGATATTGCACAAAAAAAGTTGGCCACGTACCAAGAAAGAGCAAATAAATTTGGTGGCGTTGAAATTGGCGTTGATGACAAAAAAAGAAGGGAAATGAGGCGTCAAGGTAAAAATGCGAAAGGTGAAATAAAAGAGGCAAGGTGTCCCTCGTGTGGCAGTAAAATTGGTGTTGGGGAAAAGTTTTGCTCGGAATGCGGAACTAATTTAGTTTAAATTTTATTTAATTATGATTAATTTTAAAATATCAAAAAAGTCAAAATTAAGTAATGCTCGCCTTGGTTTTTTGGAAACAGACCATGGGGTAATAGAAACCCCTTGTTTGGTTCCTGTGGCTACTCAAGCTGTTATTAAAACTTTAACTTCAGAGGAGGTTGTGCAAACAAAATCACAAATTTTAATCTCAAATACTTTTCATTTACACTTAAAACCCGGAGAAAAATTTGTAGAAAATGCTGGAAAATTACACAGTTTTATGAATTGGCCAAAACCTTTGATGACAGATTCTGGAGGCTTTCAGGTTTTTAGTCTGGGATTTGGAATAGATTTAAGTGTAGGAAAATTGCTTAAAAATAATAATGTTGATGAGCGGGAAGTAAAAACTGGAGACCAACCAAAAGCAATTAAAATTACAGATAAAGGGGTGTTTTTTAGATCTCCATTAAATGGAGATAAATTATTTATTGGACCTAGAGAATCAATTAAAATTCAGGAAGATTTGGGAGCAGATATTATTTTTGCTTTTGATGAATGTACGCCCCCACAAGCAAATTATGAATATACAAAAAAATCTTTAGAGAAAACTCATGCATGGGCAGAGATTTGTCTTAAAGTTAAGAAATCAAAACAAGCTTTATATGGTATTGTGCAGGGAGGAAAATTTAAAGATTTAAGAGTTGAGTCAGCTAAGTTTATTGGAAATTTGCCATTTGATGGGTTTGGAATTGGTGGGGAATTTGGAGCTGATAAAAAAACTATGCAGAAAATGATTACCTGGGTGATTAATAATTTACCAGAGAAAAAACCTAGGCATTTGCTTGGTATTGGATATTTAGAAGATATTGAAAAAATAATTAAAACCGGAGTTGATACCTTTGATTGTACAGTTCCAACACATTATGCAAGGCGTGGAATTGTCTTTACATCGCAGGGAGAATTAGATTTAAATAAGGCAAATTATTTAAAAAGTAAAGAGCCGTTGGACAAGGGTTGTATTTGTCCTGTTTGTTTAAATTATAAGAAAAATTATATTTGTCATTTACTTAGAGCTAAGGAAATAACAGCCTTAAAATTAATAACTTTTCATAACTTATATTTTTTTAATACTTTTGTAGAAGAAATTCGCGAAAAAATTAAAAATAACAAAATATAAATTATCCACAGGTAGCTATTGATTTATTTTTATTATTGTTTGATAATTATATAATATTTGGCTTTTGAGAGATTCGAAGTCTCAAAAACCACAAAGGTCGAAATTCTTTGTTGTTTATTATTAATTTCTAATAAAAAAATAAAATTATGGATTATGATTCATTTATGTTAATATTGCAGCCTTTTTTACAAGGTTTAGTAGCTGTAGTTGCTAATTTAATATTAGCAATAATTGTGTTTGTAATTGGTTATTTAATTTCTGTTGGAATTGGAAAATTAGTAACAGAGGTTTTAAAATCAGTTAAGTTTAATAGAATATTTGAAAAAGAAGGTTGGAAAAAAGCTCTACAGAGAGCTGAAATAGATGCAGATCCTTCTGGTTTTATTGGTGCAATTGTAAAGTGGGTTTTTGTTGTAGTCTCTCTGCTCATTGCTGTAGATATTTTAAAACTTACAGAGTTTGCTGGATTTTTAACAAATGTTTTAGATTATATCCCAAGAGTGATTGTGGCAATTTTAGTATTTATTGTTGCTGTTATCATTTCTGATATAATTGAAAAAATTGTTAGAGTTACAGTTGAAAGAATGAAGGTGGGCTATGGGTATTTAGCTTCATCAATTGTAAAATGGGCAATTTGGATTTTTACAATCTTCTTGATTTTAGATCAATTATTACCAACATCACTTTTAATCAAAACTCTTTATACTGGAATTGTTTATGGTGTAATTGGAGCTTTGGCATTGGGGGTGGGATTAGCAATAGGTTTAGGGGGAAAAGATGTAGCTTCAGAAATGTTAGCTGAAATGAAAAAAAAGATAAAAGAATAACCCTTCGACTTCGCTCAGGGCAAAAACCGAGCTTGACCCTTTACTATAAATGGTGAAGGGTTGACTCGGTTTTTGTTTGCTGTATAATTAAATTAATCTAGCCTTACAAATGATTCTGTATATCATTTATTTATGGGATTTCAATATTTACTTTGGCCGTGGCCTGAGTATGCGATAACCCACTTAGATTTTTAGAATCTTTTGGGCCACTTTGTGGCTTGGCTGGATTATAAAAACCATCACAAATTTGTGGTGTTTTTTATTATTGCAAATAAATTTTATACAATATATAATAAACTAATATTTAAATAAATATAATTAAATAATAAAAATATGGTCAAAGAATTTTCAAGAGTTTTAAAAGTTTGTGAAGCAATTTCAAAATATAGTATTTATGTTTTGGTTGCCTTAGTTCCAGTTTTATTTATTCCAATAACTTCAGAAGTTTTGGATTTTAATAAGCAAGCCTTAATGGTTATTTTAGTGTTTGTAGCACTTTTTGCTCAAATGGTAAAAATTCTAATCTCTGGCAAATTTTCTGCAAATTTAAACAAGACCCACGTTGCAGTTAGTGTTTTATTTTTAGTTTATTTAGCTTCAACAATATTTTCTCAAGATAAATATGGCAGTTTTTGGGGGTGGCCAAGAATAACTGTTGAAAGTTTACTTACTATAACTTGTTTGTGTTTATTTTATTTTATAGTATCAAATATTTTCTCTAAAAAAGAAATTCTAATTTCAATGACAATATTTTTGTTATCTTGTTTGCTTGCTACTTTATTTGGAATACTTCAATTGCTTGGTTTATTTATTGTGCCATTAAATTTTACCAAAACTGGAAGTTTCAACACTTTTGGTTCTGTGGGAAATTTTGGAAATATTTTGGCAATTTTGCTTCCTTTGCTAACTGTTTTTGTGGTTACTGTTAAGGAAAAATGGCTTAGGATTATTTTTGGAGTAGGTATTGTGATTACTGCTATTTCACTTTTATTGATTAATTTTATATTCGTTTGGTGGATTGTTTTGATAAGTTGTGCGTTGATAGTTGCGTTCGGAATGTTTAAAAGAAATTTATTTGATTTAAGATGGCTGTCTATTCCAATATTTTTCTTTGTACTTGCATTATTTTTTATAATTGTAAATCCTAAAATTTCTATTCCGCAAAGACCATTGGAAGTATATTTAAATCAATCTTCTACAATGGATATTGCCTTAAAAACTATAAAGGATAAACCTATTTTAGGATCTGGTCCTGGAACTTTTATTTTTGATTTTTCAAAATATAAAAAAACAGAATTCAATCAAAGTCAATTATGGAATTTACGATTTGATGGAGGGGCTTCAAAAGTTCTAACAGTTTTAGCTACAACAGGAATCCTTGGGTTTGCATCACTTTTAGCTTTAATGGTAATTGTAATTTTTTATGGGGCAATGTTTATAACTAAAGGCATTGATGAATTAAAAACAAAATCACAAGACAAGTCAGATGTAGCTTTAAAGATCGTTATTGCAGGAATTTTCATATCTTTTTTAGTTCAGTCAATATCTTACTTTATTTTTAATTCAAGTTTTTCTTTAGATTTTTTATTTTTCTTTTTAATAGCTTGTTTTATTGGCATAATTTCCAATAAAGAAGAATATAATCTTTTACCATCATCTTTTTTAACTTTAGGGGTTACTCTTATATTTACTTTAATATTTATTTTCGGTCTTGGAATAGTTATTTTAAAGGGTCAAAGATATATAGCTGAAGTAGATTTTAATAAAGGAATTATGGCTTATGCTAAAGGAAATAAAATTGAAGGTTTAAAGAATCTTGAAAAAGCTGTTATGCAAAATCCAAACTCTGATATATATTTAACTAATCTGTCTCAAGCATATTTATCAGAAATTTCTGATTTAGTTAGTAGGAAGGAATTGTTAGATGTAGAGAAAGAAAAATTTCAAGCTTTGATTGGTAATACAATTAATTCAGTAAAAATTGCAACTGAGGCAAATCCTAAAAATGTTTCTAATTGGTCAATTAGAGGTTTTATTTATCAAAATTTAATTGGAATTGTTCCAGAATCTGAAGATTGGGCAATTAAAAGTTACGAAGAAGCTTCGTTGCTTGATCCAGCAAATCCTTATTATGTAACTCAAAAAGGAATTATTTTACTATCAAAAGCTTATGGAATAGATAAAGATTCAGAATCTGCGAAAAAAATAGATTTATCATTAGCTAAAGAACAATTTGATAAAGCTATTAAACTAAAATCTGATTATGCTTCTGCTCGTTTTCAATTAGCAATGGTTTTGCAAGCTCAAGGTAAGGCAGATCAAGTTATGCCAGCTTTGCAAGAAGCTAAAAAGTATTCACCAAATGATGTTGGTTTATCTTTCCAAATAGGTTTACTATACTATCAGGGAAAAGATTATAAAAATGCACAACTTGAATTAGAAAGAGCAATAACATTAGATGCAAAATATTCAAATGCTTTGTATTTCTTAGGATTAACATATTCAGCTTTAGGACAAAATAGTAAAGCAATAGATAATATAAAACAAGTTTTAAAAATAAATCCAGAAAATCAAGAAGTTAAAAAAGTATTAGAAAACCTTAATAATGGTAAAGAAGCACTATATGGAATTAAAGAGGATATTCCAGCTCAATTACCAGTAGAAGATGAGGCATCGGAAAAAAATAATAATTAAATAAATAAAAAA
>MHPU01000016.1:10876-18184 GCA_001820485.1 Candidatus Staskawiczbacteria bacterium RIFOXYD1_FULL_32_13
TCTTTTAATACATTTAGTGCAGGCTAATACTCTTTTGCCGGTATCCTTACCAGAAGGTAATCGAACCCATTGTAAATTAGGATATTTTCTAACTTTAGAAGTTGGATTGTATTTTCCTCTTAATTTAACAAGGGTAACTCCCATTGATGATTTCTTTTCACAAATTTTACAAATTTTTTCCATATTTTTAAGTATTAATTCTAAATAGTGAATTTCAATAACATTATTGTATCAGATATTTTACTTTTTTGCAATACTCTGATATTATAAATTTGTATGGAACCCATAATAGTTATATTTTATTTTATTATTTTAATATTTTCAGTTATTTTGCACGAATTAGCGCACGGCTATATGGCTTTTTCTTTGGGAGACCCAACTGCAAAATATGAAGGTAGATTAACATTTAATCCAATAAAACATTTAGATCCTTTTGGATCTGTAATTTTGCCATTACTTTTATTTATAACAAATGTACCTATTTTAATTGGTTGGGCAAAGCCAGTACCAATAAATCCATATAATTTTCGCGATCAAAAATGGGGCGAATTTAAAGTTTCTATTGTAGGTCCACTTACTAATTTTGCAATTGCTGTAATTTTTGGTTTAATAATAAGATTTTTCTATGGAATTTTGCCATTAAATTTAATAGAATTTTTTGGAATTATAGTTAATTTAAATCTAGTGCTTGCATTTTTTAATTTAGTTCCTATTCCACCATTAGATGGATCTTGGATTTTGTTTCACTTCCTGCCAGATAGTCTTTTTAAAGTAAAAATGTTTTTGCAACAATATGGTACAGTTATATTAGTATTTTTCTTATTTTTTGGCGGACCAACAGTTATAGGATATTTTGTAAATTTATTTTCAAGAATAATTATTGGTATTTAAAAAAAGAGCCCGGCTACACGCGTTGTAGTAGCCGAGCTTTGCTCGTTGAGGATATATTCAAAGTACGTCCTCTTCTCCAACGAACCTCCAGTCGGGAAGCCTGCGTCGCGAGTCGTTTTTTTCGGCCTCGCGCTGGCAACCAATACATAGCGTGACGTAGGGCAGGGTTTGAAGGCGTGCCAGCGGGATTGCCTCTTCGCACTGTTCACAGTTGCCGTAATTGCCGTCGCGAATTCGCTCCAGCGCGGTCTCGATGTTCGTTAGCTCACGGCTCTCGACCTCTGCCAACTGAGAACTGATGTCGTCTTGTGTGACATCGATAGCAATATCAACCACATTTCCAACACCGTTGTTTCTTGGCTCTTGTAGTAGATCCATGTCTTTTGCCAGAGCACTCCGCAGGGCATCACGGCGACGAATCAAGGTAAATTTTAAATTTCTGATTGCTTGAGCTCTCGGGATTCTCACGTTAAATCTCCTTGTGGAATGTTAAGGTGCGTAATTGATACTACAAAAATCATAGCAAAATACAAAATATTTGTCAAATAAAAAATTATATTAATAACCTAAAACAATTACTATTCCTAAATGTAACGATCGTCGTTTTTGAGAATAGTAGAAATAATAGTTAAAATGCAAAAAAAGCTAATTAGAAATAAAAAAATTAAAAAAATTGGTTTTTCTAAAATAGTTTTTGATTATTTGAAAGATGTTTCTTTGGGTATTTTAGATCTAACTGTAACTTTAGTTATTGATCCAAAAGCTATAATCAAAAAAACTAGTTATAGTAATCATGATATATATTATTCTGAGCAAATGCACTATTTTAGAAGAAGTCCATATTTTGAAGAAAAAGATAATAAGATTTATGTAACACCAAAAGGTCGAGTAAAAATTATAAAGAATATTTTAGAAGAAAAACTAAATAAAGAGGCGGGATGGAAAGGATTTTGGTGGGCAGTTGCATTTGATATTCCAGAGAAGAAAAGGCAAGCAAGGGATCTATTAAGAAGAGAATTAAAAGCAATGCATTTTATAGAGGTTCAGAAAAGTATTTGGGTTACGCCATATGATATAGAGAAAGAATTATCTATTTTATTGAAATTATGGTTAAAAGATTTGGGAGATAATATAAGAATATTTAAAATTGAAAAAATTTCAGATGATGCAGATTTGCGAGAATATTTTAAAATTGCTTAATGTCAGTTGCTATTCCTAAATGCAACGATCGTCGCTTTTGAGAATAGTTTTTGTGATAATTTGTGATAATTTATATTTAATTCGTTGTTAATTCATTATTAATGTTGACATAGATAAAATTATTTGCTAAACTGACAATACGTTTTAAATTATCAATTATCAATTTTTAATTTTCATTGAATTTTTCAATGTTTCATTGATGCATTTATTGTAAATTGTAAATTGAAAATTCGTTACTGTGCCAACAATACATCAATTAATTAAAAATAATAGAAAATCAGTAAAGAAAAGAAAGAAGACAGCTGCTTTGCAGTTTGGTTTTAATGTTTTAAAAAATAGACCATCAAGATATTTTTCTCCTTTTAAAAGAGGGGTATGTGTTAAAGTATTTACCCAAACACCAAAAAAACCAAACTCTGCTTTAAGAAAAGTAGCTAGAGTGAAATTATCTAATGGCATGGAAGTTACAGCTTATATTCCAGGAGAAGGACATAATTTGCAAGAGCACTCAGTTGTTATGATTAGGGGTGGAAGAGTTAAAGATTTACCTGGAGTAAGGTACCATATTGTAAGAGGGGTGCTTGATACTCAAGGGGTTGAAAATAGAAAACAAGAGAGAAGTAAGTATGGAACCAAAAAAGCTAAATAATAATTTGCTCAGAAAATAATTTTAATAATTTCGCTCGGCAAATAAACTTTCAAAATTTAGCTCAGAAAATAATTTTCTGCACCGCTCGTGTATTTCGCTTCGCGAAATAAACTCGCTTGGTCTGGCACTTCGTGTCCAGAAACATGCTGAAAATTTATTTTCTTCGCTTCAATATTAATTTTTTAAAATAAATATATGAGAAGAGCTTATAAAAAACACGAAGTATTACCAGATGCAGTTTATAATGATGTAGCTGTTGCTATTTTTATAAATAAGGTAATGAAACAAGGTAAAAAAACTATTGCACAAAAAATTGTGTATTCAGCTTTTGATATAATAAAAGAAAAAACTCAAAAAGAGCCAATTGAAATTTTTAGATTAGCTATTGAAAATGCAGCTCCAATATTGGAGGTAAAACCAAAAAGAGTTGGAGGTGCTACTTATCAAGTACCAATGGAAGTAAGAGGCGAAAGAAGATTAGCTTTAGCTACAAAATGGATTTTAGATGGAGCAAGAGCAAAAAAAGGTAAGCCAATGGCAGAAAAATTAGCTCAAGAATTAATTGATTGTACCAATAACCAAGGAAATGCAATTAAAAAGAAGGCAGATACTCATAGAATGGCCGAAGCCAACAAAGCTTTTGCTCACTTCGCTCGCTAGAAAAAAAGAACGTCGCAATGTGTTGTGACGTAAGTGTTCGCTTCGCTCCCTTAAAAAAAGCCCCGTACTAACTACGACGAGTGTCGTAATTTAGTACGGAGCCGGGAAGCCATATCGGCTAGTCGCGTGGATGTGCATCGTAAAAATGCACTTTGAGTTCCGGAACCTGTCCGGGCGATGGTGGTTCGCTGGCCGGTTCGGTCGGCGCGAATACCACGATGATTTTTTCGATCAAACGTCCTTCATTAAGGTGGCGGTTGACCTTATCGCTTTCGCCGTAGGCAAGAGCGCCAATAAGTGCATGAGCACTCATCACCGCTACTTCGACCTGCAAATTTTCATCCATTTCTGAAAGCCCTCCAAGGAAAAGAGACAAGAAACGATCTAACACAATAAAATATAATACAAAAAATTAAAATAAAAGTCAAGTAAAGTGACAGATAAGCACAGATAATAAACAGATAAACACATATCACAGATAAAAATTAAATAATTTATGATCTGTGGAAATCTGTTATAAATCTGTGGAAATCTGTTTTTAAAAATGCAAAGACAACATCCTTTAAATACATTAAGAAATATCGGTATCATTGCTCACATTGATGCTGGCAAAACAACTTTCTCTGAAAGATTGCTTTTTTATACAGGAGTTTCTCATAAAATTGGAGAAGTGCACGAAGGAGAAGCAGTTATGGATTGGATGGTGCAAGAAAGAGAAAGAGGAATTACCATTACTTCAGCTGCTACTACAATGTTTTGGAAAGAGCATCAAATAAACTTAATTGATACTCCGGGCCACATTGATTTTACAGCAGAAGTACAAAGATCTTTAAGAGTGCTGGATGGAGCTGTTGTTGTATTTGATGGAGTAGCTGGAGTAGAACCACAATCTGAAACAGTATGGCGTCAAGCTGATAAATATGAAGTTCCAAGAATTTGTTTTATTAATAAATTAGATAGAATGGGAGCTAGTTTTGATAAAAGTTTTCAGTCTATTTTAGATAAATTAACCAATAAAGCTGTAGCAATATCTTTTCCAATGGGAACAGAAGAAAAATTATCTGGAGTTGTTGATTTGCTTAAAATGAAAGCTTTGTATTTTGAAGGAGAGAAAGGAACAACTGTTGTAGAAAAAGATATTCCAGAAGAATTTAAAGCAGAAGCAGATGCGTGGCATAAAAAAATGGTAGAGCGAATTGCTGGAGAAGATGAGGTTTTGACTGAAAAGTTTTTAGAAGGAAAAGAAATTTCAACTGAGGAATTGAAAAATGTCCTTAGGAAATGCGTTTTAGAGTATAGATTAGTCCCAGTGCTTTGTGGAAGTGCTTTAAAAAACAAGGGAGTTCAAACAGTTTTGGATGCAGTTGTAGAACTTTTGCCAAGCCCAATTGATTTGGCAAGTGAGAAGGGAATTGATATAAAAGATGAATCAAAAATAATAGAAAGAAAGCCAGATGATGCAGAGCCATTTTCATCTTTGGTGTTTAAAATTGCTACAGATCCTTTTGTGGGAACTTTAACATATTTTAGAATTTATTCTGGAAAACTGGAAAAAGGAACGTATGTGCTTAATGCTAATACTGGAGAACAAGAAAGAATTTCCAGAATTTTAAGAATGCATGCAGATGAAAGACAAGAGCTTGATGTTTTATATTCAGGAGAAATTGGAGCTACTGTAGGGCTTAAAGCAACAAGTACAGGTCACACATTGTGCGACAAAGATCATCCTGTAATGCTTGAAAAAATTGTATTCCCAGAACCAGTTATTGGAATTAGAGTTGAGCCAAAAACAAAAGCTGATCAAGAAAAACTTATAATGTCTATTAGAAAACTTACTCAAGAAGATCCAACTTTTAGAATTAAAGAAGATCAAGAAACTGGAGAAACAATTATTTCTGGAATGGGGGAGCTCCACCTAGATATTATTGCTGACCGATTAAGAAGAGAATTTAATGTTGATGCAAATTATGGAAAACCACAAGTTGCATTTCGCGAAACAATTGTAGGGGAGGGCCAAGCAGAAAATAAATATGTAAGGCAATCTGGTGGAAAAGGACAATATGGTCATGTGTACTTAAAAGTAGCTCCATTAGAGCGTGGAAAAGGCTTTGAATTTATTGACGAAATTAAGGGGGGGGCAATTCCAAAAGAATTTATTAAACCTGTAGAAAAGGGAGTTGTAGAATCTATGGATAAAGGAATTTTAGCTGGTTATCCTGTGGTTGATGTGCAGGTTACACTTTATGATGGAAGCTATCATGATGTTGACTCTTCTGAATTTGCTTTTAAAATTGCTGGATCCCTGGCTTTTCAAGATGCTTGTAAGAAAGCTAAACTTGTTATTTTAGAGCCTGTAATGAAAATGGAAATTGTAACTCCAGAAAACTTTTTTGGACAAGTAATTTCTGATTTAAGTTCAAGGCGTGGAAAAATTGAAGAAACATCAGAAAGAGTTGGAATGAAAGTAATTGATGCAATGGTCCCATTATCAGAAACTTTTGGATATGCAACATCATTAAGATCCTTAACAGAAGGTAGAGCTAGTTTTACAATGGAATTTAATAAATACGAACAAGTACCTACAAATATTGCTCAAGAAATTATTGACGGCAAAAGACAATAAAAAAAACGGCACGAACTTCTAAAGTCCGTGCCCTTGCCGAATCGGCGACATACAACGATCTATCGATGAGTTGCAAATCCCAGGATTGTCAAGTCTTCTTCGATCTCGCCTGGCTCGAAGTCGTTTGGCGGAGTTTCTGGTGGCTCGGGAAGCTCAAGAGCATTTATTGCCATCTCGATTTTGTCTGCTATCGGGGTGCCGTCGTCGGTTCGAAGAATTCTCAAGGCAGTTTGTTTTCTTCTCGACAATTCCGAAGTCTCGGAAACTTCTTGTTTTGTCCAAACCCCGTACTGTATGACACATCCGCTGACTCGATCAACGATTTCCACGAACTGTATTGGTTCTGCACCAAGCTCGTTGAGAAGTGCAATTAAGTCCTCTCTGGTGTCTGCTCGAAGAAATGATGTCCGCCATTTCATAATTGTTCTCCCTTGTAGAAGACCCAAATTTAGGATTGAACACTACAAAAATAATAGCAAAATAAATAAAAATTGTCAAATGAAAAAGCGTAAAATAAGGAAATTTGATTTGTTAGAGAAATCGTAATATAATAAAAGCATAATTACATATGATAAAAGAAAATGAAATTAAAAAAATTACTGATGTGATTGTTGAAAAATACCAGCCAGAAAAAATTTATCTTTTTGGTTCTTTTGCTTGGGGAAATCCAACAAAGGATTCTGATTTTGATTTGTTCGTTATTAAAGATACAAACAGGAATCCTTTTGATAGAGTGAGGGATGTATATAGAATCATTTTTAATATTGGTGGGGCAGTTGATGTTTTGGTCTATACTCCAGATCAATTAGAGAGAAGAAAAAAGTTGAACGATCCTTTTGTTATGAAAATAATTAACGAAGGCAAACTTTTATATGCAAAATAATAAAGAAATAGTTTTAGAGTGGATTAAAAGAGCTGATAATGACGAGCTTAACATTGTGTCGATTCTAAAACATAAAGATGGTGAACCATCTTTGACTTGTTTTCTATCTCAACAGATGGCGGAAAAGTATCTGAAAGCGCTTTTAATTTTTTACGAAAATAATTATCCCAGGATTCATAGTTTGATAAAATTATTAACTTTAATAAGTAAGTATTCTCCAGATATTTTAAAGGAGATAGAAGAAGAAATTATTCTCATCGAACCATACTATATTGAAACTAGATATTCAGAAGATATTTTAGCAGAATCATTTAGTTGGGAAATGGCAGAAAAAGCTTACGAGTCAGCAAAGAGAATTAAGAATTTAGTTTTAGAAAAATTAAAATAATATAAAAGTATAAC